>CAMEZO010000017.1 GCA_945947905.1 uncultured bacterium
TTCCCCGGCTACGAGGACAAATCGTCCGTATTCGATGCTGTGAATGCGATGTGGAACGCACTGCTCCGCCGCAAAATAAAATACAACCTGGCGCCGAAGGATTCGTATAGGACGGAGGGCGTGGGCCAGCGTATCCGCATCCCCTCCATCATTCAGCAGGAGCAATGCTCCACCTGTCTCGACTCCACCCTACTGATCGCCGCCATCCTGATCCGGCTCGGCCTCAACCCTCTGTTATTCATCACAAAGGATCACGCCTTCGTCGGTGTTTGGATGGAGGACAGACGCCTGGATGCGCCCACCATGCCGATGGTCGGCACGATACGCAACTATGTTCGACAGCGGGATATATTGCCCATCGAAGCCACCATCATGACACCGGGTGAGGACAGCGAGGATGAGGGCAATCGCTCGCTCGATATGGCTGCGTCCTCCGCCCTGCATACCATCTCGACGATGAAGGACGGGGACTATTTTATCACCGTCGATGTACGACGCACTTGGGCAGAGCTGGGGATACGCCCCGTCTTCGGCGGCAGGGGAGAGAGCGGGCCGAAACGCATCTACATGACCGTCAAAGGCGGAGAAAAGAAGACCGTCAGCAAGCCGGAGCAATGGCAGCGGCGGCAACTCAACCTGAGCATCTCGAATCCCCTGTTGAACCGCTCCGCCGGGGGTAGACGCGGCGGATGCTTTCAGCTCCATGTGCCCAATGTAGCCATGCTGGAGGATCTCCTGTCCCTCGGCTCGATTTTCACCCTCAAGGGCTTGTCCGGCAGTGTGTGGAGCAATGAGGGAACCCGCCAAAGCATGTCTGACGAATACCGAGAAGCCACCCTGCGAGAGAATGCCGACCACATGTTCCAACGGGGAGAGATACTGCTCAGCATGACACCGGCAAAGCTCAATACGGCGCTTTCCGGTCTGTACAAAGCAGCGCGCAGAGAGGAAGAAGAGACCGGTGTTAATGCGCTCTTCATTGCCTGCGGATTTCTGAAATGGAACGACCCGAACCCGGAGCGCGTGGGTGACGGACAGTATGAAGCCCCGATCCTGCTCATTCCGGTAAAAATTTCCCGCAAGAGCGCGCGCAGCGGATTCCGCATCATGAGCACGGAAGACGAGACACGCATCAACGCCACGCTTCTGGAGCACCTTCGGCAGAACTACGGCATCTCCATACCAGAGCTGGAAGGCGATCTGCCAACTGATGAACACGGAGTGGATGTAGAAGACATCTTTGACTGCCTGCGCTCCGCCATATCAGGTCTCGCAGGCTGGGAGGTATCAGACACCTGCGCCATCGGACTCTTCTCATTTGCCCGCTACCTCATGTGGCGTGACCTGAAGGATAAACAGGAGCTACTGATGCGCAGCCCCATCGTGCGACGGATAGCCGGCAGCGAAGCAGAGTCCATCTGTCTGCCGAACGATTTTCCCGACCCGAAGCGACTGGACTCCGAGCTGACGCTGAGGAATCTATTTGTACCACTGGATGCCGACTCCTCCCAGTTAACGGCTATCCTCTCCGCCGAACAGGGCAAGAGCTTTGTGCTGGTAGGCCCTCCCGGTACAGGAAAGAGCCAGACCATCGCTAACATGATCACACATTGTCTGGCACACGGTAAGCGGGTTCTCTTTGTGGCAGAGAAGGCGGTAGCGCTGGAGGCTGTCGCCAAGAAGCTGCGGCAAATCGGAGTTGCGCCCTTCTGCCTGGAGCTGCATTCCGGCAAGGCCGGCCGCCGCCGCGTGTTGGACTCCCTCAATGAGGCCCTTCAACTCGCCGGGCAAAAGTTCCCGTCCGTTCCCTGGGACCTGCGCAACTATGAACTGGAGAAGCTGCGCTACGAGCTGGACATGCTCCCCTACGAACTGCACCGCCCCACGCCGGACGGCGAGTCCGTTTTCCGGCACATCTGTCTGGCTGCACAACACGCTGATTTGCCCTACTTCGTTCCCATGGACGGCGACCCCGGCACCCGAAACGCCGAGAGCATCCGTGAGCTGACGGAATGCGCGCGCGAGCTGGAGCAGCATTTTATACCCGTGGCCGATCTGATGCCGGGCTGTGCCGAGGATCTGAAGGCAACCGAATATACATCCACTCGGGAGGAGGAACTGGTCCGCACCCTGGAGGAATTCATCAAGCGCACGACCAAGGCCGAGGCAGGCACAAACCTGCGACGGGCAGCAGGAGCGGAGGATATGCAGCCCGAGCTACTTCGAGAACTCGCGGAGCTGGCTACAGAAGCTAACGGACGCGACCTTACCCCGCTGTTACCGGGGGCTGCGGCAAAGACCTTGGGAGAGCTGGAGCTACTCGTACAACGCGCGGAGGAATGCCGCCGGCTGAGGAGCACGCTGTCCCTGCCCTACCCGGAGAGTGCCTACACTGCCCCGGAACTGGCGGATCTGCAACGAACATGGGTAGAAAGCAAACTTGCTAACTTCCTGACACGTTCTTTCAAGGTTAAACGAGTGGAGAAAGGCTTGCAGGCCTTGGCCGGGTGTCGCGAGAAACCCGACTGTCAAAAAGACCTCGAGACCCTGGCTGTCCTGGGCAAACAGATCGAGAGCCTGACGCAGGCGCAGAAAGAGATTCCGGCCTATTTACACGCCAGTGCGGATACCACCGCCGAGCATCTTGCCGAGGCGGAAAACCGGGCGAAGCGTTTGGCGAACCTGATACAAAAGGCGCCGGAGGCAGAGATGATACTGCATGACCTCACCTCACCGTCAGGAGAAGCCCACAAGGCTCTGACAGCGTGGAATGCAGAGCAGGAGAAGCTCAGCCCGCTGTTGAATAAACTGGACACCCTACTGGGTTGCTCCCCCGCCGCAGCGCGGGGCTTGGCGAACACCTCCCCGGCTCAATGGGCACAGGAGCTGCTGAACATCCGTAACCGCTGGCATGACATCGCACTGTGGAATGAAGCCGCTCGGAACAGCGGCGCACGGGGCGCGCATTTGGTCGAGGCACTGGTGCGCGGTCAAGTGCCGGCAGGCAAGTTCGAGACGGCGTGCCGCGTTAATCTGAGCCGTCAGATGATCCGTCACATGTTAGACACCAACCCGACCCTCAACCGCTTTTCCGCACCTCTCTATGAGACCAAATTGCGAGAGTTCGCAGAGAAGGATGCGGAGGTGCGCAAACTGTGCAGAGAACAAGTGCGCATCCTTTTGGCCACGCGTGCCTCACAGGCGCTGCAACACGGTGAGGACCTGCAACTGCTGCGCCGGGAAAGCACCAAACAGAAGGAGAAGGACATTCTGCCCATCCGCCGAATGTTAGACAGCATGCCGCATATTCTGCCGCTTCTCAAGCCCTGTCTCATGATGAGTCCCATTTCCGTTGCGCAATACCTGGCAGCAGAGAGCGAGCCCTTCGACCTCGTGATCTTCGACGAGGCTTCCCAGATCCCCGTATGCGATGCCATCTGTGCCTTGGGCCGAGCACGGAGTGCCGTCATTGTCGGCGACCCCAAGCAAATGCCGCCCACGGGGTTCTTCAATGCCGCAGACAGCGATGCCGATGACCCGGAGAGGGATAGGGAGAGCATCCTGGACGAATGTCTTGCATGTAATATACCGGAAAAGCAGATTACCTGGCACTACCGCAGCAAGTCAGAATCCCTCATTGCCTTCTCCAACCAACACTATTACGGCGGTAAGCTCACCACCTTCCCCGCTCCCGTGGCCGGAGATGCGGCCTTGGTCTACCACCCCGTCAAGGGCATTTACCACTCCTCGGATCACACGAATGAGCAGGAGGCGGCGGCTCTGGTGGCGCATGTGCTGGCAGTACTCAAGGCGCCTGGATTCGAGTATAACGAGGACACCTCCATCGGCATTGTCACCTTCAACTCGCAACAGCAGGTTCTCATCGAAGACATGCTGGAAAAAGCCCGCCGAAAGGACGCCGAGCTGGAGCCCTATTTCGCCGAGGATAACAAAGACGCCGTCTTTGTGAAAAACCTGGAAAATGTACAGGGAGATGAACGCGGCGTCATCTATTTCTCCACAACCTTCGGCCCGGATGAACACGGGCAGGTCCGGCAAAACTTCGGGCCGTTGAATCAAAGCGGCGGGGAGCGGCGACTGAATGTGGCCATCACGCGTGCTCGCTCGCGCATGCACGTGTTCACCTCGTTGCCCGGTGTCTCATCCACGGTGAAAGCCCGGGGTGGTCAGGACCTGGGCAGCTTCCTCCGCTATGCTCGCCTGTGCTCAGGGAATAACTCTGAGCAAGCCGAAACCGAGAAGCAGGCAAGATCCAACCATATGATAGAATCCCTCGCAGCGGATTTAACCGCTCTGGGATGGACGGTTCGCAAAAACAGCGGGGCATCACAGTATAAGCTGGATATCACGGTCCTGCGCCGTGACGAACCGGACTTTATGCTGGCAGCCATCGAGACAGATGGAGAAAACTACGCCTCGGCCGCCACAGCAAGAGACCGCATCGTGCAACGCAGTGGTATCCTGCATCATCTGGGTTGGAATGTCCTGCGTGTCTGGTCTGTGGATTGGTGGAGGAACCGGGAAGCCTGCGTCAAAGCGCTGCACGAACAGTTACTGGCGCTGGAGAAAGAAGGTATCACACCGCCCCAAGCCAAGCTCCGGCAGGATATGGCGGAACCCGCCCCGGAAATCATCGAGCCCCCTGTTCCCGAGGCGGCGAAACCTACCGCCCCCGGGTTACAGGGGAAGGCCGAGACCTACGAGTACTACCTACCGCAGGCCCCGCTACCCTACCTGTTCGAGATGAGTCCCGGCACGATGAAGCAGGAAATACTGAATCTCGTCTATGCGGAGGGGCCGGTGTGTGTGCACTATCTGTACAGCCGCCTCGCCAAGCTCGCACACTCCTCTGCCCCGCGCAAGGTGGAGGCGGCGATTCGCTCCCTCCTCAAAGCCGAGCAGCTCATCATGGACGATATAGAAGTAAACTCCGGACTCTGTTGTGTTCTGCGCCTCCCGGATCAGCCGACCGTGCGAATCCGCACTAAAGGAGACCGCAAAGCAGAGGACATTCCGCCGAATGAACTTCAGGAGCTCCTGCAACTCGCCCGAACCTCACTGGGCCCGGAGGCTGCGACAGACGAGATACTCAAGGCAAGCTGCACCTACATCGGAGCCCGATTCACAAAAAACATGAAGGCCTGTTTGGAAGCACTCCTTCCGCAAAGTGAGAAGGAAACAGATACACCCCGGGAGGGATAAAATGAACCACGTTAAAGAAGGCTCTACGACCTGAGTGTCCCGGCAAAGGCTAAAACAAAACCCTCCCCATGTGCGCAGTTGCCGCAATCAACGGATTCCGGCCCTAAGCGGGGGAGGTTATGCAGGGAGCATAACAGCCTGCCTTAAAAAAGTCAAGCAAAAAAACGCATGACTCACCCCCACACGCGAGGCATGGGGGTGAGCAGGGAGGGTGTTACAGGCAGAGGAAGAAAGCCTGCTTGGCACGGATGACGGTGCCGATGGCCTGCACCATAGCCTCGTCAATGCTCTTGTCTGTCTTGATGAAAGCAAGGGCGTCTCCGGAAGCGTGGTCCTTAGGCGCGACGATATTGTCGATATTGATACCGGCCTCGGCGAGTATCTGACCGACAGACGCCATCACACCGGGACGGTCCGGGTAACGGAGCACGAGAGTATTCCCGGCGAGGGAGGCATAGAGGCGGTCGAAGGCGTCGATGCGCGAGATAACGGGCGTGCCGTCCACCACCATGCCGCGCACGCTGGTTTTGCGCTGCTCGCCCTTCTCCTCCGTGAAGAGGTCGAGCGTGAGAGCGTCATCATACAACTTGTCATCCATGGGCTCGCGGGCCTTGAAGGTGATACCGTGCTCCCGAAGGGAAGCCTCTGCCGCGGCGGGCATCAGGCCATGCTCCGCACCCGGAACGGCACCCTGCAGAATCCACGGGGTGAACCACTTACGGAAGGAGCGCAGGTTATTGTAGAACGTGCACTCGATGCGGCGGATGGGCGCGCAGCCCGCGGCGCGGTAGGCCAAGGAGCCGAGCATGGCGGCCAATTGAAGGTGAGCGGGGTTCAGCCCCTCCGGTTTCTCGGCATTGATCACGCAGCTCGTATCGCCGTCCGCAAAGTAGGCAATCATCTGGGCAGCGGCGCGCAGGGCGGCTTTCTTGTTAGCCTCCTTGGTGTTGGCACCCAAGTGCGGCTCCAGCACATCCGCCACATCCGCGCTGGGCTGCATGGCCGCAGTGTCCTTGGGGTGCACATCCGTGCAGTAAATAATCTTCTTGCCCGCCGCCTTAGCTGCGCGCAGTGCGTCCTCGTCCACCACGCCGTAGCGGGCGCAGTTAATCAGCATGGCACCATCCTTCATCTTGGCGATGAGGTCCGCATTTATCATGCCCTTGGTGGAGGGACCACCGGGCACATGCAGCGAGATGATATCCGCCGTGGAGAAAATCTCCTCCACCGTGGCAGGGGTGGCGCCGATATTCAGTGCGCGCTGGCGGGAGAGGAAGTGGTCGTAGCCCAAAATGGTACACTCGAAGCCCTGCAGACGCTTCACGAGCAGGCGCCCGATATTACCCAGACCGAGGATGCCGATGGTCTTCTTGGTCAGCTCGCGGCCCATGTACTTCTTCTTGTTCCACTCGCCCGCGCGGGTGGTCACATCGCCCGGGATGATGTGGCGATACGCCGCCAAGATGAGCGCGATGACCTCCTCGGCCACGGCGTTGGAGTTGGCACCCGGGGTGTTCATCACATCAATGCCTTTGGTGCGGGCGTAGACGTAATCAATGTTATCATAACCGGCGCCTGCGCGGATGACGCACTTGAGTCCCGGCAGGGCATCGATGATGGCGGGTGTGACCTTCTCGGAGCGCACGATGAGTCCGACGGCATCAGGGTTGGCGGCCACTTGGGCGTCGATCGGGTCGCTGTCATTCTGCACCACTTCATAACCGGCGGCCTGCAATTGGGCCGCAGCGGCGGTGTCCAGTTTCGTGGGGATGAGTATCTTCATATTCGTTCTATTGAGCAAAAGGGTTAAAGGGCATCAACGCTCGATCTCGTGAGCAAACAGACCGGAGCGCAGCTTAGGCTCGAACCAGGTGGACTTGGGCGGCATGATCTCCCCGCTGTCAGCCACGCGGAACAGGTCCTCCATGGTAACGGGGTAGAGAGCGAAGGCCACACCGGACGCACCGGCACGCGACTCGAGCTCCGCAAGTCCGCGGATGCCGCCCACAAAGTCAATGCGCGGGCTGGTACGCGGGTCCTCAATGCCCAGGATAGGTGCCAGCAGATTTGCCTGCAGGATGGCGCAATCGAGGCTCTCGATGGGGTGGGCCTCATCGTAGGTGCCCGGCTTGGCGGTAATCACATAACGGCGACCGCCCAAGAACATCCCGAAGCTGTGTTTACGCGGCGGCGCAGCGGACTGACCCTCCGGAAGGGACTGCACGTCAAACTTCTGCTGCACGGCCTCCAGGAACGCAGGCTCGCTCATGCCGTTCAGGTCCATCACCACACGGTTATAGTCCATGATGAACAGATCTTCATCACAGAAGGTCACCGCCATCAGGTAATTGAACTCCTCCCGTCCCGTGTAGTCCGGGTGCTGCTTGCGGCGCAGGGCGGACACAGCAGCGCTGCTGGCCGTGCGGTGATGACCATCCGCGATATACAGCGTCGGCACCTCCTCGAAGCCCCGGCGGATCTCGTCAATCACCGCGTCGTCGTCCACGGGCCACAGGATGTGGGTCACCCCGTCCTCGGAGGTGAAGTTATACTCCGGTTTGTGGAACTTGATCCACTCGCGCACGGCAGTGGCGATGCCCTCGTGCTTGCGGTAAGCCAAGAACACCGGCTCCGTCTGGCAGGAGCAGGCATCGAAATGGCAAATACGATCCTGCTCCTTCTCCTTGCGGGTCAGCTCGTGCTTCTTGATGGTGTTATCAAGATACTCATCCACGGCGGCGCAGCCCACGATGCCTGTCTGCACCCGCCCCCACATGATCTGACGGTAGATGTAGTAACAAGGCTTCGCCTCCCGCACCAATACCCCTCGACGCAGAAAATCCTCCAGATTCTGCCGACTCTTCTCGTAGGTCTCCGGCTCGTGAATCGCTGCCTCGCTCGTGTCAATGTCGGCGCGGCAAATGTGCAGGTAAGAGGTGGGATTACCCGCAGCCATGGCGCAGGCTTCATCGTGGTTCATCACATCATACGGCAGGCAGGAAACCTGCTCCGCATATGCTTTCGGCGGCCGTATCGCGGCAAAAGGACGTATCGTAGCCATATTCCGGTGTTTCGTTACCCTCCCACTCTACACCATGCACCCGTATTGTCAAGCAGGAAGCGCGGCAACGCCGAAAAAGTTGCCGCGCTTCACATTCCGCTGCCCTCGCGGGGCAGCGTGTACGGTAGGAATTACGCCTTGGTCACCAGGGTGTGGCCGGTCATCTCAGCAGGCTGGGGAATGCCGAGCAAGTGCAGCAGGGTGGGCGAGATGTCCGCCAGAATACCATCGGTCATGGTTACCTCCGCCTGGTCGGGGCCGCAGTAAATCAGGTCGACCAAGTTGGTGGTGTGGGCCGTGTTGGGCGAGCCATCGGGGTTCAGCATGTTCTCGCAGTTGCCGTGGTCCGCGCAAATGAGGCAGCAGCCGCCCAGCTCGCGGATCTTAGTGACGCACTTCTCGAGCGCCTTGTCCACCGCCTCGCAGGCAGCGATACCGGCCTTCAGGAAGCCCGTGTGGCCCACCATGTCCGGGTTGGCGAAGTTCATGATAGCCACGTCGTACTTGTCAATGGCCTCCACGAACTTGTCCGCCACCTCGGCCACGCTCATCTGGGGCTTTTGGTCATAGGTAGCAACCTCGCGCGGGGAGGGCACCAAGATGCGATCCTCGCCCTCGTACTGATTCTCCACGCCGCCGTTGAAGAAGAAGGTCACATGGGCGTACTTTTCCGTCTCGGCGATGCGGAGCTGCTTGAGCCCGGCCTTGGAGACGACCTCGCCGAAAATGTTGGTGAGCATCTCCTGCGGGAAGACGATGGGAGAGGGGTAGCAAGCCTCGTACTCCGACATGGTGATGTAGTGCACCTTGGGCTGCACTTCGCGGTCGAATCCGTCGAAGTCCGGGTACAGCAGCGCGCGGGAGAACTCGCGGGCGCGGTCGGCGCGGAAGTTGAAGAAGAAGACCACATCGTTGTCGCGAACGCGCTGCGTGTTCGCCTCGCAGAACACCGCCGGCAGCAGGAACTCGTCCGTCGTGCCGGACTCATAGGACTTGGCGGCGTACTCGGCGGGCGTGCAGGTGCAGGCCTCTCCGCGGCCCAGCACGATGGCGTCCCAACCCACCTTCACGCGGTCCCAGCGCTTGTCGCGGTCCATGGCGTAGAAGCGCCCGACCACGGTAGCAATCTTGGCACCGCAGGGAGCCACGGCGTCCTGCAACTGCTTCAGGAAACCGGCACCGCTCTTCGGGTCGGTGTCGCGGCCATCGGTGATGCAGTGGATCATGATGTCCTTCACCCCCGCCGCCGCAGCGATCCTGACGATGCCGATGAGGTGGTCGATGTGGGAGTGCACGCCGCCGTCGGAGACGAGACCGAGCAGATGCAGCCGGCTGCCGACTGCCTTGGCGAAGGCCTCGGTAATGACCGGGTTTTTAGCCAGCGAGCCATCCTCAATCGCCTTGGTGATGCGGCAGAGGTCCTGGTAGACCACGCGGCCGGCGCCGAGGTTCAGGTGACCCACCTCGGAGTTACCCATCTGCCCGTCCGGCAGACCCACGTCCTGCCCGGAGGCCCCGAGCATGGTGTGCGGGCAGGTAGCCAGCAACTTGTCAGTGAAAGGAGTGTCGGCGAGCACCGTGGCATCGCCGGTCTGCTGAGCGGCTTGCGGGCCCTTGGGATTGCGGCCCCAGCCATCGCGGATGATCAGAACTACAGGTTTATTTGCCATGAGCCCACTTTAGCACGTTCTGCGCCGTTTGTGAAGCCAAAAGCGCGGCAGGACGGAAAAAATCGGAATCCACCCGCAGACAACACAAAGCGGGGGTAAAATCATCCACTCTTACCCTGCCTTTCTTCCTATTCTTCCTGCTTTTCTTCCTCTGAAGAAGGAGACAACAAGCCATCCCCAAGGGCGGCGGAAAGACGATAGATACGTGTTCTTGCCTCCCCCGACACCTCAATGTACTGTTCTTTCGCCAATCGCGCAAGGAGTGCAGCGACCCGAGATACACTAAGCCCGGTGAGCTCGCGAGCCTGCCTGTTGGCGATACTCTCGTGCTCCTTCAAATAGTTCAGAATAGCCACCTCATTTGCGGTCAGCTTGCGACGGGGTACCGGCGGCGGTGGGAGCACGGTCTCCGGTTCCCCAGCATTCTCCTGTCTGCGGAAGGTCACGACAAAGGACTCCCCGTCATCAGCAAAGGTCGGCTCGGAGACTGCAGCAGCGCGGCATACCTCGCGCATCTTGCTGATGCCGACACCCCAGAACTCCAATAATTTCATCTCGAGGAACATCCCCGCCAACACTCGATTTCGGTAGCTCGAGGCACCCTGCAAGACTCTCTCCAAGGTAAGGCTACCATACAATCCACCCGGGGAGGCGATCTCCACCCGATCTTCATACACCGCCACCTGAATGGGGGACTGATTCATATAGTCGCGATGCACCACAGCGTTCACGATAGCCTCCCGCAGAGCAGTTTCCGGAACTTCGTAATTCTCTCCCCGATTCGGCCCCTCAATCCGAATCCGGAGGCGGATATTCCTCAGTACGAAATTCAATGCTTGCTCCACCTGCTCATCGATGGGCCCCTCCGCATCCATGCGGTCGATAAGAACTCCCTGCTGCGTATTCCTAAAGGAAACGCAGCACACCTTAGCAAAATGCGTCGAGCGCCCGGCCAGCAGGTCGAAGGCATGGGTAGGAAGGAAGTTCTCCCCCTGCCGAACCAGCACCCCCCAACTCTCCAAGTTCTCCGGGGTAACTGTTTTGCCGGCACGTTTTCCGATACGGCGGCAGAGCCCATCCACCGCCTCCGGGGAGAGCGGCGGGGCACCGGTGGGCTGCTCATCGTAGGAAAGGTTTCTGCCCTGCAAAATGAGGGACTGAACCTGCTCCGGCTCAGCACGCCGCGTTGTCGCACCGGACCGCACATAGACCCCGTCCGGCATCCCCTCTCGACGCAAGTAATAAGGCTTGTTCTGCCCCGGGAGCACCTCCAGCTCAATGACACGCTTTCCGCGCAGGGTGCAGAGACGCTGAGCCGGTACAATGGGCGGGGTGCATGAGTCCGCCACACTGTTGATCAAGGCATCCATCATACGAAACACCTCATCCTCGGGAACCCCGACCACACGCCGCCCCCCGTCCTCTATACCGAACAGCAGATGACCGCCTTTGCCGTTCGCAAAGGCGACTACCGTTTTAAGATACTTTTTATCAGAGGCGGGCCGCTCCGATTTGAATTCCACGCAATCGGACTCCCCACCGCGAATCAATTCCTCGAGATAAGAAGGTTCCTCCATACACCCCGAGAATATCAGAAGCACACCGGAAATGCAAGCCCCTTTTCACACAGAGCTAATCGAGGAGGGCGCGGAGGTCATCGAAAAATTGCTTGCATTCCTCATCGGAGGTGGGTTCCTTCATCAGCGCAGCGTAATCCACAAACTCGTAGAGGCGGTGGGGAATTTCCTGCATGAAACTGCTGGGCGCGCAGGACTCCTCCCGCCCGTAGCGGGTTCGTTTGGCGCAGTAGGTCATGGTGAGGCGTTCCCGGGCACGGGTAATGCCTACATAAAACAGGCGACGTTCCTCGTCCAGGTGACCTTCATCCACCGCGCGGGTGTGGGGCAGCAGCCCCTCCTCCACCCCGATGATATAGACGTGCGGGAACTCCAGCCCCTTGGCGGCGTGCATGGTAATGAGGCACACGCCGCTCTTTTTCTCGATGTCATCGTCATCTCGCTCATCGTCCAGAGCCAGCCCGGCCAAAAAGTCCGAGAGTCGATGACCGGGGAGCCAGAACCGGCGCAGTCCGTTCTTGATATCATCAATGGCAGAGAGGCGGCGGTCGCGTTCGGCATCCGTCTTGCAGTTTTTGGCAATGAAGCCCTCGTAGTCAATCTCGTTGAGGAAGGCCTGCAGAACATCCACGAAAGGACGCTCACTGAGCTGAAATTCGGTTCCGTAGCGTGTAATGAGATCGGTGAAAGCAGCGATGCTGTTCTGGGAGCGGGTGGAGCACTCGGAGAGGAAAGACAGGTCCAGCAGGGTAGCCCAAAGGCTCTTTTTGTGCTCGCGGCTCCAGTCGATGGCAAAGGTAGCAGTGTTCGTGCTGATGCCGCGCGGCGGAGTATTCAGGATGCGCAACAAAGGCAGGTCCGCCTCCGGGTTATCCATTACCTGCAAGTAGCTGAGCAGGTCCTTCACCTCTCGGCGGTCGAAGAAGCTCTTGCTGCCCACCATACGGTAGGGAATGCGGTGCTCACGCATGGCTGTCTCCAGCGTGCGGCTCTGCGTATTCGCGCGGAAGAGCACAGCGAAGTCCTCCCAGGACATGTTATGCTCGGCACGCATTTTTTCGATCTCGTCGGCGATGAACTCCGCCTCCTCAGCATCACCCGGCATGGCAAGCAGGCGCACGGGATAGGTGCCGACCTTGTCGGTTCGCAGCGTTTTATCCCGACGCCCGAGATTGTTACGGATAAGCGTGTTGGCGCAGTCCAGCACCTGCTTGGTGCAGCGGTAATTCTCCTCCAGCTTGATAACGGCAGGATCGGGGAAGAAGGACTCGAACTCCAAGATATTCGAAATCTGTGCTCCTCGCCAACCGTAAATGGACTGGTCGTCATCCCCCACCACGCAAATGTTGCGCTCCGGGCCGACCAGACGATTCAGCAGGCTCATCTGCAGGCTGTTGGTATCCTGAAACTCATCCACGGTAATGAAGCGGAAATGCCCGTTCCATTTGGCATACACCTCCGGATAGGCCGCCAACAGGCGATCCGTGAGGATAAGGAGGTCATCGAAATCGACGGCATTCTGCGCGCGCAATTCTTTTTGGTACTCCTTGGCCACGGCACGGATCAGGTCATCCTCGATGCGGTCGATGCCTAAGCCGGAGTTGCGCACCAGAGAGAGTTCGGAAAGCACCTGCTTGGGTTCCAGCTTCTCGTGCCGCCCGCCCTGCTGCATGATGAGCCGCTTGATAATGCCGCTCTGGTCGCTGCCGGTGTAGATGGAGAAGTTCTCCTTGTAGCCCAAGCGGCCGATGTCCTGCCGCAGAATGCGCACGCAGAGCGAATGGAAGGTGCAGACCGTCATCTTGCGGGCAGCTCGCCGATCCACCAGCCCAGCCACACGGTCCGCCATCTCGTTGGCAGCTTTGTTGGTGAAAGTGAGGGCGAGAATCCCCCGCGGGTCGACACCCTTGGCGAGCATGTTGGCGATGCGGCAAGTAACGGTATGCGTTTTGCCGGTACCGGCACCGGCCAAGATGAGCACAGGCCCCATCAGGGTCTGCACGGCTTGGCGCTGAGCCGCATTGAGCTTATTGATGTCGAAGGAGACTGCCATGTTGCGTGCCGGGGAGGGTAGCATATTCCCCTCTACTTGGCAAGGCTAAACTCTGCCCGCAGGCGATGTTCACAGCACATTATCCCACTCCGGTGCGGGCTGTGGCTGCGCCAGATTGCAGATGCGATCCACCATGGCATCCCATTCCTTCTGACCTCGGATGATCTCGATGCGGATGCGTAGGAAGTAGATGGGCACCTCCGTCTCCATGGGCTTGAGAAAGCGCACAGCGTCTTTTTCCGTGGTCACGATCATATCCATGGCGCGGTCGGCACAGCGCTCCACAAAGGCATCCATATCCTCGGGATCGAACCAGTAGTGGTCCGGGTAGCGGCGGCGTATCTCCACATGCGCGCCGGCGTTCTCTACCAACACCTCGAAACTTTCCGGGCGGGCAATGCCGCTCATGCAGGCCACATACTTTCCCTTCAGGAAGCTCAGCTCTCTGCGCTCGCCCGTGAAGATATTCTCCAAATAGGCCGGCACGTGATCCGTGACGATGATATCCGCCACTTTGTTATAACGGCGAATAACGGAAATAAGCTCATCCTGCGGCTTGCCGCCGCTCTTGGTGAGGATAATGTAGCTAGCGCGGCGCAGGCTGCTGCGGGGCTCTCGCATGGTGCCGCGCGGCAGCAGGGAGCCCGTGCCGAAGGGGAAGCCGCAGTCCACCAGCACGATGTCCAGCTCATGCTTGAGCTTGAGGTACTGCATGCCGTCATCCAAAATCAGCGTATTGCTGCCCAGTTGTTCAATGGCGAAGATGCCGGACTTCACCCGGTCTTTGTCCACCAGCACAGCCACGCCGTCCAGGTTGCGGGCCAGCATGAAGGGTTCGTCGCCGGCGTAGAGGGGGGAGAGATAGCGGGTGGTACCGTCGCTGGCAATTTTCGGCAGGTGCCGCACCCGGCGTCCCTCCGCATCGCGCCACACCTGGGGCTTCTCCAACGGCGCACTCTTGTAGCCGCGAGTCAGGATGGCGCAGCGGCGCCCCCTGGCGGCCAAGGTGGAGGCCAGCAGCTCCACCACAGGCGTCTTACCCGTGCCGCCGGCGGTGATGTTGCCCACGCTCACCACCAGCGTGCCCAGGTAGTGTACGGTCTTGATCTGCCGGCGGAAGAGAAACAGGCGCATGCGCACCAGAACCCAGAAAAAGAAGGAGGCAACGCGCAGAACGCAGCAGAGCATCCAGGCCCGAAATCCGTGGGCTCGCCCGAACACAACTTCGGTGCCCCAATCGCTGAACTCTTCCATGCGCGTTTTCATGCCCACCATGTTAGCAAAGCTTGCCCGCGCTGTCAAGTTTTGAGTTGACACCGCAGAAGAAAAGCACTATACTGACCGCTGTATGCAAGCTATCATGCCACCGGCTGCTGCCCTCTGCGCAGCTCTTGCCCTGTCGGCTCCCGCCGTCTGCGCCCCTGCGGTCGAGCAGACCGCCGCTCCCGCCCCCACCAAGGAGGCCCTGGCGATTGAGCTGACGAATACCCTCAATGCCGCGCTGGAGTACAATTACCTCTTCTTCGCCCTGCAGGAACGTACGGACGCCGCAACGGATCGGCAGCTCATCGACAAGCACCGCGAGGTGGAGGCCAAGATTCTTTCCCTGGCGGAGAACCTGAGGAAAGCCGGCTGCCGCGCGGAGGACCTGCCGAGCTTCGACGGTATCATGAGCAACTACCGCCATACCAACCTGCTGCTTTTGGGCTACTATAATACCCTCCCCCAGACCACCAAGCAGAATGACCGTGTACCGCGAGGAGAACAGGAACCGGCCCGAACGCGGCTGAAGAACGACATGAGCATCTTCTGCTTTACCTACAACGACACGAAATTACTGCACCGCGATACACAGCGCCGCCTGCGCGAGCTCAATTCGCTGATGACGGATCTGCTCTCCATGCTCCGCCGGGAGCTGGAACGCGCCGTGGATGCCGAGAGCGCGGCGCAGACCAACACGCGCATCACCCCCATCTCCTACCGCTACGAGGAGCTCTGCCAGGAGACGGCCCTGTATGTGGAGGATGACCCGGAGGGGGCTGCGCCCGTGCTGCAGGAAATGGAGCAGGCGTATTCCGGCATGTGCAGGGCTATCAAACAGCAGGCGGAGCGCTTGGTGCAGGCGGACTGCTACGGCAACGAGGAGCTGGCGGCTACCGTGCAGATGCTGCAACATATCTCCAACCAAGACCGCTGAGCCCCGCCTGTCGCCATGAATACCGAGGAGAGGCTGCTGGCTCTGCTCCGCTCGCAGGATTACCGGCCCATGGACCGAAATGCCTTGGCGCGCACGCTGGAGGTTCCCTCGCCGGAGCGGGCGGCGTTCCGCGCCACACTGCGTCGGCTGGAGGAGTCGGGGGTGCTGCTGCGGGTGCGGCGCGGGGCTTTGGTGCTGCGTCGCACGACGGAGGATGCGCCGCTGCGGGGGCGCATGCGTCGGGTGTCGCCTACCCTGCTTTTATTCGTAGCCGATGCGGAGGGGCAGGAGCGCCTGCACCGCATGCTGCCGCAGGCTGAGGCGGGGGAGCTGGCCCTGCGGGTGGAGCCGCGCCGCGCGCACGGCGCCATGGACGGCGACTGTGTGCTGGCTTCTCTGCGTATGGTGGCCCCGCCCGGTTACCGGCGTCGCCATCGGGGTCATCGGCCGAGGCCGGAGGACCTGCAGCCGGAGGTTCGGATTGAGGAGGTGACGGCGCGCAAGCGCGGCTTTTGGGTGGGCATTTACCGTCCCGGCGGTCGTTTCGGGTATATGGTGGGGGATGGCAACACCGCGCCGGAGCTGGTGCGCTTGGTGCAGCCCCCGCCCGCTGAGTTGCAGGAGGGTATGTGCATCTGTGTGCAGATCCTCACTCTGCCGGTCGGGCCGCACAGCGAGGCGACAGGTCGCGTGGCGGAGGTGCTGGGCTTCCCCACCGAGGGCGGGGTGTGCATCTCTTCTGTGATCCGCAAATATTCACTGCCTGAGAGCTTTCCCGAGGCTGTGCTGAAGGAGGCGGAGTCGCTGCCGGAGGAACCCGCACCGGAGGAGGCTGCCGAGCGCTTCCGGACGGGGCATCCCGTGGTGATCACCATTGATCCGGAGGACGCGCGGGACTTTGACGATGCGTTTTCTCTGGTTGCCTCGCCGGAGGGGTGGGAGCTGGCGGTGCACATTGCGGATGTCTCGCACTATGTGCGCCCGGGTTCGGCGCTCGATGCAGAGGCTCGGCGGCGGGGGAACTCGACCTACCTGCCGGGGCGCGTCATCCCCATGCTTCCGCCGCGCCTGTGCGATGGGCTTTGCTCGCTCCTGCCGGGGCGGTTGCGGCTCACAAAGCTGTGCCTCATGCGCTTCGCGCCCGATGGCTCCGTGCTGTCGGCGGATTTTCGGGAGTCGAGCATCGTGTCAACCTGCCGTCTCGATTATCAGCAGGCTCTCCGTGTGTTGCAGGGAGAGGGCTCCACGGGGCAGGCACAGGTTGACGCCATGCTGCTCGAGGCTTACAAGCTGGCCGGGCTCCTCCGTTCCCGCCGCCTCCGCCATGGTGCGCTGGACTTGGAACTGCCGCAGACGCGCGTGCTGGTGGATGAGCAGGGGCGGCCCACAAAGGCTGTCACGGAGATGTCTGACCCCGCCCACCATCTCATCGAGGAGTTTATGCTGGCGGCTAACCAATGTGTAGCGCAGGCCCTGCGCACCCGGCTTCTGCCGGCCATCTACCGCGTGCACGAGCAACCGGATCCCGCCAAGCTGCACGAGTTTGCCCTGCTCGCTGCCTCCTACGGCATCCCCGCCGGCGCCCTCAACAACCGGCGCGACCTCATCGAGGTGCTGGAGGCCATCAAGGTGCACCCGCAGGCCGACCTCCTCCTGCCGGCCCTGCTCCGCAGTCTCATGCGCGCCCGTTACTCTCCCCACCCGCTCGGCCACTTCGGACTGGCCATCGGGGACTACTGCCACTTCACCTCCCCCATCCGTCGCTACGCAGACCTCATCGTCCACCGCGCTTTCTCCCGACTCCTCGGCAGGCGCTCTCCCCTGCCCTCCCCGGCAGAACTCGCCGACATCGCCGACCACATTTCCGAAACCGAGCGCAACTCCGCCGCCGCAGAAGCCGAGGCCACCCGCACCCTTCTCGAGCAACTCCTCCCCCGGAGCGAGGAGGCTTAAAGACACGGACTTTCTACGCCCCCTTCCGACAGCCCGATTCTGCGCAGTGGGTACAGCAAAACCGCACCGTGGCCGGAGAGGTCGCGATGCGGTTGCTTGTTGAATGTCCGGGGGATCAGAACTCCTCGATACGGATATCGTAGGTCTTTCCGAGGAGGTTGATCTTCATGTCCTTGCCGTTGATGCTGGCGGAGAGGCCCACGGTGGTGGGAGCCACAGCGGAGGCGGCGGGAGCAGCCTCGGCCGGCTTCTTGGCAGGCGCGGTGGGCGGCTCCGGCTTCTTGCCGTTGTGGTAATCCTCCAGCTGCTGCGGGAACATGGCGTAGATGACGCACCACTCGTCCGTGGTGGGCATGCCCTTGGCGGCCAACTTGTCGCGCAGAGCCTGCATACCGGGCTTGATGAGATCCGCCGGGCGGCAGGTGATGGGGTCCTTCTTCATCTTCTCCGCACAGAGCTTCTGAAGCTCCGGATCCACGGGGGCGGGGGTGCGGCCATAGTAGCCGAGCGCCACGTCCGCGCACTGCGGGGTGATGTTCTTCCAGCGGCCGAACTTCACGTTCATCATGGCCTGCACACCCACGATCTGGGAGGTGGGGGTGACCAACGGGATCCAGCCGAGGGCCTTGCGGACGACGGGAATCTCCGCGAACACCTCCTCGAACTTGTCCGTCATGTTCATCTCCTTGAGCTGGTTGCGGAAGTTGGAAAGCATGCCGCCGGGCACTTGGTAGCGCAGCGTATCGCTGTTCACCACCTCGTTCTTGTGACCGGTGAAGCGGCAGAGGCTCTCGTAGATCGGCTGCAGGCGGGCCGAGATGTCCGTCAGCTTGGCCTTGAAGTCATCCGCTACCACGGGGCAGGCCTCGTAACCCTGCATCAGGGCGAGCATGCGCAGGCAGTCCGGCTGGGCCGTGCCGTTCGCAAAGGGAGAGATGGACACATCCACCGCGTCCGCCCCGGCGTTCATGGCAGCCACGTAGGTGGAGGCACCGATGCCGGCGGTGTCGTGCGTGTGAATCCACACCGGCAGCCCGGTGGACTTCTTGAGCGCTGTCACCAAGTCAGCTGCCTCCTTCGGCGGGATGAGGCCGGCCATGTCCTTGATGACGATGCCGTCCGCGCCCATGTCGGCGATCTCCTTGCCCAGCTTGGCGAAATACTCCAGGTTGTGGACGGGGGAGGTGGTGTAGCAGATGGCACCGTGTGCCGTAGCACCGGCAGCCTTGGCCGCCTGAATGGAGGTGCGCATATTCTGCGGGTCGTTCAGGCAGTCGAAAATGCGGAAGATGTTCATGCCGTGTTTCACGCTCATCTTCACGAAAGCCTCCACCACGTCATCGGCGTAGTGAGTGTAGCCCACCAAGTTCTGGCCGCGCAGCAGCATCGAGTGCGGGGTCTTGGGGGCCAGCTTCTTGAGCGTATCCAGGCGGTCGAAGGGGAACTCGCCGAGGAAGCGCAGTCCGGCGTCAATGGATGCGCCGCCCCAGGTCTCCAACGCGGAGAAGCCCATGGTGTCGAGGATGGGGGCCAGCTCGAGCATCTGCTCGGTGGACATGCGGGTAGCCGCCAGCGACTGGTGACCGTCGCGGAGCACAGTGCAATTGAATGTTGCAGGTTTCATATCTTTGGAAATGGAATCAAGTGCTTACCTTGTATGGGCAAGGATACCACAAGACAGCCCCTACGTCAAGGAAGGAATCAATTTTTCCCGACATCGCGCACATTTTCCGCCCTCTCCGGGGCGTAATTCTCGGGGTGCGCCCCCTCATAGGGGCGAGCATCGGGCGAGCAAAGGTCCAGCGAGGAGTCGTAGTAGGGCGAGCGAATACCGATGAGACCGAGGAGGGTGTGGAAGACATGCTCATGCCCCACGAGCATGTCGGAGTGCGCGCGGAGTTGCTGCACAGCCTCGGCAAAATGCGGGTGCATCTGCCGGAATTCCGGAGAGCATATCACGAACATGCCTACCATGCAGGCAGGCGATTTGTGGTAAAGCGCGTTATCCTCCCCGAAAGCGCCCCGTCCCCACTTCCCGCCGTCTCCCAACACCTCCCCATGATCGCTGACGTAGAAGTACACGAAAGGGCGCCCTTTCAGTATCTCCGCCACCTCGCGGAAGAATTTATCCGTATAATGGACCGTAGCATCGTAGGCATTGTTCACCTCCTGAGCTTGGGCTGCGGGGGAGGAGAAGTCCTTGGCCCACGGTGCAAAGGGGGCCGTTTCTCGGTCGAAGAATTGGAAGGGAACGTGACTTCCCTCGTTGTTGATGTAAAGGAGAAGATTCTGCCCCGGGTGTGTCTCCAACACCTGCTTCATCTTCGGTAGAGAACTGAGCGGCAGACCGTCGGCATAAAACTTATCCACGGAGGCCTTGGCTAACATTTCAACAACCTTGTGGAATCTAACCTCAAGAGAGCGTCGTGCCCAGAAGAAGGAGTACACGGGGAAACCATGCTTGGTAAAGAGCTCGAACACGGAGCCCGTTGTGGGCTGCATATCACGCTCTCCCCCTACCAAACAACGGCGGGCATTCGTCAAAATAACGGGCTGTGCATCGCAGGTGCTGAACGCAGCGGAAACGCAATACGGGAAGTTGACCACATCGGGGCACTGCCGCAACCAAGGCGTTGTATCGCGGGCATAACCGTTAATACTCATGCGGTCGGCCCGCAGGCTCTCACCGAGGTGAAACACAACCACCACGCCGGAATCCGGAGCTACAAAATCAGAGGTAGAGGGCTTTTCGGCCGGTGAAGGAAGGGCCGATAATTGCTCTAAAAGGGCATTGGTGTAGTTGAGGGCTTCATCTACTTTAGCCGCAACGGTTACAGGTTTGCCGATGGGCCACAGGTAGGCATAGTTGAACTTGGCCGGGGGTACCGCTGCTGCCCCCAAGGCCCCGAGCAGCAAAAACAGGCAGCCGAACGAAAATGCCGGCAGCCGTCGCACCCCACGCAGGCACCGCCACTGGGCGTACGCTAAGCCCCCTACCCCCACCACGGCCAGGAGGAGAAGTAGCACATTCGTGGGCGTTACATAGGCCATGAACTCGGCGCGATCCGCCTCCAGAGCCTCACCGATCACAAAAGAATTGAATCCCGTGTTATAAAAAAGACCGCTGGCAACCTCTGCCACCCCATACAACAAAAACGGTGCCCATACCACCACCGCCCATCGCTTGAGAGCCGCCCACAGCACCAGCATGCTCCCCGCCGTCAGAAACACCGCTATCGGCGCACGAAACGCCTTACTGAATCCCCGATAATCACAGAACAGCACATATGCGGCAGAGAGCAAAAGCAGCCACAGAAGAACGCGCTGAGACGCCCCCAATCGTTGCGTTTATACATAAACGCAAACCCACCGGCGGCAGCAAAGGCAGCCAACACTGCACACCACCACTCCCTCCACACAAACGGCACCCCCTTCCACGCACACAAATCACTGATGCCCACGCCCACTACGACAAGCATGCACAACAACACGAAACGATACTGCCTCAATATGTTCATGCGTGTAGTCTACCACATCCAACTGCCTGTGACAAGGAGAAAAGTCACCATACGGAAGGGAAATTCCTTTCCTCAAGTTACCGAATACTTCGTTCTGCCCTCTGCATTCGGAATGCACACCCCGCATAACCTGTTGACTATGAAAGGGTTGCGACGGTTTTGCGAAAAAATGGGGGATAGCAGATGAGGTACGCATCGGCGCGATTTTTCCCTCTTAATTATTAGGGAAAACGACTTTGAGCTTGACTACAGCATTCAAAATGCTGTATGATGGGCGGCGTCAGGAAACAGGTCTCCTCATATGCCGTACGCACATACTCTTTCCGTCATTATTCCCGTCTATAATGTGGCTGATTTTATCGGCGAATGTCTCGACAGTATTTTGAACCAAACTCTCACCGATTTCGAGGTCCTTTGCATTAACGACGGCTCGACGGATTCGTCTCCTTCCATTTTGGAATCATACGCCCGAAAGGATTCGAGAGTACGCGTTCTTCACCAAACTAATCGGGGCTACGGAAGTGCCGTAAATCATGGTCTGGACAAGGCGCAGGGCGAGTTTGTCTCCATCATTGAGAGCGACGACCTCATTTTACCACACATGTATGCTACTCTGGTCGATCTGATCAAGAAAACGAATGCCGACTTCGTCAAGGGTGGATACAAACCTTTCTGGGACGGTCCCGAGGGAAGGAGATTCGATGAAGGGGCCCCCTGCCCGCCGGAATATGATCACCGACTTATCACACCCAGAAAACACCCGGACTGCTACCGGTGGGAGTTGGCTACATGGAGCGGAATATATCGGGCCTCGTTTCTGAACAAGTTCCACATACGCCATCACGAATCACCGGGTGCTTCGTATCAGGATACCGGCTTCTTCTTTCAGACGCTCTCTTTTGCTGAAAAGGCAGTATGGATCAGGGAACCGTTCTACCTCTACAGGCAAACTAACCCCAATTCATCAATTCACAAAAAAGGGGGAGAGGACATCATTCTCAAGGAGTATCTGTTCATCAAACAGCAGATGCAGAAATTCCCCGAGTATTGGGACGAGTGTAAGTCTATCTTCTACACATGCTTGGTCAGTGGTCACCTCTGGACAATTAAGCGACTTCACCCGGACTATGTTGAGTCCTTCCTACGCCTGTGGATGCCGGTGCTTCATGAGGCGCTTGACACCGGAGAACTCACCGAACAGGCGATGCATCCGACGGAAAGAGCTTTCGTGGCCTGTCTTACAGCGCTGGAGGGAAGAGACGCACGCCACATTGCCAAAGCATGCCTCGCATCAGATGCCTTCGCAAAAAACTTCCATTGCACTCCGGGGCAATTCCTGTTCCGCCATCCGGATTATCAGGAAATATATTCTCTGTGGACCAGACTTCGTCTTAAGTTGTCATCTCTTCTTCGCCACTGAAGCAAAAACACACCTCAGACGACGTACAAATGTATGCGCCAGATATTTCCAACGGCATCCGGAGGCCAGTAGGCTCAAATCGTACAAAAATGCAGGGATAGGCTTCTCCCTATGCTCTGCTATCCTCGGAAGCAACTTTCTTGCCAACGGAATCGAATTTCCCACCGCTCGGAATCGGTCGAAAAAAGACATACCGGCCAACCGACGATTGAGAAAGAAGAGCATCACCCCGGCCAGATCATCCACGACTTCCTCCAAACGCCCGGATTCTTCCCATGCCCCGGCTATCGCTTCCAGGGCTCTGTGCTCTGAATACCACATGAGATAGGCCCCTGTGGATCGCATAACCGACCCCGTCGTTTGTCGATATGAATAAAGCCTATCAGAAATCCCAATGTAGTTAGGATTTTTCAATAACAGAATTGCATTCAGCGCAAGATCCTCACCCACGGTTAAATCCTTCATAAGAACGGAATCTCCCCAAAAAGAACGCCTGTATATTTTATTCCACAAATAGGCCTTCATGAAGAAGAGGTACTGATGCGTGTAGGGCACTATCACTCGATCCTCGACCTCCATGTATTTCACGAGATCATCGTCCGCCGGGGCCTCCCCGAAGAGCCGGATTCCGCATTCCACAATGTCCGCATGATACTTCTCTGCCTTGCGACACATAAGTTCCAGCATATCGGGTTCCATACGGTCATCGGCATCGAGAAAAGCAAGGTACTCACCTTGAGCATACAGGATCCCCCTATTCCTGGCCGTCGACACACCGGCGTTCGATACGTGAATCACTCTGATTCTCGCGTCCAGCCTCGCGTATTCGTCAAGAACCATGCCGGACGAATCCGTCGACCCATCATCTATGCAAATTGCCTCCCAGTTCTCCAGGCTTTGGCACCGTAAAGAATCCAAGCATTCACGCAGATACCTCTCTGCGCAGTAGACCGGGATAATGACAGAAACAATCGGTTTGTTACTCATGGGAACAAGACTACAGCATTTGCAATGCTGTAGTCAAGTCTAAAGTGGGAAAAGCCCGATGGAATAAGAGAAAAC
>CAMEZO010000018.1 GCA_945947905.1 uncultured bacterium
TCTCAGCACGGCGTGAGTGTGTACAACAGGAAAGTGGTGCACTATATTTCATACCTTCCTCTGGTCGGTATCGTGTTCACCTACCTGCACAAATATAATGCACTCAGTGCGACAGATGGTATTCGAACGGTTGACTATGAATATGAAGCATGGGATGAAATGGATATCGACTTCTCGAGCTTCCGGGTTGAAGTCAGTGATCGTGCATACGAGATCTATGGGAACTGCGGTCTCAGAGGGCCGGGTCCGCTGTTCAAACTGGAATGGAGCAAAAGAGTACCATAGGCAGTACCATGCCCATGAGCAAGATAGAAAGAATGCCCCACTTTCTGCTTGCTTCGAGGCCGGAACCAAGTAAACTCAGACAAAAGCCATCCATCACCATGATTTCCGCATTCCCGCAACACTGCAAACGCCTGCCTTCTTCTCATAGAGGAGCAGGGCGGGGAATTCGGCACGTGCACGCTCGGCGATGTACTTCGGTATCTTGCACTGAAGCCCTGCATTCTAATGTGATTATTCTTCCCGCATGAAAGCTGCATTCTACTACTTGACGAGCATCTCATCTGCGCTGCTTCTCCAAGCGGGGGCAGCAGCAGAGAGCTCGCAGCCCGCCCATTCCAACGCGCCCCCTGCGGCTCAGGCAGATGTTTCTTCCGGACCGGCGCAGGGGACAGGCAGCGGTAAAGCCGCTGCACCCGATCCCCGCGCCTCGGCCGGTGTGTGGTGCTTGAGCGTGGGGCACATCCTGAGCAGATGCGGCACCGGCGACATCACGTATCGCGCAACAGCCGGACCCGGTTCCGGTAGTGCCGGCGAACCCGCGGCAGGCGACGCCTGCGAAACCCCGCTGCACGAGGCTGCTTTTCAAGGCCGGGGCGATGAGGTTCGGCGCTTGCAGGAGTCCGGGGCCGACCCCAATGCCCGGAGTTTCACGGGCGAGACGCCGCTCCATCTGGCGGCGCTGGCCGGGCGGGCCGACGTCGTTCGCCTGCTGCTCGACGAGGGGGCGGATCCCATGGCCGACAGCAGCCGCGGCACGCCGCTGCACCGAGCTGCGGAGGGGGGAGCGGCGGAGGCCGCCAAGCTCCTGCTGGCCGCCGGAGCAAGTGTGAAGGCCCGGGTGACAGGGGGAGAGACACCCCTGCACACGGCGGCCCGCATGGGGCAGGCGGAAACTGCCCGCCTGCTGCTGGAACACGGGGCGGATCCGAATGCCGACAATTCCGCAGGCAACACCCCGCTGCACCTCGCAGCCGAGTTTCGCTCCCCGGCCACTGCTGCGCTGCTGCTGGCGCACGGCGCTGCGGTGAACGCCCGCAATCGGGCCGGGGAGACGCCGCTGCTTAGGGTGCGGGATGAGGAGACAGCCCGCCTGCTGCTGGCGCACGGCGCCAATCCTACGCTGCGCTCCGCCAAAGGCGCCACGCCGCTGCACCAAGCCGCCAGCGCCGGTCTCCCCGAGCTGGCGCACGTGCTCATCGAGCGCGGTGCGAAGGTGAATCAGAAGGATGACTATGGGCAGACGACTCTTCACTGTGCGGCGGAGAATGCCTGCGGAGCCGAAAGCTGCCGACTTGCGGCGTTGCTGCTGGAGTATGGCGCAGATGTGAACGCCCGCGCGAAGTATCGGGACCCGGGCCGCACAGCTCTGGAATGCGCCGTGCTCGGCGGCCGGACCGAGCTCGTGCGCCTGCTGCTGGAGCACGGGGCGGATGCGGCTGAAAACGAGCCGAAGCGGGATTCTCTGTTGCTGATGGCGGTGCTGGGCAAAGCGGGAGATCCTGCTCCGGGAAGCCCCGAGCTGGTGCGTCTGCTGTTGGAGCACGGAGCCCGCGTCAACCCTGAGGAATCCGGCATGCTGCTCTGTTGGAGCCGCTCGTCGGAGACCATGCGCCTGCTCATCGAACACGGAGCCAAGGTCCGGGCGCGCGGTGAGTTCGGCGGCGGGACTCTGCACGATGCTGTCTACCTCCATCGTCCGGAGCGCGTTCGCCTGCTGTTGGAGCACGGGGCGGACCCGAACGTGCGAGATGATGAGCGCGACACCCCGCTGCACCTCGCCGCCGCTTACAAGGACACCGTGCTTGCCGAGATTCTGCTCGCCGCGGGGGCCGATGTGAATGCCCGCAACGGGGAAGGCGACACTCCGCTGAGTCTCGCCGAGAGAGCCGGCGCCACGGATACTGCGGCCCTGCTTCGGGCTCGCGGTGCCATGGAGACATCCGCCGCAGCAAAGGTGGCGCAGGACGAAGGTGCGGGCATGCTCGGCGCAGCTCCGGAGGAGGCCTGCGCCGACACGGCGCCGGAAGTGGGGAAGTGGGTAGAACCGGAGGATGTCGGTGAACAGGAGGATGTCGGCGACGTGATCGAAGCGTATCCGGGGGCCAAGGAGTTGTACGGGACGGACAGCTATGCGCACCTGAAACAGGCAGTAACCGTGAGAGTCTGCTGGCAGTGGAGCCGCGAGGACACCTCGATCCCGCTGCCGTCCGCCTGCGTCTGCCTGGAGGGCAGCGAAGCCCGATTCTTCATCGACTCGCTCCTGCGCCATGCTGTGTATCACCCTGAGTCCTACGGACGCCTTATCCCGGTGGATAAGGATGATGACTATTACTGCGATGATGGTTGTACCGACCAATACCCGGAGCTGATTTTCTACGATGCAGCGGGGCGCCCGGTCTGCCGACTGGACTGGATAGACTTTTACCCGCCGCTCGAGGGGAAATATCCGAATCTCTTCTCCCTGCCTCCGAGCGTTTTCTCTGCGCTGGACGCCCTGATCATCCGCCGCCTGCCGTCCGCCAGAGCGGGGGGGGGGGGGCATATAGGCAAAGGTATGGTGGTTCCAATTTTCAAGACATTCCGAGTAAACAGTCTAGATTGATTCAGTCTGATGGGCTACAATACACCGAAGTTACCATCGTGAGTAAGATACATAAACGCTGCAACCTTACGGCCACATGCAAGAAGGAGGTTATCCCGGCAACCTTCAAGGGAGAGAAGTAAGGTGGATGCGTTATTCAAGTCGGGTCCGGGATCAGCGACTACCCAAACTGTTGAACTTACAGAAACACTGAACATATCATCAAAGTGTTCACAATGATAATGATATGCTACCAAACTTACAGCGAGTGTATGCCTGCAGCAGAAGATCATACAATGCGGATATGAAGCGTACTTCTCAATTTCCGATCGGAGTTGGTTTTTCCCACTTACGCTATGAATCGAAGGGCGAGCACTGTCTCATCCGCCCACTTGTGAAGATTCTGCGGTCATGTGCGCTGGGGGTGGTTGGACTATCGCTGCTGGCATGCGAGCAACCGAAGGAAAAAGCGCTCTTCCGGGCGGCGTGGAACGGCGATTCAGAGCAGGTGCTCAAGCTGGTCAGCGAGGGGGTTGATGTGAATGCCCGGGAAGCCGGTTCTTATGATACTCCGTTGCATTATGCTGCCCAGCAGGGACAAACATCCGTCGCAGGTTTGCTTATCGACAAGGGCGCTGATGTGCATGCCGTGAATAGCAATGGGAATTCCCCCTTGTCTCTGGCGGCAAGGATGGGGCATACGGATACGGCTCGCCTGCTCATTGACAGAGGAGCCTCCGTGAATGAGGATGAGGCATGGTGGGAGAAGGCTCCGCTGCATGACGCAGGCTCGCCGCTGTATGAGGCTGCCGGCAGTGGGCACACCGACACTATTCTTCTGCTTATTGACCGTGGTGCAAGCGTGAATACTGCGGATCGAAGCGGTTGTACGCCTCTGCATGCAGCGGCCAGACGTGGTCGCACGGATGCCGCTCGCATCCTGTTGGAGCATGGCGCGGACGCGGAAGACGTGGGGCAAGGAAGCTGTGAGTTTACCCCGCTGCATGAGGCGGCTTGGAACGGTTACACCGATACCGTCCGCTTGCTGCTCGATCATGGTGCAAGGGTCGATGCAACGGATGGCAACGGTAGAACTGCTCTGCACTTGGCTGCGGGAACGGGCTATGCGGATGTCGTTCGTGTGCTGATCGCCTCCGGTGCAGATCGGCGCGCCGGAGACGGGTGGGGCCGAACCGCGTTGGATATCGCAACGGCCGAAGGTAAGGAAGAGTGCGCCGAGCTCCTGCGAGAGACAAGGGAAAAGCGGGAATAGACTCCGCCGCAGCTTGCATAAGATCCTGTCTTTAAAATCTCTGACGGCGCGCCCGAATAGGCTTGCCAAGCTCGGGGCGGGGCGGTACAATGGGCGGCAGATGAACGCAACGCAGATCAAGGCAGTGCTGGAGGAGCTGGGGCTGACTCCCTCCAAGTCCATGGGGCAGAATTTTCTGGTGGATGAGAATGTGGCCCGGTGGATTGTGAGCCGGCTGGAGATTGAGCCGGGGGACTGCGTGGTGGAGGTGGGGCCGGGTACGGGGGCGCTCACGGAGCATTTGGTGCCGCTGTGCCGCAAGCTCATTTTGGTGGAGTTTGATGCGCGCTTGGCGGAGTACCACCGCCGCCGCTGGGCGGATTGCCCGCAGGTGGAGGTGCACCGGGCGGACGGCGCGGCCTGGGACCCGCGCTGCTTGTTTGCGGAGCAGCCGGTGAAATTTATCGGTAACCTGCCGTACTCCGCCGGTGGGGCTATTTTGGCTAACTTTTTGACGTCTCCCTGCGCCTGCTCGCGCGCGGTGGTGATGCTGCAAAAGGAGTTCATCGATCGCATTCTGGCGCAGCCGGGGGATGATGCCTACGGGCTGCTTTCTCTGCGGATGCAGATGGACTGGGTGCCCACGGCGCTGAAGGTGGTGCCGCCGGAGTGCTTCTCGCCGCGTCCCAAGATCGATTCTACCGTGATGCTGCTGACGCGGCGGGATCCCGCGAGTCTGCCTGCTTTTGACCATCGGCTGATGGATGAGCTGATGCGGCGTTGCTTTGCCCAGCGGCGCAAGCAGATGCACAAGCAGTTGACCGAGGGGGTGGACTGGCCTGCGGTGTCGGCGCGCTTGGGTATCTCGCCCACGGCGCGGCCGGAGGAGCTGGGGCTGCGGCAGTGGGTGGAGCTGACGAATGCCTGCGATCCGCATCCCCTGGCGGCGGTGGCGCAGCGGCAGGAGGAGCTCTTTGATGTGGTGGATGAGCAGGACCGCGTGCTGCGGCAGGCGACCCGCCGGGAGGTGCATGAGCAGGGGCTGATACATCGGGCCGTGCATCTCCTGGTATTTAATAAAAATCGCGATTGCCTGTTGCAGTTGCGGTCGCACCTCAAGGATCGTCATCCGGGGGTGTGGGATTCCTCGGCAGCGGGGCATCTGGACGCGGGGGAGGACTACGAGGCGGCGGCTGCGAGAGAGTTGCAGGAGGAGCTTGGCATCTCCGGCGCGCCTCTCATTCGCCTGGGCTCGCTGCCGCCCTCTGCGGAGACGGGGTGGGAGCATGTGGCGCTCTACGCGGCGCGTTTCGATGGGCGGGTGCATTACCCGGCGGCGGAGATTGCGGGGGTGCTGCCTTTCCCGCCCGCGCTGATCGATGCGTGGTTGAGCCGTCGGCCGCAGGATTTCGCATCGTCGTTCGCGGCCTGCTGGCGCTTGGCGGCGCCCATGCTGCGGGGGTAGTCACATCTGCCCCTCGCGGCTGCGGATGTATTCTACCTCCTTGCGGAAAACAGCGCCTACCCGGAACTTGGCCAGATACACCTGCGCCATGGAGACACCGAGCTTGCGGCGTACCTCGCCGGCGTCCATGCCGCGCAGGACGTTGCACTCGAAAATCTGAAATTGCTTGGGTGTTACCTTCTGTTTCACCCGCTCCACGGCGGCTTTGATGACATTTTTCTGCCACTCGCGTTCCCAGACGGCCTCGAATTCCTCGCCTGCGTTGCCGGGGTAGTTTTCCAGGGCATGCCGTGGGTCTTCTCCGTCCGGGTCTCCTGCGGAGGCAGTGTCTTTTTTGCGGCGGCGGAATTGGTCGTTGATGCGCCAGCGGGTGATGTTCCAGAGCCACATTTTGAAGGAGCCGCGCGCGGGGTCGTAGGCCTCTTTCTTGCTCTGTTTGGCGATGGTGAGGACGGTCTCCTGCACCACGTCCCAAGCTTCGTCATGACGCAGGCCTGCTTTCAGGGCGATGGAGTAGATGAGGCGCCAGTAGGTGCGGTAGAATTCGTCCCAGCTGCGGCGGTCCTCCCAGTCCTTCAGGCGGTTGATGAGGCTGCGGCGGGTGCGGGCCGCCAGCTTTTCCAGCTCGGCTTCCTGCACTTGCTCTTGCTCGGGGATGTCCTCGGGACCCGGTGTTTCCGCTTGCATTCGGGGCTAGTCTAGCATAGTTCAGGCGGTAGTGCAAGGCACTAATACGGCATCCCGCATGCCGTGTATCTTTTTTTTGTCGGCGGGGGCGATGGTGGCCAGGCAGCCGGCGAGGCGGGTGCTGCCGTCCGCGCGGCGGAAGTAGTAGGGGCACAGGCGGACGCGACCCTGCATGCGGGCGAGTCGACCGTCCTCGGTGTAGTAGGGGTGCTCGATGATTTGCGCCTCGCGGAATTCCTGCATCACCCACAGCCTGTTCGGGAAGTCGCGCAGGGCCTGCTGCACGGCGTCGCGCCAGGCATCGGTGGGCATGTCGTGGCCGATGGACACGCCGCGTCCGCCCCAGGCTCGCTCGTCGAAGCCGGAGATCTTGAGGACCAGGCGGCGTTCCTGCCGTCCCAGCTCGGCGACGTCCTGCCAACTGTGCAGGTTCAGGCAGGGCAGGGCGGCTTGCGGGGGCAGGGGGGCGGGGTCGGGGATCCAGCCGTAGGGGATGAGTTGCCGCAGGCGGGCGAGGTGCGCCGCGCGCAGGCGGCGTTGCCAACTGCGCTGCAGGCCGGGCATGTGGAAGAGGGCCAGCCAGGCTTTCTCTTCCGTGTGCTCGATGGGGGGCGGGCTCATGCAGAGCTTTCCCGCCGCACTTGCTGCTAACCAGGCGCGGGCGGCGGGGATGTTGCCCAAGTCGAAGAGCTCGAAGAATCGGTACAGCGGCCCGGGGTAGTCAGGGGGGAGTTCCTCGGCGCGGGCGCAGGTGTAGCCCTCTCCCAAGCTCTGCGCCAGGTATTCCATCTCGGGACGGTAGTCGGCGGATTCATCGGAGACGGCGATGGTGATGCCCTCGGGGTAGGTCGCGCGGAAGCCTTCTGCCATGCCTTCTCCTCCGCCTAACACATCATAACTGGCCGCAGCATATAATCGGGAGAGCCACAGGGTGGTGCCCATGCCGCCCTGCACGCTGTCGAGCTCCGCCAAGGCCAAGCCATCCGCGCACCACAGCAGGTCCGGCCGAATCACGCGCGGAAACTCCCCGCGCCGCACCGCTGCCCGCTGCGCCTCCACCAACTCCGCCGGCTTACCTGCCTCCAACATCGGCGCCAACCAAGCCGCATCCTTCCCCGACAGGGAGTCCAGGTACAGCCCCTGCGCCGCATCCTGAAAACGCGCCAACACATGCCCCAGACCCTCCATCTGCCGCACCAGCGCCCTCGGCAGCCTCAACGGCTCCGGCGACATCCGCCAAGGAATCCCCCCCTCGCGGAATAACCCACTCCCCGGTATCGCCGCACGAATCTCCCTCGGCGTCAGCTCCTGTCCCTGCTTCATCCTATCCCCATTCTACCTCCTCCTCCCCCGCCCTGTAAAGCCCAAACTACGCCACCCCCTACAAAACTTGCCTACTGCATTTCCAATGCAGAGGGCATGTAAACCGTTGATAATCAAGGAGTTGCGACATATTCGGGGTAAATTGGGTCTCGGAGCGGCGGTGAATACAGAGGATGCGAAGTGCAGAAATTCATCGAGAAACGGCGGATTTTCCACCTTTTAGGCTTGACACAGCATTGGAAATGCTGTATCCTAAAACCAGTGGGAGGGAGCTCTCTTCGGCTTGTTTTCGGAATCGGGCCAGAGGTTTGCGTCTTCTCAACTTCAACTCAATTCATTTCAAACATGAAATTACGTTTACCGAAGAAACTTCTTTCAGCTCTTCTGCTTGCATGCTTTATGGCGGCCGGTTCTGCTTGCGCAGATTACACGTGGTCCGGTACAGGGGTGATTACGGATGCGGCGTGGAACACACCCGGTAACTGGACGGTGGATGGTTCGTCAAGCACCCTTCCTGCCGGAAAGGGGCCGGGTGTCCCCGGATCTAACGCTTGGAGACCAATCATTGTCAACAATGCAACGGGGGCTGTCGACACTCTCGAAGGTTGGAATGTGGACATGCGCTTTGAGAATACAACCCTCATCGTTGGTAATATGAATAAAATTCAGAACGGCGTTGGGGTTGATGCGGCTAAGTTCTCTCTTACAAATTCTTTCCTGACACTGAATCTCGGCAGCGCCCAACAGCAGAGCATGCTCGTTACTCTGGATGCCACCAGCACGATGAATCTCAATTTGTCGACTAGTCGAGTAGACGGTGCTACAACCATCGACTTCGGTGACCTCTCAGCGGAAAATGTTGGAGAACTGAACCTTGGACGTAAAGGTGCGTCCGGTTCATACACCTCTAACCTGACCATCAAAGGTAGCATTTCTACCGGTTCTACTTCGGAAGAGACAACCCTGCACACCGTTACGCTCGGTACAATCGGTGAGGGTATCACTCTCGGTACAATCGACTCATCTATCACGGCAGTGGGCTACAGCCGTGCGTATGGGACTCTTACAGCATCGGCCTACGATATCGGTACATACTCCATTGTGAATGACAATGGTACATTGAAGCTCCTCTACGTCACCGGGACCCTGACGGAGTACACGTGGGATGGGAGTAACGGCTCTTGGAACGATGATTCTTGGAATGGTGGTAATACTTTTGACGATGGTAACAAGGTTATTATCAATGGCGGAGCGTTGTCGGTTGATGCCGATACGGTAGCATCTGCCTACTCCGTTGCCCTCAATGGCGGTTTACTTGAGATTGCCGGTTCGCTTGAGACCCATTCTTTGAGAATTGCTGATTCTGCAGAAATCAAACTCTCCGACGGATCTCTGACTGCAGATGCTCTTAACACGGCTCAAGGACTTGAGGTGTCGGGCAACAGTACCTTGAATATCTCCGGGGCTTCCTCATCTATTCTTCGCGGCACGGGTAACTTGACAAAGACCGGAAGCGGTACCTTAAATCTGGGTGCAAGTTCGAACTCGACCATGAGCGGCGAATTGACCATTACGGGTGGCTTGGTGAAATGGGGGACGGACGAGAATAGTTCCAATACGATCGCCTTCTCTAAAATTACCGTGGACGGCTCTTCGTCTCAGTTCTATGTAGCTCATAAAAACGTTGATATGAGCGATCAAACCAGCGTCGAGTTGAAGAATGGCGGTACCTTATACTCGAATGATACTAATTTTGCAAATGATCATAGAAAATCCAATCAGATCGCATTTAGTGGGCTGAATGTGACTGGTACGGGTGGAAAGATTCAGTATAACTGGGGTGGCTCGTTCTCTTTCGAAGAGCTTATCGGAGATGCCGATCTGAGTATTGGCAATGGGAGCGAGACATCGTGGACCATTTTCAAGAGTATCAAGGATTACAACGGTGAGATTTCCTCTCCCTCGAACATACATACCATCAAGCTTGGTACTGTCAACCTCGCCGCCGGGAAGACCACAACGATCAGCGGTAAGTTTGGCTCCATCGGAGAGACTGTTACTAAGACCGGAGCGGGTAAGCTGATCTTGGCCGGTAACGGTGTGGATGCAAAGACACTCGATATTCAGGGAGGCACAGTAAGCTGGGGCTCCAAGGCCGATGACAATAATGCGAAGAGCGTCAATACAGTGCTCGGTTTCTCTAAGGTCATTATTAATAACGGTGCTAAATTCGAGGATTCTCATGTTGGCGGGAACACGTCCACCTTTGATATCGAGATGAAAGGGGGGACGCTTCATGCTTATGATCAGAATATGGGGGGCTCGAATGAGCTTGTAAAATACGGCACTCTGACGATCGCAAATAATACTTCCAATATGATTTCGCAGGCTTGGAAAGCGTATCGGAATTTTGCGGTTCTGACCGGAGGGAAGTCTGGAGGAAATGTTGCAGGAACGACTCTTACCGTAGGGGGATGTACGGACAATATGCAGACCCTTCGTATTGATTCTGTGACGAATTTTAACGGTACATTGTCGAGTTCAAGCTTTGACAATAACAACCAGCTGCTTTCTATTGGTGCTGCAAACCAAGGAGAGGGGTTCAATGCCGTCATCGATGCAAAGGCCACGCTCACCGATGGCTTTGAGAAAACGGGGGCAGGTACCTTAACGCTCTCTAATTCGACCAAAGCAACCGGCTCTGTAGCCATTAAAGCCGGAACTCTGTCATTTACGGTGTATAACGAGGCCATGAGCGTAAGTGAGGGTAGTGTCATTACTATCTCCGATACAGGAAAATTTTCCCATGATGGGTTCAACTATACTGCTAAGAAGGTCAGTTCAACAGTTACAGAGGCCACGGAAGGCAGCACCTCGGGCTCCAATTCAGCCACCATCACTGCCGGTACAGGTATAGGGAATCTTGGCCTTGGTAATGCGAACCTCACTATTAAGGATGCCGTTATGGAGAAGACCTCTGCCGGAGCTAAGGACGTTTCTGCAACCCTCAGTAATGTTGATTTTACTGTTTCCGGAGGGATACCCAGTGATTATAGTTACACGGTAAAGTTTATGGGCAGTGCGGCGCAGAGTCTCAGTAAGCTGACCATTCAGAGTGGAAACAAGGTTGAGGTCGCGAATTCCAATTTTTCCACCTCTGTTTTGGACAACTCGGGTACGTTGCAGCTTGCAAAGGCAGATATTTCCATCGAGACTGTTGTTCTTAGCGGAGGAACTGTGACCTTGGGCACGGAGGCTGACCATGATGCTGTGTTGTCTACCGATTCTTTGACCGTGAGCGGGAATTCAACGGTCAACGCGAATCTCGTTCTCAATGGGTCTTCCTTGACGCTGAACAATGCCTTGGCGATGGGTAGTGCCTTGACATTGAACAACATTACCCTGAGTGGTGATCTGCTGAGTGGGTATATTGCGGAAAACTCCACGATTAATCTGTTCACCGGTGTGGATTCGCTGACCCTCGGCAGTACAACATACAAAGCTGCAGAGCTTACGGGCGTGAAACAGGTCAATGCGGAGGACGTCTTCATTAACTTGGGGGACGATGATTTCATGCTGACGTACGCTGCTGCCGCAGACGGTAACGGCGGCATCGTTGCCCTTGTGGCGCAGCGCAATGTCCCTGAGCCGACGACGGCGACGCTGTCGCTGTTGGCGCTGATGGGGCTTGCGGCGAGACGTCGTCGCCGCAAGGCATAACAGATTCGGTACGATGGAGGTGCCTGTGGGTTTTATGTAGTTTCGGCACAGGCACCTCCGGTCGGCGCGCTCCTGAGTGTTTTCGGGGAGCGCGCCGATTCGTCTATACGAAGGACGCGCGCAGAGGTAGCGCGGGGGCAGGGGGCTTACAGCCCCATTTTGCCGGGGTTGAGGAGGCCTTGGGGGTCGAGGGCCTGTTTGAGGGCGCGGTGGACGGAGAGGGCGACGGGGCCGATGGCGGTGGGGAACCAGGGGGCCTTGGCCAGGCCGATGCCGTGCTCGCCCGTGATGCTGCCGCCGTGGGCGAGGACCCAGTCGAAGAGGCGGTGGACGAGGGCGTCGGCGGGGGGGCGGATGTCCTGCCCCTGCGCGTCCTTGGGAACCATGATATTCGTGTGGATATTTCCATCTCCGGAGTGCCCGAAGCAGGCCACGGGAATCCCCGTCTCGCGCTCCAGAGAGGCGCAGAACTCTACCAAATCTACCAGTCGGGAACGGGGAATAACGATATCCTCATTCAGCTTGGTGAGCCCGGTGGCTTTCAAGCTGTATGAGAACTCCCGCCGGAGCTGCCAGATCTGCTCCACCTCGTCCTCGGTGGTAGCAGAGACGACATCCACGCCCCCCGCGGCACGCAGCAGCTCGGCAATTTCCTCCTGCTCCCGAGCCACGGCGTCCGCGCGTCCGTCCACCTCGATGATGATGTGCCCCTCCGCCGCCGCGGGCAGGGCATCCGCGCCCAGATAGGCCCGCGCGGCCCGCAGGGTGAAAGCATCGGTTATCTCGATAGCGCAGGGCAGGTGACCCGCCTGCAAGACATCCTGCACCGCCTGCGCGGCGTAGGCAAAGCGCGGAAAACACGCCCTCAGGGCAGCCCGAGCCTGCGGGGCCGGAATGAGCCGCAGTGTGGCAGCGGTGATGATACCGAGCATCCCCTCACTGCCGCAGAAAAGACCTACCAAATCAAAGCCCTGCTTATTCTTGTGCGTACGCCCGCCGCAGGAGAGCACCCGACCATCCGCCAGCACCACCTCCAAGCCCAGCACATAGGAACGAGTAACACCGTATTTAAGGCATCGAGGCCCGCCCGCATTCGTCGCGATATTCCCGCCGATGCTGCTCTCCCTGCGCGAGGCGGGGTCCGGCGGGTAGAACCAGCCCACCGCTGCCGCCGCCTCCTGCAAATCCGCCGTCAGTACCCCCGGTTGCACCACCGCGACGCCGTCCGCCGGGTTCACCTCGAGAATGCGATTCATGCTCATCGTGCTGATAACCAAGCCACCCCGACTCGGTACGCAGCCCCCCACATAACCCACTCCGGCACCGCGCGGCGTGACAGGCACCCCATAGCGGGACGCCAAGCGCATGGCCGCAGCCACCTCCTCCGTACAGCGCGCCTTCAGCACCGCCTGCGGCAGGGCGGCGGCGTGCCATTTATCCCCACTGTGCGCCGCCAGCGTTTCCGCATCCGTAAAGGTGCTCTCCGGCAGCAGCCGTCGCAGTTCATCTATCCAATCCGTCTGCATATGCCTCCTTGCTCAGTCCTTACCGGTACCCCACTTGCGGTGCAGCCAAGCCTCCACCGGCGAGAAGAGAATTTTATCCGCCAAGAGACCGATGAGAATGATAATCAGCATGATACCGATCACCTGGTACATGCGCTGCAACTCACGCCCGTAGTGCAGGTACTGCCCGATACCGAAACCCGACACCACGGATACATAAATTTCCGCCGCCATCAGCGAGCGCCAGGCGAAGGCCCAGCCCTGCTTCATGCCGCTCACCACAAAGGGAGCCGATGCCGGCAGCGTGACAAACGTGATCGTGTACAGACGGGAGGCCCCCATGGTACGCGCCGCGCGCGCGTAGATGGGCGGGACGCTCTTCATGCCGTTTTCGGTAGAGAGCAGCACACTCCAGAGCGTGCCCATGATAACAACGAACAGCAGAGCCGCCTCCGTCTGCCCGAACCAGATGCAGGCCAGCGGCACCCAGCATACACTCGGCAGAGCTTGTAAGCCCATGGCCAGCATACCCAGCGTGTCATTCAGTACCTTGAACCGTGCCGCCAGCATACCCAACGGCACCCCGATGAGCAGGCCTATGCAATAGCCGATGAGCAGGCGGCGGAGCGTCACCAGCATTGCCAGCGGAATCTTACCGTTGACACTGTTATCCCAAAGATAATGGAGCACCGTGCTCGGCGGCGGCAGCACATAGGGCGACCACAGGGCATCCTGTAGGCCCAGGCAGCTCAGGTCTCCCGTCAGGGCGGCCCATACGCCCAGCAGAAGGAGGAAGAAGATCAGCGTTGTCAGAAATGTTCTCATGAGTCTCAGGTATCTTGGGGTGAACTGTAATGCTTCAAAGCCGCGGTGATGAGCGTGGCCTGCTCGGCCAGCTCTGTATCATTAACATTGCGCGGATGCGGCAGGGTGATGTCGAAGATCTCGCGCAGGCGCCCGGGATGCGGCGACAGCAGCACCACCCGATTACCCAGGCAGACGGCCTCTCGCACATTGTGGGTAACAAACACGATTGTCTTGCGCCGTTTCTCCCAAATCTCCTGAATGTCACCGTAAAGACGCTCGCGGGTCATGGCATCCAGAGCGGAGAATGGCTCATCCATCAGCAACACCTTGGGATTCGGCGCCAACGAACGCGCCAAGGCCACGCGTTGACGCATACCGCCGGAGAGCTCGTGGATGTTACTGTGGGAGAATTTATCCATCTTCACCAGGAAGAGGTAATACTTCGCCACCTCCAGCCGCTCCTTATTCGTCAGGTTCGGCTTCTGCCGCAGGCCGAACATCACGTTGCCGATGACATCCAACCACGGGAAGAGCGCATGCTCCTGAAACATCACCATGCGATCCCGCCCGGGACCGGTAACGGGCGTGCCGTCGATGAGGGCCATGCCGCTGTCCGGTTTTTCCAGCCCGGCGATGATATTCAGCAGGGTCGACTTGCCGCAGCCGCTGGGCCCCAGCAGGCACACGAATTCTCCCTCGCTGATTGTCAGCGATACATCATCCAGGGCCTGCACGCGGCCGCGGCTTGTCTCGAAGCTCTTGCACACGTGTTCCACGCTCAATTTGGCCGTGGGGAACGCGTGTATCTCGTTATGTATTTTCTCCATAAATCAGGGATTTTCTCTGTAAATGATATCGGTAATCGGTGGCACGCGGTCCGCCAAATCCGCCGCCTGCGCATCGCGTACAAACTGCTCCAGCCCCGGCACATCCACTTGGTCCGTCAGAGTCAGGCGCTTCCAAGCGGACTCCACGACGGAGCGGTCCATGTTAGACTGCGTGAGGGCGTTAAGCTCCTCCAGCACACGGTCCTTGGCTTCCTCGGGGTGGTCGATAATCCACTGCGTCAGCTCGCTGTGGGCCTTCTGCAGAGCCTTGGCCTCCGCAGGGTGAGCCCGCAGCCAGGCCACGCGTCCTGCCAGCACGGTTGTTACTACACCGGGCTCCTGCACAAAGACGCGCGCACCCGCCTTTTCCTCCAGTCGAGAGACCCAGGGTTCCACGGTCCAGCAGGCATCCAGCTCGCCCTGCTTCATCAGCTGCAGCTGCATGGCATTCGGGGTCGGCATCACGCGGCAATCCCCGCTGCCCTCCAGCGTGCAATGCAGACCGTTCTTTGCCAACCAAGCACGGCAGGAGACATCCTGGGTATTGCCTAACTGCGGAGTTGCTATCCGTTTGCCGCGGAAATCCGCCGGAGCCTTGGGCTCAAAGCCCGGACGCACCATCAGAGCGGCCCCGCCGTTAACCGCGCCCGCCAGCAGACGCACCTCGCGTCCGGCGGATACCGCATAAGCGTTGATGGCCGGGCTGGGGCCGACATAGGTCAAGTCCACCGTGCGCCCGAAGATCGCCTCCATGGCGGAGGGCCCGGCGTTATAGGTATACCACTCGAAGCGGAAGCCCGGCAGGTAGCGCTCGAACCATCCCTCCCCGTGGCGCGCCATGTTGCGTGCCACCAGTGCCTGCACATGGGTGATGTTAGGGAAACTCCCCATGCGGATTACCTTGCTGTGCGGGTCCTCCCGGTTGCAACTTGCTAGCAGCAGCGCAACCGTGACAAGCATCACCATTCCGGCCAAAAACCTCTTCATCCCCCACATCCTACCACACGGGCCCCATACGGTCAAGCAGCAAATGCAGCATGCCGCTTTTCTTTTGTGCAACACCGGGTGTGCGTGGTGCATTCTCCGTCATTCCCGCAGATTGAACTTGCGCCGGGCCGGGGCAGGGTGTAGAATGGGGCAGCTATGCAAAGCATCCTCACCATCATGATGGCCGGCGCGACGGTGCTCGTGTGTCCGGCACAGGAGAAGTCGCCGGAGGTGGCGCGCTGCCTGGAGAGCTACATCGGCAACAGCTTGGCCCCGGTGCTGCACCAATGGCAGGAGCGCAGCCGCCGGCAGGGTATGGCGTTCTCCGCGGAGAAATTTGTACAGCAGCTGCAACAAACGCTGGAAACGGGCGAGGCGCCGGCAGGGGCTCACCCGGCGGCGGTCGATTGTGCGAACAAATATCTGCGCTTCGCCGAGGGGGATTTCAACCCTGCTGTGGCCATGCGCTTGCTGCGGGCCAATCTGTCGCGTGCGGCGGCGGACGCCCCGTCCATGCGGCGCGAGTGCGAGCGCTGCGATGCCCTGCTCATGCAGCAGTATCGCCCCCTCTCCCTGCGCCGTGAGCAGGAGCGGGAGCAGGAGCTGCTGCGTCAACGGACCGCAGCCCCGGGGGTGACTGTTTTCCCCAACGGGGTGGTGCTGCAAACGGAGTCCGGTCATACGTCTTTTTCACAAGCTAACCGTGTAACGGTAGAGCTCGGGGTTGCTTATTATACGCGCCGCACTCTCCCCCTGCGTTTCGAGGACCTGCCCCTGAGCATTCGAGAGGTCGCCGCGCAGGTGCCGGCGGGGGCGTCGTGGTCCTTCACTATCCCCGGGGAGGTGGAAGGCGCGGCGGCCGAGCGGGCAGGGGAGGGCTGCCGACTGCTCGCCCTTCGCCTCGGTAATCAGATCAGCGTGCTCGGCGGGGAGGCTCGTTTGCCCTCTGCCTTTGCCATCCAGCCCGTGCCGCAGGGTGCCCCTCTGCCGCTCATTCGCCTGCGCGTGTGGCGCGAGGACCCCGAGCATCCCTATCGCGCTCCCGCCGATGACTTTATGCACCTGTAACAGGGGAGAGCCCCGCGTGCGTATAGGCCTTGCGCCCATGCAGGATGTGACGGATCTCGCGTTCATGCGGACCCTGCATCGCCTCGGTTCGCTGCCGGATTTTTTTGTTACTCCGTACTTCCGCAGCACCCCGACCACCTGTGCCATGGGCGAGGAAAATCTGCGCTGCATCCACGAGAACGAGACCGGCGTGCCCATCTACGCCCAGTTGGCGGGCAGCGATCCCGCCGCCTTGGCGCGCGATGCCGAGCGTCTGCTCTCCCTGCCCATTGCCGGCATTAACCTGAACGCCGGTTGTCCTTCTCCGCTGGTGAATCGTCACCACGCCGGGGCGGGTTTGCTGCGCGACCTTCCGCGTTTTTCGGGCTGCCTGGCAGCTCTGCGGCGGGTGGTGCCGGCGGGGGCGTTCAGCGTCAAGTGCCGCCTCGGATGGGATTCTCCCGAGGAGTTCCCTCGCCTGCTGGAGTTGCTGGACGATGCGGCGCCGGATGCTCTGATGGTGCACGCCCGCACGCGCCGCCAACTCTACGGTGGCCTCCCGAACACGGACGCTGCCGCCTTGGCTGTCCGCTCTCTCTCCTGCCCCGTACTCGGTAACGGTGATATTATTACCCCGCAACAGGCCACCGACTGGCTGCGCATCACCCCTGCCGGTATCCTCATCGGCCGCGGTGCCGTCCGCAATCCCTTCATCTTCCGCATGCTCCGCGGCGGCCCCGCCCCTTCCCGCGCCGAGAGGGCATGCTATTTCCTCTCCCTCTCCGAAGAAATCGCCCGCACCCTGCATACACGCCGCACACCCGCCGGCCATTGCAACCGCCTCAAAAAATACCTAGCCTTCTGCTACCCGGACTTCACCCCGGAGCAGGAATACACCCTCCGCCGCGCCACGGATATCGCCACCATGCTCCGCATCCTCACCGCCCCCGCGCCGTAAGGAGTATACAGAATTGCTAATGCGGCACATGAAATTGCCTCAGCGGCTATGCCTGAATCTGCCTTTGAATATGCGCCCGGGGAACCTCTGTTCAGGATAAATGCGGTGAGAAAGTCATGCGAATTTTTGGTATCAAAATTCACAGCCGAAAATCTGTTTGACCCGGTGATGAACCCGTGTGGCTGCGGCGGTATGGCCGGAAGGCGGGACGGTTATTCTGCGGCGATGCGGGCGGAGATTTCTGCCAGCAGGGCTTCGGTTTCGGGGAGGGGGAGGGCGGAGGTGGAGCAGAGGATGACGAGGGCGTAGCGGCGGCCGTTCGGGAGGGTGATGTAGGCGGCATCGTTGACGCCGCAGGTGTGGGTCGGGGTGCAGGGGCCGGTGCCGGTTTTGTGGAGCAGTGTTGCACCCGGGGGGAGGCCGGCGGCAATGCGGGCGGTGCCGGTTTTGCAGCCGGATAAGAGCTCGTCGAGCAGGTCGGCATAGGCGGGTGTCAGGCCTAAGCGGTGCTCCGCTATCCGAGACATCAGACTTGCTACGGATGACGGAGTGCTGCGGTTGTCGTCTATACGCGACGGGGTGTCGTGCATCTCCGCCTCCGTGGCACCGATCCGGCAGTCGATGCCGAGGCTTTGCATATAACGCTGAACCTCGGCAGGACCGCCGAAATGCCGGAAAAGGATGTCGCATGCGTTGTTATCGCTGAGTCGCAGCGAATAAGCCAGCAGCTCACGCAGGGTCAGGCGGAAGACGGAATCCCGGTGCTCCCTGAGCATCGGACTGTAGGTATCCTGACGCAGCTCGCTGTAGTGGATGAGCAGCGTATCCTCTGGGCGCAGACCGCGCTCCTCCATGCAGTGCAACACATAACAAGCCTGGTGCAGCTTCACCACACTCATCAGCGGAAACTCCCCCTCGCCCAGTGTATGCAGTTGCCCGTTCTCCAGCAGAGCCACCCCCACGCGCACCGGCTGTGCAGTGACATACGCCTGAGGCAGGCGAGAGTTCTCGCTTCCCGATATTATACCCGTGAGCATTAAACCCAAGACAAGCAGCAGAAAATACTTCATGATTTCACCAGAGCGTAACGAGCCCCCGGAAGGGCCTTGATAACATGTTGCACCTGCAGACGCATCAGCTGCGGCGTCAGCTCCCGAGCCGCCATTCCGGTTGCGACGCAGAGCGCATCCAGAGTATCCGCACCATCGGCGATAGCTCGGATCACAGGATCGTTCGGCAACTTCGGCCGCTGCGGGCGGGAAGCCGACTTATCGTCCGACTCCTCGGCAAAGAGAACCATCTGCTTCGGCTCCGGAGTCCGCTGCATATCCGCCAACAATTCGTGGGACGAAGAACAGAGGATTGCCCCATCCCGAATCAGCGCATGGCAGCCTGCCGAGGTAGGCCGATCCACGGGCCCCGGCACCGCGAAAACACTCTTCCCGTAATTCTCCGCCGCCAAGCGCGCCGTGTGCAGCGACCCGCTGTGCTGCGGGGCCTCCACCACAAGCGTAGCCATGCTCCACGCCGCCACGATGCGGTTGCGCTGCGGAAACGTCGTCTTTGCCGGCCGCACCCCCATGGGGAACTCGCTGATCACCGCCCCGTGTCCCGCTTCGATATGCGCCGCCAGGTCGGCGTTCTCCGCCGGGAACACATGCGCCAGCCCGTTACCGAGCACCGCCACCGTGCGGCCTCCCGCATCCAGCGCCCCCATGTGCGCCGCACTGTCAATGCCGCGCGCCAGCCCGGAAATCACCGTACACCCGGCCTCCGCAAGCTCCCGGGCAAAGCGCCGCGCAATCGTCATCCCGTAGGGCGAAGCCATGCGAGAGCCCACGATGGACACCGCCCTCTGCATATCGCAGGGCAACAGCGTCCCCCTCATATAAAGTACCACCGGCGGATCCGGCATGCTGCGCAGAGCCTGAGGGTAGTCATCATCTAACAGAGTCACAATGCGCACCCCGTGTTGAGCCGCGCACTCCAACTCCGCCTCCGTATTCGTACACTCCTGCCAGCGCGAGATCACCTCCGCCAGCCCCGACCCCACGCGCGGCACCTGCGCTAAGAGCGCCGCCGGGGCCTCCAGCACCAGCTCCGCCGAACCGAAAAACTCCAGCAGGGCTTGGATGCGCATCGACCCAAGCCCGGGTATCAGGTTCAGCGTGATGAGAGCCTCGCGCGGCGTGTACATCCTCCTCAGCGGTCAACCGTGAAGTCCAAGCCCAAGTCCAGGGAGGGCACGGAATGGGTCAGGCAGCCGAAGCTCATGAAATCCACCCCGGTTTCCGCCGCTGCGGGAGCCGTCTCCAGAGTCAGCCCGCCGGAGGCCTCGAAGTAAGGCTTCGTGCGGTTTCCGCGCATCTCCACGGCGCGGCGCATATCCTCGCAGCTCATGTTATCCAGCAGAATGTAATCCACTCCGGAGAGCTCCAGGAAACCCTCCACCTGTTTCAGGTTATCAGCCTCCAGCTCCACCTCCACACCGGGACGCTCCTGCTTGAGCCTGTCGATGCAGCGCTGCAGGTGGCCGATGTCCCCGTCGGTCATCAGGTGATTATCCTTCACCATAGCCCGGTCGTAAAGCCCGAGTCGGTGATTGTTACCGCCGCCGTGCTTCACCGCCGCCTTCTCCAACAGACGGTAGCCCGGGGTGGTCTTGCGGGTATCGAGCAACTTGCAGGGGGTGTGAGCAATGGCCTGCACATAGCGGTGCGTCATGCTGGCCACGCCGGAGAGACGCTGAATGAAGTTGAGAGCCGTACGCTCCGCGCCCAGGATGCTGCGGGCCGAACCCTCAATCATCATCACCGCCGCGCCGGGCAGCACCTCCTCGCCGTCGCCCAGGTACACCTCCACCCGCAGGGTGGGGTCCACCGCCTTGAAGACAGCCTCCGCCACACGCACCCCGGAGAGCACGCCGCGGGAGCGCGGGCGCATCAGCGCGCGGGCCTGCAAGCCCTCCGGCACAAAATACAGCGACGTCACGTCCCCGTCCCCGAAGTCCTCCGCAAGAGCCAGCTTGATGAGCTCCTGCACGTTGTCCGACACTTTAGTGTTGCTCATGCCCCTATCATATTCCACACGGCGCCTCATGTAAAGCCGGAAAGCTGAAAAAATGCGGCAGCAGCGTCTTTTTCTCTTTACAGCGGGAGTGCAAAACGCTAGACTGTGACTGAAACACCCCGCCCCGCAGGATGCCCGTGCGGGGAGCGTAAGCAACACTAACGAAACAAACACTCGTGAAACACAACACTTTAATCGCGCTCGGACTGGCTGCCCTGATGCTGCCGCAGGCGGATGCCGCGCGCACCGAAACTGCCCGCAGGGACAACACTGCCGAGCAAGCGCAGAACACACAGCTGATGCTGCGCCCGCAGTTCAGCGCCTCCCGTTACGATGAGGACGAGAGCTTCCGCGACATCATCTTCCCGGATGAAATGGTACCTCCGGAAAGCGTGGGACAGACCGCTGAGCCCGGCGTGGTGAAGCTGGAGAACGCCGGCAACGCAGAGGCACGTTGGATTGCCACCGACACCCTGCGAGTGACCCTTGACCCCGCCACGATTGCCCCGCTGACAGTCACGACCATCCAAGTCGGCGAGGGCCTGCGCAGCCTGCACGGCGACCCGGTGGCCCCGCTTTCCATACGTTTCTGCGCCCGACGAATCCGCGTGAAAACGGGATGCCAGGTGAGTCCGTCATACCAGCCGACATTCCTGACCCTTGACGGCAATAAGGACGACCGGGCGTGTATGGATAAGTTCAAGGAGCTACTCTCCAAGGCCGAATATGTCGTGACCAACGATAAAACAAAAGAAGTGGTGTCCCGCCGCCCCGCCGACATACGCCTCGCCACGGCCGGTGAGGCCCTCAAGAACTTCGAAAGTTTCTGCATAGCCGCCCGTCTGTGGGCCTCGGGGTGCAATGAGGCCAAGAAAGAGCTGGAGAAGATGGACCCTGCCGCCGAGTTGAAAGACATGTGGATTGTCCCCGCCTTGGGGTATCATCCGGTGGGGATGAGCACCGCTCTTCGGCTTCCGGACATGAATGTTAAAAGCGTTCGCTCCGCGAATTCCGACTGCGCGGAGTATGTAGTCTTTGAACCCTGCGGGATCGTCAGCCAGTTTGGGTATAATATAGATTGCTCCCGTGATGCCTATTATCTGGACAACGGGCGCTACAGCATTTGCGTAGACTTTTTCTTCACCCCCGTGCTGCAGAATCCGGACCCCTCCTCTCTGCTGCCGAACTTCAGTCTGCTGACGGAGGAGGACAAGTGGGTACCGCTGACGGTGGGCGATGACGGTGTAGCCCGCATAACCGTGGACCGGAAACCCCGACTCTCCGACACCGTGCCCGGTAAGGCAGAGATCTCCGTACGCGTCGACACCGAGCGCACCAAGCGCGAGCGAGAGAGAGTCAAGCTCTGGAACGGGGAGACCGTAGAGGCCTGCATGCGTGTTTATTATCTTGTCGATACTCAGGGCGAGCACTGCACCCTCTTCGACAGCACCTGCTACCCCACCGTCCTGAACGGTGATTATGTAACACCCATGCCCAAGGACAGGAACGGCAAGTCGGACGGCCGGTCGGAAGCGGTGGAGCTGATCCCGCCCGAGCCTTTACTCATCAGCGACGTGTTGGATAACGGCATGCTCAGCGCCTCGGCGCATCGTTTCCTGCTTTTCCAGATCGGGCTCAAGAAGCTGAATGCCACCATCTACCCCCTCAAATCCTCCGGTGCGGATGCGGTGCGCTCGCTGCGCATCTACCAGGACCGTTATTCCCCCGCCGCGAGGACCCGTGCGGAATGCCTCCTCGATCCCGAAACGGTTGATAAAAAAATCAAGGACAGCCTCCCTTCCGCCGACATGTTAGCCCAATGCGCCGACCGCAAAGACGTGTCTCTGCCCACGGACAAAAGCAGGGTGGTCCTGGATTTGGACGCTGCGTTGGGGGGCAAAGCCGCCAAGGGCATGTACCTGGTGGAGATTATCGGCGAGGTATCGGATGACTGCGTGCGCCATCCGAAAGCCGTCCGTGCGGTGAACCAAGGCCTGGTGCAGATAACCGACTTGGGATTGGTCTGGAAAGTGAGTCGCACCGAGCTGGTGGCGTATGGCTACAGACTCTCCACCGCAGCCCCGACAAAGGGAGGCGTGCTGCATGTGATGGATGATAACGGAAAGGAACTCGCCGCAGTCACCCTCGATGAAGCCGGCACGGCGCGCTGCCCGCTGCCCGCCGGTGCCGCCTTCCTGCAGCTCACCACCGATGATGACGTGTACACCGTCCGCATTCAGGACCCCATCGTCGAAAAAGGGGATTCCCCCTTTTCCTCCGCCCAAGTTCTGGCCATGCAAAAGGCCGGCATCGACCCCGCCGAGCTGCCGCAGACCCTCACCCTCTTATTCACAGACCGCGACATGTACCGCCCCGGGGACACCGTGCATGTGAAAGGCATCTGCCGTATGCTGCGCGGCAACAAGTTAGAAATACCGAAACTCAAGAGCGTGAAGGTGCGCACGACGTATGACCGGCACGACGCCGGCACCTACACCGTCGAACCGGACGGCGACGGCTCCTTCAGCCTGGACCTGCCCGCCGCCCGCGTCGGCTCTCTCCGCATCTACACCGAGCCGGAGTTCGAGGGCGATGACACCGGCTCCTCCCCGGACAAAGCCATGGAGCGCCGCATCAATGCTGACCCGGATCTGAAGGAGGGCCTGGGTTTCTCCGTGCGCCGCATTACGGACCGCGGGGCGTCCTGCGCGGTCTCCGTGAAGGACTACCGCCGC
>CAMEZO010000019.1 GCA_945947905.1 uncultured bacterium
AGAGCGAAAGCCAGGTGCGGCTGGTGCTCGAGACCTACCGCAAAGCCATCTATACCGACCTCTTCCCCTCCCGTGCCTCGGCGGATGAGGAGTACAATACCTCCTTCATCCCCAAAACCCTCATCTTCGCCCGGTCAGATGCCCACGCTTCTCTCATCTGCCGTGTCGCCAAGGAGGTATTCGGGCGCGGGGACAACTTCTGCCAAAAAGTCACCTACTCCGTCTCCGGGGATAAGCAGGGACTCATCCGTTCCTTCCGCACGGACCCCAAGTTCCGTATAGCCGTCACCGTTGATCTGGTGGCCACAGGCACGGATGTCAAGCCGCTGGAGGTCATCCTCTTCATGCGCGATGTGCGCAACGCTCTCTATTTTCAGCAGATGATCGGCCGGGCCTGCCGCACCATCGGGGACGACATGTTGCGCAACGTCACCCCGAATGCCGACAGCAAGGATTTCTTCTACTTGGTGGATGCCGTGGGAGTGACGGAGCACGCCTTGCTCGTGCCGCAGCCTTCCTTCAACGTCGGCAGGCAGAATAGCTTGGCGGAGCTGATGCAGCAGGTGGCAGACTGGCGCAAGAAGATGCCGGCGGAGGTGGATGTCATTCTTCTGGCGAATAAAATCACTCGCTTGGTGCAGCGCTGCCGCCGCCTCTACTACACGGCGGAGCTGCGGGACATCCGCTGCCCGGAACCGCATGAGCCGTATGACGAAAGCCCCTACTTGGCGGCAGCGGAGGACAAGGGCCCGGGGCCGGAGGAGCTGGCCGCCCACCTGCGCGAGCACCCGGGGGATAAGGCGTGGTATGATTGCTTCACCCCGCCGGTGCGCCGTGCGCTGGAGGATCTGAACCAACGCCGCGGGATTTTGCTCGATACCGCCGATGATAGCTTGATGGAAGTCCCCGCTTTCTCTCACAAGGAGGCCGAGGATTGCACCGCCGCTTTCGAGGCGTATCTGGCGGAGCACCGCGATGACCTGGCCGCCCTGCGTTTCATCTACGACGCGGGGCAGGTGCAGCAAGGCCTTCTCGCGGAGGAGCTGGAGGATTTGCGCCGCAAGATGGAGGAGTGCGACCACCGTTGGAAAACCCCGACCCTCTGGCGGCACTATGCCATCCTGCACCCGGACCGCTGCCGTCCCTGCCCGGAGGAGTCGACCTCCAAGCTCGGCAACCTGCTGCAGCTGGTGCGCTATGCCGCCCGACTGCACCCCAATCTCTGCGATTTCTCCGTCGAGGCGCGCCGCCGCTACAACCTGTGGCACGGGCGCAAGCTGGAGGCAGGCGTCTCCTTCACCCCGGAGCAGCGCGAGCTGCTGGACCGCGTGTTCGAGGCCGTCGTGCATCGCTTCGCTACCACCCCGCAGATGCTCCGGGTGGTGGATGCCTCTCTCATCCCGCGCTGCCACAATGCCGGCCTGCGCGACTATATCAAGGATCTCACCCAAGCTCTCATCGCATAAATGGCTATCACGGATAAAGTATGGAAAATGGCGGATGTGCTCCGCAAGTCCGGTGTCGCATTCACGGATTATGTCGCTCAGCTCACTTACTTGCTCTTCCTCAAGATGGATGCCGAGCAGGCGGAGTACTACGAGCAGACCCCGCTCATCCCCGCCGGTTGCCGCTGGCAGGATCTGCTGCCCTTGGACGGACCGGAGCTGGCGCAAAAGTACAGTGCGTGCCTCAAACAGCTTGCCGAGTGCCCGAATATCATCGGTGTTATCTATTACCAAGCCGCCAATAAAATCGCCGCGCCCGCCAACCTCCGCCGCGTGATCGAGATGATCGACGGGGAGCAGTGGTGCACGCTGGATGAGGACGTGAAGGGGACCGTCTACGAGAGTATCTTGGAGAAGAACGCTTCTGCGGAGAAGGGGGCGGGGCAGTACTTCACCCCGCGCGCGCTCATCCGTGCCATCGTGGAGGTCATGCGCCCGCAGTCCTCCATGAGCATTCATGATCCCTTCTGCGGCACGGGCGGTTTCCTGCTCGGGGCCTATGAGTACATCCGCGCGCAGCATACGGAGGCCACCGACCTCCGGCGCCTGCAGGATCAGGGTTTGAGCGGTAATGACATCACGCCGCTCGTGGTCTCCCTGGGCTCCATGAATATGTATCTGCACGGCATCGGCTGCCGCCCGGGGGCGGAGCTCCCCATCCGCTGCTGCGATACCTTCGCCCGGCAGGAGGAGCGCGCTTTCGATATGGTGCTGGCCAACCCGCCTTTCGGCACCGGGGCCTCCACTCAGGGCAGCGCGGCGTTGGCCCTTACCGATGACCGCTTCTTTGCCCCCACTGCCAACTCCCAGCTCAACGCGGTGCAGCATATCATGGCGGTGCTGAAGCCCTACGGGCGCGCCGCTGTCGTGGTGCCGGATAACGTCCTCTTCGAGTCCGGCGCAGGGGAGCAGGTCCGCCGCCGCCTGCTCTCCGGGTTCAACCTGCATACCATCCTGCGCCTGCCCACCGGTATCTTCTATGCCCAGGGCGTGCAGGCCAATGTGCTCTTCTTCGATAAACGCCCCGCCGACCGGCAGGAGTACCATACCGAGGCCGTCTGGGTCTATGATTATCGTACGGATGTCAAGCACACGCTCGTCCGCTCTCCCCTCTCGCGTGAGCATTTGCAGGACTTTGTGGACTGCTACTGCGCCGCCGAGCTCACCGCCCGCCGGGAGACTTACTCCCCGCAGAACCCGAACGGTCGCTGGCGCCGCTTCCCCATCGAGGAGGTGCTCAAGCGCCCCGTCACCAACTTCGATTTCCGCTGGCTCACCCCGCAGACGCCCACCATCGAGGGTTCCGTGGATGAGTTGCTCGACCTGCTCGCTGACGAAATCACCACCCAAAACCGCGCCCTCGCCGAGCTCCGCGCCCTCCTCACACCCTCCCGCTGATCCCCCATGCTCACCGACGCTATCAAGCAGCAGATCCTCTCCCTCGCCATCCGGGGCAAGCTCACCGACCAACGCCCCGAGGACGGTACCGCTGAGGAGCTTTACCACGCCATCCTCGCCGAGAGAAAGCGCCTCATCAAAGCCGGCAAGCTCAAAAAAGAAAAGCCCCTCCCACCCATCGTGGAGGAGGAAATCCCCTTCGACATTCCCAAAAACTGGAAGTGGGTGAGATTGGGGGAGATTGGATCTTGGAGCTCCGGTGCTACACCTCTACGTTCTAATCCGGAGTACTTCGGAGGAAACATTCCTTGGCTGAAAACAGGTGACTTAACAGATGGGCTGGTGGATGATGTTCCTGAATATATAACAGAGAAGGCTCTGAATGAAACGTCAGTGAAACTCCAGCCTGCGGGGGCGGTACTCATAGCTATGTATGGGGCCACCATTGGAAAATTGGGTATATTGACTCGTCCAATGACAACCAATCAAGCATGCTGTGCTTGTATTCCACACAATGGAATAGACAGGAAATTCCTTTTTTACTTCCTAATGGCAAGCCGACAAAAGTTTATTGAGAGAGGCGAAGGCGGAGCACAGCCAAACATATCAAAGGAGAAGATTACAGCTTTTCTCCTCCCCCTTCCGACCCTGCCTGAGCAGGAGCGCATTGTCGAGAAGCTGGAGGCCATCATGACCGCCCTGCAAGACTTGGAGACAGCCCAACAACGCGCCCAATCCATCAAGCGTGAGTTGCGCAAAAGCCTCCTCCAAGAGGCCATCCAAGGCAAACTCACCGACCAACGCCCCGAGGACGGCTCCGCCGAGGAGCTCTACCGCTCCATCCTCGCCGAGAAAAAACGCCTCATCAAGGCCGGTAAGCTCAAAAAAGAAAAGCCCCTCCCGCCCCTCGAGGAGAAGGACATCCCCTTCGATATTCCGGAGAACTGGAAGTGGGTGAGACTGGGGGAGGTCGGATCATTTGAACGCGGAAGCGGTATCAAGAAAACAGAGACCGTACAGGAAGGCTTGCCGTGTGTTCGTTATGGCCAACTGTACACAACTTTCCGAACAAGATTCACAGAGGCTGTATCATACATTCCTCGACCTCTTTTTGACGTGTGCAAAAAGGCAAAATGCGGGGATATTCTCATGTCACTTACCGGGGAGAATAACTTTGATATTGCCTTAGCTGTCGCCTATGAAGGCAAAGATCCTCTTGCCATAGGCGGAGATATGACGCGGTATACACCATGCTCCGTCGTGCCTATGTATCTCGTAACTGTTCTCAATTCGGGTCATGGCATCAGCTGTAAATCCAAATTAGCAACAGGCGATATTATCGTGCATATCTCAAACGACAAGTTGGCCTCCATCCCCATCCCCCTTCCGCCCCCGGCGGAGCAAGAGCGCATTGTGGCAAAGCTGGAAGAGCTGCTGCCGCTGTGCGACTAAGGCACCACCCATCCCGGCACCGAGCAGACTGCCTGCCGCCGGGATAGTAGGCAGCTGATATGATGGGAGGACGCGGAATTTTCGGAAGATTCGGAAACTGATCGGCATACTTAGCTCAGTTCAGACTGCATGCCGCCGAGATAGTAGCCCCCTTGGTTATTTTAATAAAAATCCGAAGCCACCTACAATGAACCTGCTTCGACGTCTTGCCAAAGTTCCGCAGACCAATCAGCTTCCGAAAATTCCTTTTATTCCGCGGTCAGCTCCTTCCCGCTTCCTTATACCTCGGCGGTATGAAGTCTAACTCCCCTCCGCGTGGCTTCGCATCCGTGCCCTCCGTGTCATCCGTGGACTGAATTTCCCCCTCCGGAGAGCGAGGCGGGGGCGATTCAAGCACCGGATGGGTCTATCCGAGTAATTGCTTATTTTAATTTGGAGGCCGAAATTAAAATTGACAAGCTGCTTATTTTAAGTTACACTGGGCGTATGAAGCGTCGGAATACAGGGCATTACATCACCGTCAGCACGGTCGGGGAGCGGGTTCGTGCCTTTGTGCCCGCGCCTTTGCCTCCGGAGCCGGGGCCGGAGCTGACGCCGGGGCTGCTGCAGCGGTATACCGAGGCGATGCAGACTTTGAGTGCGCTGGAGACAATGGGCAACCGCGTGGAGGATGTGGCACCTTTTATGTATATCTGCGTGCGACGGGAGGCGGTTCTCTCCTCGCGCATTGAGGGGACACAGTCATCCCTGAACGACCTTTTGCAATACGAGCAGGGGACACTCTTCCCGGTGGCAGAGGAGGATGTCTCCTCAGTGAGCCATTATGTCTCCGCCGCGCAACTCGGGATGGAACGAATGGCAGAGGGCTACCCCATTTCGCTGCGATTGGTGCGGGAGCTGCATGCTGAACTCCTGCGACGGGGACGCGGGGCCTCGAAGCAGCCGGGGGAGTTTCGCCAAAGTCAGAATTGGATCGGGGGGACGCGTCCCGGGAATGCTGTGTATGTGCCGCCTCCGCCGCAGGAGTTGATGCGCTGCTTGGGCGATTTGGAGCTGTTCATCAATACCGAGGACGAGATTCCACCGCTGATCAAGGCGGCCCTGGTGCATGTGCAGTTCGAGAGCATCCACCCCTTTTTGGACGGCAACGGGCGCGTCGGTCGTCTCTTGATTCAGATGATGCTGTGCCGCAGCGGGTTGTTGAGTAAGCCGCTGTTGTACCTCAGCCTCTTTTTCAAGCAGCATCGGCAGGAGTATTATCGCCTCCTCGGCAGTATTCGGGAGGACGGCGATTGGGAGGCTTGGCTCGCGTATTTCTTCGAGGCTGTGGTCACAAGCGCTCGGGAGGCCGCCGACCTGCTCTCGTCTCTTTGCGCCGCAGCGGAGCGTGACCGCACCTTGGTCGAGGCACAGGGGCGCTCCCGGCGAAACATGCTCAGGGTACTGGATATGATCCGGCACCATGTGATCGTGCGCCCGCTGCAGGTGGCGTCGGAGCTTTCCCTCAGCCCCGCGACGGCCTACAGTGCTCTCGATAAATTGGCCGACCTCGGCGTCATCACCCTCCGCTCACAGGGGGAGCGCAACCGCATCTTCGCTTATACCCCCTACCTCCGCTTCTTGGATGAGTGAGGGTATCACCGGGGCCGGGCAGTCCACGGATGACACGGATTGCACGGAGTGCCGGATCATGGAGCACGGTGCCGAGGCTGTTGCAGATTACTCGCTGCCGAGACGGTAGGACGCGGTCAGACCTTCCCGCTCCCTCTCACCCCTGCGCCGCGTCATCTTCCACCACCTCCGCCCCCCCCATTAGTGCCATTCTGCTTCCTTCTCTTTTTGTCTGTCCTCAACCCGTGTGCACATCCCTTATACTCGCCTTTCGTACGCTCTACAAGCCAAAATTCAAAAAGCCCCCGGAATTGGGGGCTTTTTTGCGTCGTTTCGTACGACTTCGTTTGATAACTTTCGATTGCGGGAGCAGGACTTGAACCTGCGACCTTCAGGTTATGAGCCTGACGAGCTACCGACTGCTCTATCCCGCTATTATGAGTGGGACCCGAATGGGTGCGAGGAGAGTTTAGCGCATTTTGAGGGCGGTGTCAAGCTCTTTTCGAGAAAAAGGGGGATTTTTTTGCAAAAAAGGGGCAAAAAAGGGTGGGGAAGGGGGTGGCGAGGGGTGGAAAAAGGCTTGCAAGGGCGGGGTGGGGCGGGTATAATGGCGGGGTATGAAAGAGTATGCAGACCGTTTGTTGAGATACCCCGAGGCGGGTTTTTCGATTGATTTCTCAAAACTGCCGCTGACGGCGGAGGAAGAGGCGCTGCTGCAGCCTCTCGCGGAGAGAGCTTACAAGGAGGTGGGCGAGCTGGAGGCCGGGGCGATGGCCAACCCGGATGAGGGCCGCATGGTGGGGCATTATTGGCTGCGCAACAGCGCGTTGGCCCCGACGCCGGAGCTTAAGGCTAAGATTGACGAGCCGCTCGCGGCCTTGAAGGCTTTTGCAGCGGATGTGCTGGGCGGGCGTATCGTGTCCCCCGCCGGGCGCCCCTACAGCACCTGCCTGGTCATCGGCATCGGCGGTTCTGCCTTGGGCCCGGAGCTGGTCGCAGATGCTCTGCCCGGCAAGGGCTTGGCCATGCGCTTCCTGGACAACACGGACCCCGACGGCATGCTGCGCGTGCTCGAGCAGCTCCCGCTGGCCGAGACCCTCGTCGTCGTTATCTCCAAGTCCGGCGGCACGCCGGAGACCCGCAACGGCATGGTCAGCGCGCAGGCGTATTTTGCGCAGCATGGCTATTCCTTCGCCAAGCAGGCGGTAGCCGTCACGGGCGTCGGCTCCAAGCTGGACGGCGTGGCTGCATCGGAGGGCTGGGTGGCCCGCTTCCCCATGGAGGATTGGGTGGGCGGCCGCACGTCCGAGACCTCGGTGGTCGGCCTGCTTCCGGCGGCTCTGCAAGGGGTGGACATCGACAGCCTGCTGCGCGGCGCTGCCGACATGGATGCGCACACCCGGGTAGCGGACACCGCGCGCAACGCCTCCATGCGCTTGGCCTTGGCCTGGTACAAGGCGGGCGAGGGGCACGGCAAGAAGGACATGGTGGTGCTGCCCTACAAGGACAGTCTCGTACTCTTCTCCAAGTACCTGCAGCAGCTCATCATGGAGTCCCTCGGCAAGGAGCTGGACCTGGACGGCAAGCCGGTGCACCAGGGTATCTCCGTGTACGGTAACAAGGGGTCCACGGACCAGCACGCCTATGTGCAGCAGCTTCGCGACGGCCTCAACAACTTCTTCGTCACCTTCATCGAGGTACGCCGCTGCGCTGCGGACACGGTGGAAGTGGAGCCGGGCTTCACCGCCGGCGACTACCTGCAGGGTTTCCTGCGCGGCACCCGCAAGGCCTTGGCCGAGAGCGGGCGGCAGAGCATCACCATCTCCATCCCGGAGGTGAACGCCTACACGCTCGGCATGCTGATTGCCCTGTTCGAGCGCGCCGTGAGCTTCTACGCAAGCCTCATTCACATCAACGCCTACCACCAGCCCGGTGTGCAGGCCGGCAAGCTGGCCGCCAATGCCTTCCTGAAGCTCCTGAGCGCCGCCGCCGCTGCCCTGACGGACACCCCCGCCACGGCCACCGAGATCGCCGCCAAGGTGGGTGCCGATGCGGAGGACACCTACCACGCCCTCGTGCACATCGCGGAGTCCGGCAAGGCCTGCTGGCAGATGGGTGAGTGTGCCTGCTGCGATACATTCAGCAAATAACCCCCTGAGTTACCATGAAGAACATCATCTACAGCATGTTTGCAGCCTTGGCATTCTGTGCCGTGACTGCCCTTCCCGCCGCGGCGCAGGAAGATTCCGCCGCCGAGGAGAAACCCGCCCTCCCCGCGCTCACGCAGGCCCTGTCGGAGAAGACCCCCGTCAACAGCGCCAAGCTGAACAAGAAGGCCTCCGTCTTCTTTGTGTACAAATCCCGCAGCACCTGCGGTATCTGTGTGGCCGAGCTGCCCATGATCAACAAGGCCTACAAAGAGATGAAGGGAAAGGGCGCGGAAATCGTGATGTACAACATCGACGCCGATGACGCCACCGCGAAGTCCTGGGCCACGAAGGGGAAGATCAAGTTCCCCATGATCGGCCCGAAGGATCATCGCGGCCTTCCGTTCCCCTACACGAAGGGCGGCCTGCTGCCCTACCTGGTCGTGCTCGACGCCGAGGGTAACAAGCTGGACGAAGCCGGCGGCAACAAGGTGGCGGCCATGATGGCCAACTGGAAGACCTACGTCACCAAGATGAAGAAGCAGAAGAAGAGCAAGAAGTCCTGACCCGCTTTTTCTCCCGTTTTGCACCCCGAGTTCGCACCCCGATGCGGCCTCGGGGTGATTTTTTTGCCTTTTTCTGCATTTTTCTTCAAAAAAGTCTTGACTTCGAGTTTGAGAGTGCTATAATAGCCCTGCCGACACGCGATAAGCGAAGGCAACCTGACCGAAAGTCCCCATCGTCTAGGGGTTAGGACATATGATTCTCAGTCATAGAACTGCGGTTCGAATCCGCATGGGGATGCTGAAGGCCCGGAGGTGTGAATGCCTCCGGGTTTTTTGTTGAGAAAGCTGTGCGGAGACAATCAACCGGGAGACGAACGAGATGAGTAAGGAAGACAAGATTGTACCGCCCATTGATGGACAATTGCTGGTGCCGTTTTTTCGGGTGGCTGCGGCGCAGTATACGGCTTGGCGGAAGGATTTGGGAGGTGTGGTGAAGTCCGGGTATGAGGGATGCAACATTGACACCGCGCTGATGGTGCTGATTCATCTGCTGCCCGGGGTACGGCGAATCACACTGGAGGAAGCCTTGGCAGCCATCAAGTGTCCCGAGGAGTATGTGAAGGCGAGTTTTACGCGTCTGGTGAAGGGCGGGGCGGTGATGTTGGGCGAAGCGAAGAGTTACACGGCTGCCGCCAAGGTAGAGAACGAGGTGATCGAGCGTTGGCTGCAGCTGCCCTGCGCCGAGCCGGTGATGCAGGATCTGGACCGTGTGCTGCGCGGGGTGCGCTCCGGCCTGCCGATGCGGGTGCCGCTGTGTTGCATCTCGGGGCAGCAGGCGGTGCGCCTTCTGTGCCGAACGGGACACCATGCGGAAGCCTATGCCTTTGTCATCGGGATTGCTACGGACGGGCAATTGCGCGGCCCCAACGGCAGGCATAAGGATACCGACGAAGGGTGGCGGGACAGACTCTTCATCACCCTGAGTGAATTGAAACCCTCCGATTGGCGAGAGCACCCCGAGGTGCATGAGCCGAGCTGGCCGACCCTGATCGCGCTGATGATGAATCAATCCACGGAGGCCTGCCTGCCGCAGTTACCGCCGCCGGATTGGTGGTTGGAGGTGGAGGAAGAGCGCCTGCAGAAAGCGGGCATAGTGTGGGTGATGGGGTATGCCGGCCTGCAATGGGGGCGGCAGGATATGCTGGAACGCGCGGCTGCGATAAAAGGAGGCGGCGATGAGCTGATCGCCTTGCAAGCCACGCTTGAATGGTGGCAGAGCAGAGACACGAAGCGCTTGAGTCGGCTTCTGGTGTACACCGCAGAGCGTAATGAGTACTTGGCAAGTATCATGCACCTGATGATCATCGTTGCCTATAAAATCGGCGGCGAGAAAGAGCTGAGGGCGTGGTGGCACCGGCAGACCTTCGAATCGGCACGAGCATTCGGCGTCCCGTACAGACATCTCTACAGACCGGATCAATTCTATGAAGATCAGCTTCCCCCGAAGTGGAAAATAACCGGGCGGCTGTGTACTAACATGTTGGACAAGCGCATGATTCTTATGCCGGGGACGGGAGCGCTGCAGCATGCCGATGCCCTGATACACGCGCTGTTTGTGTGGCAAATCGGCGGACGGTATTCCGATCCGCGGCTTGTACACGGTATTTTACGGGTCGCCGAGGAGTGTCGCGCCTGCGGGCAGCTCTTCTATGCGGCCTGCATGCTGGATTGTGTGATAGCCGGGCGAGGCGTAAGTCCCACGTTGGCAGAGGATGCCCGTGCCCTGCGCGAGACATTGCCGAAGGTGTGGCCGAACCTGACCCGATACTATGTTGATGCGGCGGTTATGGAGAGCAACCTGAAGAGACTGGAGGGAGTTCTGCGGAAGTGGGAGACCGGGGAAGCCCCGCCGGATGATAAGCCCCCTTTGCATGCCATTCGCTGGCGGGTATGTCCCAAAGTGTACGGCTTTTACCCGAATGAGCCCAACTTCCGCCTTGAGTTTTCTCTTGCAAAGTATAACTATAAAAAGAATACGCTCTCATCGGGACGTCAGCTCAGCCTGACGGATCTAACCTGCCGGGAGGTGCTGGACACACTGAGCAGCGCTGACCGCGCGCTGGCGAAAAAGGCAGAATATCTGAATGCGAAGCCCCGGTACGGATCCGGAGATGAGAGCATCAGGGAAATGCCCGCAGAGATGCTGACATTCCTGCAGGGGAATCCGTTGGTGACCTGCTCCGATTTTGAAGGAGAGATCGAGTTTGCGATTCGTAAGCCGCATGTCTATGTTCACACGCATGAGGACGGCTTCGAGCTGGATTGCACCGAATTGAGCACACGAATTCAGGTTGCTCAGCCCATCGGCAACAAGCTGGACATCATCACCCCCATCGACGATTGTGAGGACTTGGTTACGCTGGTGAAGGAATGCGGCAGAGCAGGCCGCCTCATGTTACCCCGCACGGCTATGGCACGGCTGGAGGACCGCATGGGCAGCCTTCTGGAGCGCGTCACCATCCAGGGGAATCTACCCGCAGTGCCGGAGAATGTGCGCAAGGTCCCCTGCGACGTCAAGATCGTGGTACTCATCGGCCGAGCGGAGCAGGGCGTCTATGTGATGGTGACAGCGGAGCCGAGACCGGAGGTTTATGAATTACCCGGCGGCGGCATTCCGACGATGGCGGAGGAAGAGGGCGGCGTGGTCACCCTTTGGCAGCGCGATTGGAAAAGCGAGCTTGAGGTGTATCAGCAACTGCTGCAAGCCTGCCCCATGCTGGCGCAACGCGTCGACGCCGGGGGTGAAGCCGCCGTGCCGGACCCGGCGGAAGCCTTGGCTTTGCTGGAGGAATTGCAGAACCAGAACCTGGCCGAGCTGCGGTGGAAAACGAACTCCACCCTGCGGGTGAGCGTGCTGAACTCCACCAACAAGATTCGGATCAATCTGCAGAAAGACAGCCGCGGCTGGTTTGAAGTGGGCGGCAACATCGCCCTGGATGAGCAGCACTCCGTGGGCTTCGCCGATCTGTTGAAGAGCATGCAGAGCATGTATCACGGCTATGTGAAGCTGAACGACGAACTCTATGTGCGCCTGAGCGAGGACCTGGAGCGCCAACTCCGCGGCATGGAGATTCTGTCGCTCGGCAGCAGCGTTAAACCCGGTAAGAAGGCCGACTCCCGCGTCCCCGCCTCCGCTCTGGCCCTCCTCTCCCTGTCCATGGCCCCGGAGGATATTCCCCTCGGCCTGGCGGAAGTGACGGGGCAAATTCGCGCTCAATACGATGCCCCCGTGGTGCCGCCGGAAGGGGTGCGTGCCGAGCTGCGCCCCTACCAGCGGGCGGGGTATGAGTGGATGCAGCGCATGCTCAACAGCGGGGTGGGAATATGCCTGGCGGACGACATGGGTCTGGGCAAGACCCTGCAGGTGCTCAGTGTGTTGCAGATGCGCGCCTCCGACGGCTGCTCGCTGGTGGTAGCCCCTGCCTCGGTGTGTGCGGGGTGGAAATCGGAGGCAGAGCGCTTCACCCCCGGCTTGCGGGTGCATGTGTACGGCAGCGAAGGCGATCGCGCCGAGCAACTGGAGCATCTGGCACCCGGGGATGTGTTGGTGTGCAGCTACGGCCTGTTGATATCGGATGAGGACCAACTGACGAAACGCAAGTGGAACGTGGTCGTGCTGGATGAAGCCCAGGCCATCAAGAACAGCGAAACCCGCCGAGCGGAAGCCTGTTATTGCCTGAAAGCGCGTGGCCGCATCGCTGCCACGGGTACCCCCGTGGAGAACCGCATGCAGGAGCTGCGCAGCATCTTCCACTTCCTCAATCCCGGCCTGCTGGGCAGCGAGAAACAGTTCAACGCCCGCTTCCGCACCCCGGAATCCGCCGCCACCCTGCGCCGCCTGATCGCCCCCTTTGTCCTGCGCCGTCTGAAGCAGGATGTGCTGGCCGACCTGCCGGAGAAGACAGAGAGCGTCCTGCGCGTGCAACTCTCGCCGGAGGAACGCGCCCTGTACGAAGTGATACGGCAGGAGGGCCTGAGCCTGAAAACCGACGGCGACCCCAAGGCCCGCTTCCGCATCCTGGCTATTCTCACCCGCCTGCGTCGACTTTGCTGCGCCTCGGAGCTGGTTGCGACCGGACGGAATCCCGGCTCCTCCAAGATTGACGCCCTGATGGAGCTGGCCGAGGAACTGAAGGAATCCGGGCACAAGGCGCTCGTTTTCAGCCAGTTCACGGATGTGTTGGCCATTGTAGAAAAGCGCATGAAGGAAGCCGGACACAGTTACCTGTACCTGGACGGCTCGACCCCCCGAGCCCGTTGCGCGGAGCTGGTGAAGAGCTTCCAATCCGGCCAGGCAGACTTCTTCCTCATCTCCCTGAAAGCCGGCGGCGTGGGCCTTACCCTGACCGAGGCGGACTACGTCATTCTGCTGGACCCCTGGTGGAACCCGGCGGTGGAAAATCAGGCCGCCGACCGCTCCCACCGTATCGGGCAGAAGAACCCCGTGACGGTGTACCGCTTGGTGTGCAGCGACACGGTGGAGGAGAAGGTGCTGGCGATTCACGAGGAAAAGAAAGCCCTCTTCGACACCCTCATCAACGATTCCTCCGATGCCGGCCCGCTCAGCCCGAGCGAGTTGATCGAATTGATGCGCTGAAAATGCGGCCCGCACGTCTCCCGACGGAGCGGTGCGGGCATACAGCGGCAGGGCAGGGGCGCCTCAGCTCAGATCATCCAAGTGCGTGACAGCGTTGGAACGACCGGACGCAAGGTCCAGAGCCCTGTTGGAAACGGCCTCCTTGTCATCATCGAAACGGTAGCCAGAGCAGTCCGGGCAGATATCCGCACTGCGGTCCACAATGCCGCCGCAGATGCAGCAGACCTTGTAGGACTCCGGGTCGTTCATGATGGCATTTACTATCTCTTGGCGGTCAGACTTCTTCATGACGGGAAAGAAAAACGGGGACACCGGAAAACCGGTGCCCCGCCTTAACACGAAACGAAAACACAAAAAAGCGTTTAGGCAATAGAAGCGAGAGCCTTGGCGGCCTTGCTCTTGTAGTTGGCAGCGCGGTTGGCGGGCACCCGGTTCTTCTTAGCCGCTTTGTCGATGGCGGAGGCGAACTCATTGTAGGCCTTAACGGCGGCCTCCTTGTCCTTGGCTTCAACAGCCACAGCTACCTTCTTGCGAAGGGTGCGGACGCGGGAAAGAACGGAACGATTGATTGCCGTGCGGGCAATCGTCTGGCGGATGCGCTTCTTTGCAGATGAATTGTGTGCCATAATGGAAGAAATAGCGTGTTTTATCGTTTGGTGGCGGACATTATACGCTGAATTTGCACTTTGTCAAGTGAATTGACGCGAAAAGACGAAAAATTATTCCGGGACGGAGGAAAACGGAGTGAAGTCACAATGTCGGCTTGCCATGCGGGAGAGAATATGGTAGATTAAGCTGTTTATGAGACATCTTTGCTACATTCTCGGCGGGTTGGCCCTGCTGCTTGCCCCCTCCTGCAATACCTTGCACAAGGCGCGCACGGCACCGCCGGTGGTAGGCAACCCGTTCAGCACGCGCCCCGTGCCCGGTGCGGCGAAGAAGGCGGATACAGCCACCCGCCCGGAGAGCCCGGCACAAGCCGTTGCCACGACTCCGACGGGGGAGACTCCCGGGGCAGGTGCTCCTGCGGCCCCGGAGGCAAGCCCGGGGGCTGCGGTGCAGACACAGCCCGCCGCCGAGGAACAGGCAACGGTGAATGTGCCCGCCCCGAGGACCCCCGAACCCAGTGCGGCGCAGCAGCAGGCGGCCCGCGAGATGCTTGCCTCGCAACCCGAGCAACCACGCCGCACGCCGACTGCCGTGAACAACGCCCCCATCCCCGCCCCGCAGGCAGAGCTTGTCAGCACTCCCGGTGCATCCGCCGCTGTTCCGACCCCGGCCATGCAGGTGCAGCCCGTCGGCACACCGGAGGCCATCCCCGGGAGCATCCGCATGGGGGGATTCGGGCCTGCTGTTGAGCCCAACAGCGAGAACCTGCCCACACCCGGTCCGAACGCCGTGGATATGCGCGGGCTGCGTTCTCCCAAACTGCCCGGTGCATTGCCCATGAGCGTGGACGGCAAGATCAACAAGAAAGAAACACGTTGACCATGGATAGCAGCAAAACTCCCCCCAAGCGCTTTGTCCCCGTCCCTTTTGCGTATCACCACGAACTGGAACTGCGCATCGACAGCCTGTCCAACATGGGCATCGGCGTAGGGCGCGTGGACGGATGGGTCGTCTTTGTACCGCATACCCTGCCCGGTGAGCTGGTGCGTGCCCGCGTGTACCGCAACGACAAGAACTGCTCGCAGGCGGATTTGGTGGAAGTGTTGGAAGCCTCGCCGCACCGTGTTCAGCCCGTGTGCCCCGTGTTCGGCTATTGCGGCGGCTGCCAGTACCAGCATTTGGAGTACGCCGAGCAGCTCCGTTGGAAGACCGAGCAGGTGGCGGATCTCCTGCGCCTGCAGGCCGGCCTGCATCTCCCCGTGTTACCGGCCGTGCCCTCTCCCGTCACCTACGGCTACCGCTCCAAGATTACCCCGCACTTCCATAAGCCCAAGGAGGCCAAGATGGGCAACATCGGCTTCCTCCGCGAAGGCTCCCGCAGTGAGGTGTGCGATGTGAAGCAATGCCCCATTGCCATGGACCCCATTAACGCTGCTCTCCCCGCCCTGCGCAAGGCCGTGCAGGCCGGGGCGGGACAGTACAAGCGCGGGGCCACCCTGCTGATGCGCGTGAGCGAAGGGCAGGTCATCACCAACAACAACGCTGTCTGCACCGAGCACGTGGGAGACCTCTCCTTCTGCTTCCTCGCCGGGGACTTCTTCCAGAACAACCCGTATATCCTGCCGGCTTTCACGCAATACGTGGCGCGTCAGGCCTGTGCCGGCGGTGCGCGGTACTTGGTGGACGCCTACTGCGGCAGCGGACTCTTTGCCCTGTGCCTGGCCCGCCATTTCGAGCGCGTGCTCGGGGTGGAGGTGAGCGAAACGAGCGCCGACTGGGCCCGAGCCAATGCCCGCAGCAACGGGATTACGCACGCCGAGTTCCTGGCGGCCTCGGCCGAGGCTATCTTTGAGCGCGTGGATTTTCCCGGGTCGGAGACAGCCGTGGTCATCGACCCTCCGCGAAAGGGGTGCGACAAGCTCTTCCTGGACCAGCTCTTCGCCTTCGGCCCCGCCCGGGTCGTGTATGTCTCCTGCAACCCCGCCACCCAGATACGCGATTTGGCCGAGTTCGACCGCGCGGGTTATGAGGTGACAGAGGTGCAACCATTCGACCTTTTCCCGCAGACCAAGCATTTGGAGTGTGTGGCAACCCTGCAGAAGAAACATGACTGACCCGACGGACAGACTCAGCCGCAGTGCCGAGGATTATTTGGAAGCCATCGGCCACCTGTGCGAAGAACACGGCCATGCGCATGTAGGCGATATCGCAGAGCGTTTGCATGTTAAGAAACCCAGCGTAACCGTGGCCATGCGTCAGCTTGCCGCGGGGGGGTATGTCGTTTACAATCAGTACGCCCCCGTACAGTTGACGGAAAGCGGGTGGGAATACGCCAAGCGTGTCATTGCGGCACATCGGGCGCTGGCGGTTTTCCTGCAAAAAGCCGGGTTGACCCCGGAGCGTGCCGACTGTGCGGCGTGTGAGATTGAGCACATCCTGACGAGTGATGAGGTGGCTTGTGTGGTGAACTCTCTGCCCGGGCAGATTGAACAGAACACGCCGTCGGGTGTCTGATGTAATGTGCATGCCATGAATTTATCCCGCCTGAGCGTTACGCAGAGTTTAATCCTCGTGAACACGGTTGTGTTCCTGCTGGGGATGTTTTTTCAGAAGTCGGCCCTGTTCTGCATTCCCCTGCCGGAGGAAATACACGGGGCACCCACGCCCACCCTTGAGGTTCAGGGAGCCTATTCCTGGTTCACTTGCTTTATGATGGGCGAACCGTGGCGGCTGATTACCTACCAGTTCCTCCACGGCGGTTTTGTTCACCTTCTGTTCAACATGTGGGCCCTGTACTTTTTCGGTCCCGCGGTGGAGAGGGTGATGGGCGGAAAGCGTTTTCTCATCTATTACCTGGTTTGCGGTGTCGGCGGCGCCTTGACATCCTCGTTGCTGGCCGGGATGGGGGTGTATTCCATGCTGATGCAGGGCCCGGGAACGGACGCTGTCTGCAATGCCCTGGCTTATTATGCCGGGTATCAGGGCGATGTTCAGGCGTGGCAGATGGTACCGATGATCGGTGCCTCCGCCGCCGTATACGGCGTGATGGTGGCGGCCTCGTTCCTGTACCCGAATGCGCTGGTGGAGCTGTTGATACCGCCGGTTACCATGACGCTGCGCAGCTTTGCGTGGGTCATCATCGGCATTTCCGTCATCGTCATTGCCTTCAATCTGAACAATGCAGGCGGTGAGGCCGGGCATTTGGGCGGCATTGCGGTGGGGGCTGTCATTATGTTGGGGTATCGAGTATATGCCCGCAGCAGGAGTGGATACCGGGGATGAGAGCCGAGCGGAAAGTTGCCCTGTTCGACATGGACGGGACCCTGTTTCCGGTGGACTCGCAGCTGCGATTTGCCGGTTGGGTCCTGAGGAGGAACGGATGGCGCCGCCTGTATCTGGGGGCCGTTGTGCCCTGCGGCATCCTGCGCGCCCTGCATGTGCTGAACACGGAGCAGATGAAGCGCATCTTCCTGTGCTATGCCTGGCGTATGCCGGCGGAGCAGCTGCGGGCCGAGTGTGAGGATTTCGTGCGTCAGGAGCTTCTGCCTGCCGTCTTTCCGGAGGTTCTGGCCCGACTCCGCTCGCATCAGCAGACCGGGGACCGCACGGTGCTTTGCTCAGCCTCCCCGGAGTGGTGGACCCGCCCCTTCGGCCGCGCCCTTGGTTTCGACGAAGTCATCGGGACACCCTTTGAGCCTTTCGAGCGTGTCCCCTTTGCCCCTCGCATTCCTTCCCCCGGTAACAACAAGGGCGAGAACAAGCTCCTGCGTTTGGCCGCGGCCGGGATTCGCCGTGCGGATTACGGTTACACGGACAGTACGGCTGATCTGCCGATGCTGTCCATCTGCTCCCGTGCCGTGCTGGTCAACCCGTCTCCGGGGCTGCTTCGGGCCTGCCCCGGGGCAGAGGTAATCGAGACGCCTCCTTACCCCCGCCGCCGCACGGCCCTGTCGGCACTTCTCGGACTGCCCCGTTAACGCGGCTCTGACAAGAGCGCCAGAATGGCCTCGGCTGCCTTGGCCGCAGCGTGTCCGTGTCCCAGCCTTGCAACGGAAGCCGCCATGTCTGCCAGAATGCGCGGCTTATGCTCGGGCGAGGTGAGCAGGTCCAACTCGGCTAAACAGTTCTCGACGTTGAAGTCCTGCTGGATCAGTTCCTTAGTGACAGGTGCATCGGCCAGAATATTCACCATGCCGATGAAACGGATGTTACCGGTAAGCACGAGACGTGCGAGGAAGTAGGTACCCCAGGCTGTTTTGTAGATGAGCGCGTGCGGGAGTTCGTGCAGTGCGGCCTCCAATGTGGCTGTGCCGGATGCCACCAGCGCGGCTTCTGCGCGGTCCATCAGGTCGTGGTAGAGCCCCGGCGTGATGTTGACCTCCTCCGGTGCAACACCGGCCTCACGGGCCATCCGCTCCATGGACTCCGCCAGCGCGGGCGAAGACGCAGACGTGATGAAACGGCGCTCCGGGTGAAGAGCTCGGCAAGCCTTGACGACCTCGAGAAGAACGGGGAAGTGGCGGTCTATCTCCCGGCGGCGGCTGCCCGGGAAGAGTCCGATGAGCCCGGGCTCCCGCACGCCGGTGCGCCGATTGGCCAGGATGTCATCCACCAGGGGATGGCCGACGAACTCAGTGCGCAGGTGGGCGTCCTCGAAGATCGGTTTCTCAAAGGGGAACGTGCAGAGCATGAGATCCAGGAAGCGCGCAAGGCGGTACGCACGGCTGCGGTGCCAAGCCCATACCATCGGCGCGATGAAGTAGACGATACGCAGGGAAGGGCAGCGGCGACGCACACGCTCCAACAGACGTTGGTTGAAGCCGGGGTAGTCAATGAGCAGGAGGCAGTCCGGCTGCATCGCCACGATAGCTTCCTCCGTCTCCCGAAGTTTGCGCAGAAAGAATCCGGCCTGCTTGAGGACATCGACCACGCCGATAACCCCGGCCTGCTCGGCCCAATCCTCCACATCCGGAGAGAGTGCGTGCATGCGAGAGCCGCCGAGACCTGCTACGGAAAGCGAGGAACAGCGCCCGAGCAACTCCTGAATAACCAGAGCCCCCTGTTTATCCCCGCTTTTCTCACCTGCAACGATGTACAACTTCATGGGAGAATTATACCACTGAATACGTCAGTCTGCAAGAAAAGACTTTTCAAAAGCGGGGGAATCCTGTATTCTTGACGCGAGATGATACATGAATTGATACAGGAGTGGATGCAATGGGTCGTGGATTGGGGCTACTGGGGGGTGTTATTATTGATGGCGATGGAGAGTACTGTATTGCCGGTACCCAGCGAAATTGTGGTACCCCCTGCGGCCATCATGGCGGCGCAGGAGGGCAGCGATATGACCTTCTGGGGCGTAGTGTTGGTCGGTACCATCGGCGCTTATGTCGGCTCCTGTATCATGTACGGTCTGTCCCTTTGGTTGGGCCGCCCTTTCATTCATCGCTACGGTAAGTATTTTCTTCTGCCGCCGCACAAGGTGGAGAAAGCGGAGGCCTTCATGCAGCGATACTCGACGATGGGGATTTTCTTTGCGCGTTTCCTTCCCGTGGTGCGGCATCTGATTTCCATTCCTGCCGGTATCAGCAAGGTCCCCTTCCTGACCTTCAGCCTGGCAACCTTTGTCGGCTCCGGTATTTGGTCGGCGGTGCTGGCATGGTTCGGGCACAAAGTGGGCGCCGAGCATCCGAATATTCTGAGTGACCCCGAAGGGCTGCTGAATGCGGTGAAGGCGGAGAGTCACCTGGTGGTGCTGGGGGTGCTGCTGCTGGCGGCGCTTTATGCTCTGATGAAATGGATGACGCGCGAAAAGGAGTAGAACCCTGCATCGAGGACGAGGAGTGGCCCTTCATCAGCGTGCTGGTGATGAGCCATAATCAGCAGGATTTCATTGGGGCATGCCTGGAGTCTGTCTTGGCCATGCCGTACCCCGGGCGTCTGGAGGTGATTTGCTGCGATGATTGCTCCGATGATGCGAGTTTTGAGGTGATTGAGCGCGTAGCGGCAGCCTACAGAGGACCGTATCGGGTCGTTACGCACCGTTGCCCGACGAATGGACGCGTGGCGGTAAACATGAATACGGCAGTGCATCTGGCCCGCGGCGACTGGTTCATGCGCGTGGACGGCGATGATGTGATGCACCCCGACCGCGCGCGCCTGACGGGACTGGCCATTATGAAACACCCCGGTGCCGTGGCTGTATCCGGGTGTTTGGTGCCCTTTGAAAAGGAGCTGCCCGAGGTGCGGAATGTGCCCGATGAGGCCCTGGAGTATCGCGTTGCCGATCGCCGTACATTTGCATCGGGTAAGCCGGAGTGGCTGGAATGGTGGGGGTGCATGATGGCGATGCACCGGAGTGTGTTCGAGGTCTTCGGGGATTTGCCTGCCATATGTGCCGTTCTGGATGATACGATGTTTGCCACTCGTGCTTTGATGCTCGGACGCTTTGTCATTGTGCTCAACGGGGTGATGATTTACTATCGTCGGCATGCGGCCAATATCTCTTCCGATCGTACGCGTTGTCGGACGGTGCGGGATTACCTGCGGGCGGATGCTGCATCCCGGGATTACTACCGACGCGGTATTCCCTGCCATGAGCCTATTTTGCGAGAGCTGGAGACCTATACCCGCACGCACCCGGATTGCGAGGGCGTTTTGTCATATTTCCGTGCTCGATTCGAAGAGCTGAAACGTCAGGCCCTCTTTTGGAAGAAGCCGTGGCGTGAGCGCATAGCAGATGCCCATATCAGCGGCCCGTGGTGGCGCAGGATGCCGTGGGCCCTGCGTGTCAGTTGCCCGTGGGCGTATGCCTTGGCAGCGCGCTTCCTCAGGAAATAAACACCGGTGTCCCCAAGGGGGTCAGCTCGAAGAGCCGCACCATGTCCTCCGGAGACAATCGAATGCAGCCGGCAGAGGCCGGTGTCCCCAGGTGCTCAATGTCATCAGTCCCGTGGATGTAGATATACCGCGCTCGTGTGTTGGCGTTTGCTTCGTCCAGCCCATCGAGGCACAGAATGCGGGTAAGAATGCAATCGCCGGATTGTTTGTTGTATATCCCTATGGGAATGCGAGCGCGGAAAATCGTGAGAAGCGGGGCTCCGATTCCATGCCGACTGTAAACGCGGAATCTTCCCGTGGGGGTGCAGCCGCTACCGGGGGTGAAGCCGATGCCCGCAGCCCCGGAGGAGATGACAGCGGAGAATGGCTCTTCGCTCCCGTGAAGAACCAGCCGTTGCTCGGCCAAGTTGATGTGGATTTCCGGCATGGGCCTATTCCCCCGTAATCACCTTGGCGATGTCAGCGGCGGCATCGGGGCGCGACAACGCACGCATGGCCTGCTCCATTTCTGTGCGAGCGTCCGGACGCATGACGATATCGTGCACGAAGCTGTGCACTTTCTCTGCCGTGAGCTCCGATTGTTGCCACATGACGGCTGCCCCGCGGGACGTAAATACCCGTGCGTTGTGGGTCTGGTGGTCATCGGCCGCATAGGGGTAGGGCACAAGCATGCAGGCCTTGCCGATAACGGACAGCTCGGTGAGGGTGGAGGCCCCGGAGCGGGCAATGACACCGTCCGAAGCCGCGTAGGCTGCGGGCATATCGTTGCAGAAGCCGATGACCCGCACGTTGGGGGCATCTTGGGCCAATGGTGCCACACGGGGAAAATCAAAGCGGCCGGCAATGATAAGGTAGAAGACCTCCGGGTCTTTCTTGGCAGCATCCACCAGCAGAGTATTGAGGTTGCGGGCCCCCTGGCTTCCGCCTGTTACGAGAATGACCGTCTTGTCCTGCGGAATACCCAAGCGCTCGCGAGCCTCCTCGCGGGAAGGCAGATGCACCAGCTCGTCCCGCACGGGGGTACCGACAACGGTGCATTGGCTGCCGGGGAAGTAGTGCCGTGCTTCCTCCAGTCCCAACAGCACACCGGTACACCAGCGTGCTGTCATCCGATTCGCCTTGCCGGGCAGTGCGTTGGAGTCATGCACATAGGTGCGCAGCCCCAGGGCATAGCCTGCGCGAACCGGCGGCAGGGAGGTGAAACCACCCATGCCCAGCACGACATCCGCCTTGCATTGACGGATGATTTTTTTGCAGGTAAAATAGGTAGAAACCAGTTTCCACAGGAAGCCGGGCATGCGCAGGGAAAGGAGCGAGGGTTTGGCAATAGCCGGCACCGTGTGGAACTCCAAATCGCCGTACTTACGGGAGGCATCCGCATCCACCTCCTTGAGAGAAATTAACAGCACGGGGTTGTAGCCCCGGGCTTTGAGCTGCTGCGCGACGGCAATGCCGGGGAACAGATGGCCGCCTGTTCCGCCGCAGGCTATAATGATATTCTGTTTACTGTTGCTCATGAGAGAGAATGCTGCTGCTACCGGGGTGTACTTCGTCGTCGCAGTGGAATATACATCTGCTGCGCCGTCGGGGTGAAACGTTGAATACTGGTGAGAATACCGATGGCGGCTATGGTGAACACCAAGTTCGTGCCGCCGTAGCTGATGAAAGGCAGGGGAAGACCGGAGTTCGGCAGAATGGAGGTAACGACCATCATATTGAGCATGGCCGGCCAGAAAATGGTGTTGACCAAGCCGACCGCAAACAGGCGGCCGAAGGTGTCCGTTATCTGCAAGGCCAGGATGATACCGGAAAGAGTCATCAGGGAGAACAGAACTACGACCCCCAAGGCTCCGAAGATACCCAGCTCCTCCCCCACCACGGGAAAGATGAAGTCCGTGTGGGCAAAGGGCATGCTGCCGTGCTTACTGATTCCGTCCCCCAGCCCCACTCCGAACATGCCTCCGCGGGCAAAAGCCAGGGCGGCAAACCACTGCTGGCATCCCGCCTGCCTGCGGTAGGCAAAGGCATCCCGCCATGCGTAGATTCGTTCCATTCGGTTCGGGCTGTCAACCGTCATCAGGTAAAGAGCAATGGCACCCAGCAGAATGGCCAGTACAAGCAGCCACCAGCGAACACCGGAAACCCACATGACGGCAAAGCCGGTCATGGCCAGGGCCGCCGTGGTGCCCATGTCCTTCTCAAACAAAATCAACCCCAGGGGGAATCCGAAAATAACCCCGGGAATGATAAACCCTTTCCAGAAGGTACCCGCCATTTCACGGTGGGTGGTGTACCAACATGCCAAACTGAGCGTGAGGCAGATTTTGGCGGCTTCACTCGGCTGGAAGGTGAAGAGCCCCAGATTAAGCCAACGAGATTCGCCGTTGAGGTTCTTTCCTAT
>CAMEZO010000020.1 GCA_945947905.1 uncultured bacterium
GCACCGAGCTAAGTATGCCGATCAGTTTCCGAAACCTTCCTAAAATTCTGCGTTCATCAATCCTCTCGGATTCTTCTACCACGGCGGTGTGAAGTCTGTTCTGCGGTCAGAAGAAGAAGTGGGGGTTGGACTGGAAGCAGAGGGCGAGGAGGGCGGGGACGGCCATGGCGGGCCAGCCGAGGGAGAACGAGAGGTAGAGGGGGAGGCGCGGGCCGCGGGTGCGGTAGAGGTGCAGGCAGGCGAGGCCGAGGATGAGCGTCTGGAACACGGGAGCGAGGTCCGGCCAGTGGTGGTCGGGGGCAGAGAAAGCCGCGCGCCAGTAGCAGCACAAGAGCAAGGCCGAGGAAAGCGTGCAGGCGAACGCCGCCCCGCCCTGCAGGAAACGGCCGTTGTAGCGGAGGGAAAAGCGCTCCGTCAGGAACAGGAAGAACAGAGCGCCCAGACCCAGCGCGGCAGGCTGCACGGTAGCATCCCCCGGCTCGATGCCGAAGGAAAAGTAGCAGGCCGGCGCCTGACAGGCCACCGCCAGTGCCCAAGCACGCAGGCCATTGCGCACGGCCCCGGGCATGGGGATCATGGAGAGAGCGAGCAGGCAGAGCGGCACAAGCCCATACACCAGACACGCCGCACCCACCACATACAGCGCCATCCACACGGAGGCGAAGAGCAGCGCCGCGACCAGCAGCAGCATGGGGAAGGCATGGCTGCGGTAGTAAGGCGCATACCACACGGTGCGGTTCAGCGCGGCGGTGATCACGCGGTGCAGCAGGTTGAGCGCCCACACCACCGCCACCAGAAGGATAAGCGGGTCCGACGACGCGGAGTTCACCCCGTAAAAGCCCGGGAAAGCGACCCCCCAGGCAGCGGCGACCAGCGGGGCATCCAGCCCCCAGAGGGGCGGAAGCATCCACCAAGGCAAATATTGAGGCTCCTGCTGCAAGGGAGAAAAGAAAGGCGCTGACCCCGGGGAAGCGGGAGCAGCGCCGATAGGATAAAAGGAAGCGAACGCTGCGCGACTTATGCCTCGGCAGCCGGGGAATCGCTGCCGACCACCGTGACCTTACGTGCAGGGGTAACGGGGATGGCATTCTTGGCGTTCTTGGCGATTTCCTTACGGCGCTTGATGTAAGCGCAGCGGCGGCGGCGCTTCGTCTCCTTACGGTGCTGTTGACCCATTGTCGGTACTCTGTATGTTTGTAGGGCGGGAAACGGGCCCGCCCGAGGTTGATAGGTGGGGAGAGGATATAACTTTCTGCGCGGGAAAGCAAGGCTAAAATGCGTGTGCGGGGATTTTTTATTGCAAAAAGGGGTCAAAAAGGCTATACTGGGCGCATGAAGACAGCCATTTTAGGAGCCGGGGCCCTGGGTTGCTACTACGGCGCGCGCCTGGCAGCAGCGGGGGATGAGGTGTGGTTCATCGGGCGCTCCGCCTGCGGGGCCATGCAGGAGCGGGGCCTGCGCGTGCAGAGTGTGGACGGCGATATAGAGCTGCCGCAGGTGCATGCCGTGCGCAGCTCGGCGGACTGCGGGCCGGTGGATCGCGTATTCGTGGCGTGGAAGACCTGCTGCAACGGGCTTTTTGCAGAGGCCCTGCCGCCCCTGCTGCGTCCGGGCACGGAGGTGATTACCCTGCAGAACGGCATGGGCAATGCGGAGAAAATCGCCGAGATTGTGCCCGCGGAGGATGTGTACATCGGCCTGTGTTTCGTCTGCTGCATGATGGATGAACCGGGTGTGATCCGCCACCTGGAGGGCGGGGAGATCCGCTTTGCCCCGCTGGTGCCGGGGGAGCACGGGCTGGCTCGCGCGCAGGAGTTCGCCGCGCACCTGACCCGCGCCGGGGTGCCGAGCATGGCGACCGAGGACGCGGAGCAGACGCTCTGGACCAAGCTCACCTGGAACATCCCCTTCAACGGCCTGTGCCTGGCGCACGGGGGTATCAGCGTGCGGCAGCTCTTCACCATGCCGGAGGAGGTGGAGCGCTCCCGCCGTGTGATGGAGGAGGTGTGCCTGGCTGCGGCGCGTCGCGGGCACCCCACGCCGGAGGCCATCGTGCAGGCGCAGATGGAGCGCACGCGGGTGATGGGCGACTTCATCCCCAGCAGCGCGGTTGACTACCTGCGGGGGCGTCCCGTGGAGTACGAAGCGATTTGGGGCGAGCCGCTTCGGCGCGCGCTGGCGGCGGGGGTTCCCGTTCCGGAGACGGAGCGACTCTGCGCGGATATTCGTGCGCGCTTGGGCATGGCATGAGGTCCGGGGCTACCATAGGCCTGCGCGCCCGCTTGCTGCCTCTCGCCACGGTCGCGGCGGGGGTGGCGGCGGTCGGTGCGGGGGCCTTGGCCCTGCGGGGTATTGAGGAGGAGAGGGGGCTGCTGCTCCCCCCGCCGTCCATCGGCACGGGTAGCTTGGTGCAGCAGCAGATTGCCCTGCTGGCCATGGGCGGGCTGCGCTCCCCCGCGGCGGAGGTGCTGGCCATCGGCGCCACGGATGCCTGGATTGCCCAAGACTGGGACAAGGCGGAGAAGCGCTGGCAGGAGATCACCACCCTGGCCCCGCGGCGGCCCAATTACTGGATGCGTGCCGCCTATGACATGCTCTACAACGCCACCGCCTGGGCCCGCAGCGCCGAGGCTCGCACGGACCGCGAACGCCGCGCCCTGGAGCGCAGTTTCCGCCGGCGAGGGGTGGATTTTCTGCTGACGGGGCTCGCCAACAACCCCGACAGCGTGCTGCTGCAACTGGAGCTGGCCCGCTACTACGAGGACCCCTACCAGCACCCCGACTACGCCAAAGCCGTGGCCGCCTACCGCCGCGCGCTGGCTATGGGCGCCCCTCACCGATACGAGCGCTGGGTGTTTTATAACCTCTGCCGTCTGCGCGGGCACGAACGCGAGGCCCTGGAGCTGGGCCGCCGCCTCTTCCGCGAGCCGGAGCACCGCACACCCTCGGTCTGCGGGCTGCTCTTCGTGCTGCAGCATCGGCTCAACCTGCCCCCCGGGGAGTGCATGAGCCCCGCCGAGCTCTACGGCAGCGAACAAGCCGCCCGCACCCACCTGCGCAATCTGCTGCGCAACGACCTGGGCTACCCCACGGACGGCATCGCGGACTACCTGGCCGCCCCTTAATTCGGCTTGGCCGGCAGCTTCGGCGCCTCCCACTTCGGCGTCGGCAGCCGCTCCGGCTCAAAGCTCGGCATCGCGGTCGGGGTGTAACTGTTGACGGTCGGCACGGGACGCAGAATCAGGGTTGTCGACTCCTCCTCGATGTAGTTACTCCGCGGGTCCTCCTTGCCCCACACCAGCCCCAGGAAGGTATCCCGCTTGGTCCGCAGCACGCTCGAGGCGTTCTCGTAGCCCTCCTTCGAGGCCGTAATCCCCTGGTCGTGCCGCTGCATGATCTCGGTCTCCACGGGGCTCTTGCCCACATACTTACCGTTCACGGACACATCCGCCCCCTGCGGCTGCGTATCAATGCGCAGTTGCTTCGTCTCGTGCGTACAGGAAACCGCCGCCGTCACCGCCGCGGCCATCAGAAAGCGCAGGATCTTCATGCCCCCATTGTACCACACCCCACCCCCACCCCGCAAGCCCAAATCTCACCCAACCTCCCGTTAGAGAAGGAAAGAGGCCCGACCGCAGACCCGGTGCGAGACTTCACACCGCCGGGGTAACAGAGAGCGAGAAGGACGGGACCGCGGAATGATTGGGGGAAAGGGAGTGGTGTGCTTGGCTTTGAGCAGACTTCACACCGCCGTGGCAGAAGGACCCGAGAGGATTGAGGACCGCGGAATAAAAGGAATTTTTGGAGACTGAAAGCCATGCGACTCTTTGGCAAGACTTCACACCGCCAGGGTAGAAGAATCCGAGAGGATTGATGGAACGCAGAATTTTAGGAAGGTTTCGGAAACTGATCGGCATACTTAGCTCGGTACAGACTTCTCGCCGCCGGGATAGTAGGCTCCTTGGTTATTTTAATAAAATTCTGAAGCTGCCTCCTATGAGTTTGCCTTGAAGTCTCGCCGAAGCTTTGAAGGCCACTACCTTTCCCAAAATTCCCTTCATTCTGCGTTCTGAAAACTTCAGTTACCTACTATCCCGGCGGTATGAAGTCTGTTCTAAGCTATGCAGGCCACCGACTCTCCAAAAATTCCTTTTATTCCGCGGTCAGCATCCACTCGGCCACGATGGCCACGGCGGTGTGAAGTCTGCATCCAAGCTAGGCACGCCACTTCCTTTCCAAAAATTTCCGCGGTCAGTCCCTCACGGTCGCTCTTGCCCGCATGGCGCAAATTTCGGTGAGGCGGGGTCGGTTTACGCTTGCAAAAAGTGCCGTGGGGGTGTATAAGGCGCGCATGACAACGAAGGTACGCACGCGATTTGCCCCCTCCCCGACGGGGTATCTGCACATCGGCGGTGCCCGCACGGCACTGTTCAACTATCTGTTCACCCGCAAGATGGGCGGCACCTTCGTGCTGCGCATCGAGGACACGGATCGGGAACGCCATGTGGAGGACGCGATGCAGGCCATTTTCAAGGGGATGAGCTGGTTGGGGCTGGATTGGGACGAAGGCGAGGGCAAGGGCGGCCCCTATGAACCTTACTTCCAGAGCCAACGCGGCGACATCTACGACCGCTACTTCCAAAAGCTGGTGGATGCGGGCCGCGTGTATGAGTGCCCCGCCCCCAACAAGCGCGACAAGGACGGCAACGAAATCCCCGGCACCTCGGAGGGCACGGTGTGGCGCTTCCGCTTCAAGCGCGACGGCGTGATGACCCTGCACGACCTGGTCTGCGGCGACATCTCCGTGGACTACCGCAACGAAGAGAACACGCCCGACATGGTGCTGAAGCGCGGGGACGGCTCCTACATCTTCCACCTGGTCAACGTGGTGGACGACATCGAGATGCACATCTCCCACGTCATCCGCGGTGAAGACCACATCATGAACACCTTCAAGCACCTGCAGCTCTTCGACGCCTTCGGGGTGGAGCCGCCGGTGTATGCCCACATCCCGCTCATTCAGAACCCGGACGGCTCGAAGATGAGCAAGCGCGACGTCGGCGCCCAGCTCGGCAACTACCCGGAGGAAGGCTTCCTGCCCGATGCGGTCATCAACTTCATCGCCCTGCTGGGCTGGAACCCCAAGAGCGACGAAGAAATCTTCACCAAGGAGCAGCTCATCGAGGCCTTCTCGCTGGAGAACGTCAACCGCGCCGCCGCCAAGTTCGACATCAACAAGTGCAAGTGGATGAACAAGCAGCACATCATGCGCCTGGCGCCCGAGCGCTTCACGGAGCTGGCCCTGCCCTTCTGCACCGCCGCCGGCCTGGCAGACACCCCCGCCCTGCGCACCGCCATCCCCGCCGTGCAGGAGAAGGTACAGCTGCTCAGCGAGGTACCCGCCTGGGTGAAGTGGGTGGAAAAACTCGAATACGAACCCGAGGCCATGGCCAAGCTGCAGGACAACGCCCGCGAGATGCTCGACATCTTCGCCGCCGAGACCGAGAAGCTGGCCGAGTGGAACGGAGAAGCCGCCATGCAGCTGGTGAAGCCCAAAACCAAGGAACTGAGCGTGAAGGTGGGCGCCATGATGTTCCCCCTGCGCCTCGCCCTCACGGGCAGTCACGCCGGCCCCGGCATCGACCTCATCATGCAGGTACTCGGCCGCGACGAAGTGCTGCGCCGCATCCGCATCTTCCCCCGCTGACCCCGCCCCGCCGTGCGTACCGTCGACTTTGATTATCCCCTGCCCGAGGAGCTCATCGCAGACCGACCGATGCCGGACCGCGACGCCTCCCGCATGCTGGTGGTGCACCGGGACACCGGGCTCATCGAGCACCGCTGCTTCCGCGACCTGCCGGAGTATGTGCGCCCCGGGGACCGCTTCGTGATGAACGACACGAAAGTGATCCCCGCCCGCTACTTCAGCAACGACGGCAGCATCGAACTGGTACGCGCCGGCATGATGGGCGAGCAGGTGTGGAAGTGCCTGGTGCGCCCCGGCAAGAAAATGAAAGTGGGCCGCACCGTGCAGGTGGGCGCTGCCCTCGGCACCGTGGAATCCATCGACGCCGAAGGCTACCGCTTCATCCGCTGGGACCGCCCCGTGGATGAAAACCTCGGCCGCCTGGCCCTGCCCCACTACATGAACCGCGAGAGCGACCCCGCCGACAAAGAGCGCTACCAGACCGTGTACGCCGCGCACGAAGGCGCCATCGCCGCCCCCACGGCCGGCCTGCACTTTACCCCGGAGATGCTGGCCGCCGTCCCCCACTCCTTCGTCACCCTGCATGTGGGCGTGGGCACCTTCCGCCCCGTCAAGACCGAGGTGGTGGAGGAGCACCACATGCACACCGAGCACTTCTGCATGCCCGCGCAGACCGCGCAGGACATCGAACAGGCGCAGCGTGTCATCGCCGTAGGCACCACCGCCGTGCGCGTGCTGGAGACCCTCGCCGCCCGCCACGGACGCCCCCTGCCCCCCGGCGAAGGCGACACGGACATCTTCATCTACCCCGGCTACCGCTTCCGCGTGGTGGATGCCCTGCTCACCAACTTCCACCTGCCGGAGAGCACCCTCATCATGCTGGTATGCGCTTTTGCGGGCAAAGAACTGATCATGGAAGCCTATCGGCAGGCCGTTGAGCGGCGCTACCGCTTCTTTTCCTACGGAGATTGCATGCTGATTCTGTAAAAAAGGCTTGCAATTCCGACGCGCTCGGGGTAAACTGGCGCGCGTATGAGAACAACCATCTCCCGATTCTTGCTGCTGATGCTGCTGGGCTGCGCCGTCGTGCTGCCCCCCTGCTCCGCGCAGACCGATGACGCCGGTGACTCCACCGAGCAGACCACCACCAAGGGCAAGAAGGCTAAGAAAGCCAAGAAGGCCAAGGATGCCGCGGAGGACGAAGCCTCCGATGACAAGGCTGCCGAGCCGGAGAAGAAGAACGCCTTTGTCGCTGCGTTCAAGAACATCAAGAGCCTCGGCGGCAAGCTCAACGCCAAGGCCAAGTACTACATCTACCTGGAGTCCGCCAGCTGGTGCGGCCCCTGCAAGAAGATTATGCCCGACATCGTCAAGGAGTACAAGAGCATGCGCAAGGCCGGGGTGGAAATCATCCTCGTGGGCCACGACAAGACCGACGCCGAGGTGAAAGCCTACCTCAAGTCCCACCACGCCAAGTTCCCCGCCGTCTGCTCGAGCGGCCCCGCCACCTCCAAGCTGCCCTCCTACAGCCAGGCCTCCGGCATTCCCCACGCCACCTGGATGGATGTGGAAGGCAACGTGTTCCTCAGCGGCCACGGGGCGGATGTGCTCAAGTGGCAGGAGATCATCAAGCAGAAGCAGGACCAGGAAGCCGCCGGCGACAACGGGCCCATCAAGTACTGATACGGAGAACATATCATGAAACTTTTTCACCTGGCATTGACAGCGGGGCTCCTGCTCGGAGTCATGGCTCCCTGCACCGCGGAGGCGCAGACGACGGCCCCGGCGACGGAGAAGCCCGCCAAGAAGAAGCGCAAGGCCCCTGCCAAGGCCGCCTCCGAGGACAAGAAAATGAAGAAAAAGGCCGGCAAGGTGGGTAAGATCGGCACGATGCTGAAGGAGATTCAGACCGTGAACGGCACGCCGGATTACAGCGCCAAGGTCTTCTGCTTCCTGCGCTCCGCGAGCTGGTGCGGCCCCTGCCGCAAGCTGATGCCGAGTGTCATCCAGAACTACCCCGCCATGCGCAAGAAGGGCATGGAGGTGGTGCTCATCGGCTTCGACAAGACCCCCCAAGGCGTGCTTCAGTACCTGCAGAGCCACAAGGCGGAATTCGCGGGCATGCACATGTCCGAGCCGAAGCTCAAGGAGAACCCGGAGCTCAGCCCGCACAAGCAGGTGGGCATTCCCTACGTCACCATCATGGATGCCGACGGGAAGATCCTCTACTCCGGCCACGGCTTCGAGCTGAACAATTGGCAGAAGTACGTTAAGTAAGCAGCCGCGCAGACTTTCCGCGCCCGCCCGCAACCGTTTTTTGAGGTTGACAGGGCGGGCGCTTTGTGCTACACTGCTGCGTGCAGCATATGGAGACGAAGAAGATACTGTTTGTCAAGCACGGGGCCTTGGGCGACATCGTGATGTCCATCGGCACCATCCGCTACATTGCGGAGCAATTTCCGGGAGCGCAGTGCAGCGTGATGACCAAAGCGCCGTTCCGGAAACTCATGGAGCACATCGGTGTCTTCTCGGAGTATATTATTGACAACCGCACCTCGTGGTGGAATATACCCGCCATGTATCGGGTACTGCACGCACTGAGCGCGGGCCGGTATGACATCATCGTAGACCTGATGGGCAACCCGCGCATGCACCGCTACCGCGAGATCCTGAGCTGCACCGCCCCCAAAGGCCACCGCTGGGAGTGGTGGGACCTGCCGGGGCAGACGCTCTACCGCAGCGAGAAGCGAAGCTGCCTGTTACCCGCGCACACGGAGGTGCAGCGCGACTACCCCTTCCGCTACCACAGGACGGATCTGCGCTTCATGCACGGCAAGGGGGAGCATTTTCACCTGCTGCCGGAGCGCTTTGTGCTGCTCATCCCCGGCTGCTCGCCCCAACACGCCTACAAGCGCTGGCCCGTGGAGAACTACCGCGAGGTGGTGCGCCGACTGCATGCGCGCGGGCTCTCCGCCGTGGTCATCGGCACCAAGGCGGAGTCCGCGGAAATCAACGCCATCTGCGCCGATAACCCCGGGGCGGTCAACATGCTGGGCCTCACGGAGCTTTTCGATGTGCCGCAGATCGCCCTGCGCGCCCTCGCCACCCTGGGCAACGACACCGGGCCCACCCACATGGCCTCGCTCTCGGGTGCCTTCACCATCTCCCTGCTGGATCAGCGCAACAAGGCCAGCGTGCTGATCGGGCCGGACAGCGTCTCCCTGACCTCCCCGGGGAATGTGGACCGCCTCTCCGTGGACGAAGTGTGGGGCCGGCTCGAGCCGCGCCTGGGCTGAGGTATTTTCGCCCGCATACGCATTTTTTCCTTGCCTTTGCGGGGAAAGGATGTACGATAGTTTCCCGGGGTAGCGTATAAAAGCACCCCGGCACGACAAACACGAACCCACTTCAACGCACCATGAGCACTTACGAAACGAAACAGACGAACACCGTTAAAGGCGTCGTAGACATCTGCTTTCTGCTGGATGCCACCGGCTCCATGCAACCCTGCATCGACGCCATCAAGAATAATATCTCCACCTTCTTTCACAGCCTGACCACCCCGGATGACAACGGCGGCGTGGAGCTGAAGAACTGGCGCGCCTGCGTATGGGGCTATCGCGACTTTGAGTACGAGCCCAAACACGGGCGAGAGGCCCTGGTGCGCAATACCTTTACGGACAACCCGGAGGAGCTGAAGGCACAGTTGAACGCGCTGACGGCCCAGGGCGGCGGGGATGAACCGGAATCCCTGCTGGATGCCCTCTACGAAGTATGCCGCATGGGCTATACCGAGCGCGGTGCCGCGCCGGAGGCCGACAAATGGCGCTACCGCAGCGAGGCGGCGCGCTGCATCATCGTGTTCACCGATGCCTCCTTCCACCCGACCATGACCCTGGTACCCGGCGGGGCGCTGGCGGATGTGACGCGGCTGATGCAGCAGGAGCGCATGCGCCTCTCCCTCTTCGCGCCGGAGATGGAGTGCCACTACGATCTCTCTGCCATGGACCGCTGCACCTACGAGCCCATCGAGGTACCGGAGGGCAGCACACCCGTGCAGGCCCTCAAGGATTACACGGAGAACCGGGATAACTTCGCCGAGACGCTCAAGCTGCTCGCCAAGTCCGTCTCGCAATCCGCCGCCGGGGACGTGGAGGAACTTTAACCCCTGACTGACCATGGCAGGACGCAACTGCGCGGACATCGTCTTCTGCATCGACGCCTCCGGCTCCATGAAGCCGTGCTTCGATGCCGTGCGCCGCAACATCGCCGAGCTGATGAACGGCTTGCAGTCGGATGGGCAGGTAAACTGGGATGTGCGCTACGACTTCCTGGCCTTCCACGACAACGAGGAAGGCGTGCACGATTACACCACCACCCGCACGGGCGGGGTGGAGCTCATCGACATCCTCTACCACGGGGGGGACCGCAGTAAGCTCTTCACCCGCAACACCGAGGAGCTTTGCCGGGCCCTGCAGAAACGTGTAACCACCGAGGGCGATGAGCAGCAGCTCACCGCCCTGGACACCGCCATGGACTTCCCGTGGCGCAGCTCCGATGAGTGCCACCGCGTGGTGGTGCTGCTGACGGATGAGGCCCTGGAGACCGGCGTGGCCGTGGAGGCGCAGAAGCAGGGCATCGAGCGCATGATCCGCAAGGCGCAGGACAAGCGCATCAAGCTCTTCATCATCGCGCCGGAGAGTGAGGCCTTCTTCGAGCTATCTGCCCTGGACCGCTGCGAGTACACCGATCTGCAGGACACGCAGGACGGACTGCGCGGGGTTGATTTCTCCAAGCTGCTGCAGACCATCGGTCGATCCGTCTCTGTCTCCCAACATTATTCGGGCGGCGAGGAGTCACCTTCCCCCTGCTTCGAGCAGAACAAATGGAGCGGCTGCTCGAATGCCTCCTTCACCGGTTCCTGATAACCCTTAACCCATTGAATTTTCATCATGCCTCCGAATCCCAAATTAGGCAGTGTGGTCGTCGGCCGTCACGGTCGCTATGAGCTTGTGCGCGAAATCACCCAGGGCAACATGGCTTGGTCCCTCGAGGCGCGCGACCTGGACCACGGCAACCGCAAGGTGTTCCTCAAGTACTACAAATCCCCCACCCCGACGGTGGATTGGTATGAGGACTATGTGCGCTACGTGGACGAAATCAACCGCCGGCTGGAGCAGTCCGCCGCCGCGCAGTACTGTGTGCTGAGCACAGACCTCTTCACCGCGAACCCCAGGCCGGGGCTGTGCCGCAGCGAGTTCTTCTACCAGACCTACGACTTCATCGAGAGCGGCTACGACCTGCGCGGCCTGCTGGACAGGGGCGATATCTCCTGGGAGAAGCGCAAGACCATGGCGAAGGTCTTTTTGGTAGCCATGAAGAAGGTGCACGCCGCCGGGGTGGTGCACTGCGACCTGAAGCCGGAGAACGTGCAGATGCTGCCCGATGACTCCGTGAAAGTGGGGCTCATCCCGCGCATGATTGACATGGACCGCTCCATTCTGGCCGATGTAGAGGCGCCCTGGACGCGAGGGGAGCTGAAGGAGGGCTACACGGGCACCCCGGGCTACCTCTCCCCGGAGCACCTGCGGGGGGAGAAGCCCACCACGGCGTCGGATGTTTTTACCATCGGCATTATCCTGGGCGAGCTGCTGGGCAACGGTCACCCCTTTGCCGAGGAGCGCGGGGATGCAGAGGCCTACAAGGCGGCCGTGCTGGCGGGACGCTTCACCCCCGTGCAGCTTCAGGGTCCGCTGGGTGAGAGCGAGACGCAGGCGGCGGAGTTCGCGCGTTGGATTGAGCGCTGCCTGCAGCCGACGGCGGCGGCCCGCCCCTCCTGCGAAGAGCTGCACAAGGCCCTGCTGCAGCTGGATAAAGGAAACCCCGCCCCCGCGCCGGAGCCTCCCTCGCTTCCGCCGGATATGCCGCCCCTGCCGCCGGAGGCTGCCCCCGAGGCGGAGAAGAAGGAGCCGGCCAAGCCCCGTGCCGTCGCCCTCAAGCTGGTGGGTGACAGCGGCGAGCTGGTGCAGCGCTTCTCCATGAACTTCGGCTCGGCCACCCTGGGCGACCTGTCCTCCCAGGCGCGCTTTGCGGAGAAGGAGCAGTTCTGTCTGGATTATGTACCGGAGACGCAGGAGTGGTTTGTGCAGCCGCCGGCGCGGGAGCCGAAAAACCTCACGGCGCTGAACGGGGCCGCCCTCACGGAGCGTACGCGGCTGGCGGACGGGGATGTGATCTGCCTGCTGGGGCGCAAATCCGGCAAGACGGCCATGGAATTGCGCGTGTCACTCATACCGCAAGCCTGATTTCCGCCCATGACGCAGTCTATCAGCGAGGTGCTGACCCTCGAAGCCGGTCGCGCGGCGGAGGGGGGCTCGCTGCCGCCGCTCGCGGAGCCGCAGCTCATCACGTTCTCTTGGGAGATGCTGCTGACGGTGGCCCTGCCTTCGGCGGCTCTCGCGTGGTTGCTCTGCTCTACCCCGCAGCAACGCCGCTCGGCGTTGACAGCTCCGCTGCGGGCGGCGCGTTTCCTTTCTTCCCTCATGCCGGATCTTCCCCACCCTTCCCCCGAGCCGGTGCCGCCGGCCGAGCCATCCCCCGCGCCCGTGCCGGCTCCCGAGCCCGAATGCAAGCCCGGCCCGGTGCCGCTGCCGGAGCCCGTTCCTCTGCCCCCGCCGGCCGAGCCTTCCCCCACTCCTGCGCCGGATCCCGAGCCCGAAGGCAAGCCCGCCCCGGTGCCGCTGCCGGAGCCCGTTCCTCTGCCCCCGCTGACAGCGGAATCCGGGTTGCTACCGTTGCGTGTGCTGCCGCCCCGGGCACCGGGCTCTCCCGAAAAGCCCCTGACGGCGGACGAGCTGGATGCCCTGCTCCCCGGTCTGCCGCCAGAGGTTCTGCGTGCCCCGGAGCGCCGCGGCGAGATCGCGGAGGCTTTCCGCAGCTATTGCCGGGAGCACAAGCCGTCCGACGGTTTACTGCCGCCGGAGGAGGAGCAGGATGATTACTGGTTTATCGGTGATGTGCACGGCTACCTCAGCGCGCTGCACAAAATCCTGGCCTTCATCCGCCTGCTTGCTCAGCCGGGGCGGCGGCAGAATATCGTTTTTCTGGGCGATCTCATCGACCGCGGGCCGCGCGGCTGGGATGTGGTGGCGACGGTGCAGCAGCTCATCCTGCAGCAGGATGCCGCCCTGCGCGTGCTCTTCATCCGCGGTAATCACGACACTTGCTTTGAATGCTACCCGGACGGCAGCTTCGGCAGCCGCGTGCAGCCCTGCGAGTCCGTGACGGAGCTGCAGCACCTGGCGCAGTCGGAGCCGCGGGAGGCTCAGCTCCTGGCGGAGGCCTTCCGCGACATGGTAGCGGCCGCCCCCTGCATGGCGGAGTTGCCGATAGGCGGGCATGAGGTGCTGCTGATGACCCACGGAGGCCTGCCGCATGTGGACTTGCAGGAGAAGCTGCGGCTCAACCCGCAGGACGGCGAGGCGTTCATGAGCCGGGTGCCGGAGGAGCTGGCGGCGGCCGTGTCCAAGGACTTCACCTGGGTGCGACTCTCCCCCAATCTGCCGCGCAAACACCCGAACCGGGGCAACAGCGGCTGTGAGATGGGGTACAATGATGTCAACAAATACTGCGCCCTGCATCGGGAGCTAACGGGGCGGCACATCGCGGGCATCATCCGCGGGCATGACCACGAGCCGCCCGGATTCCGTTTATACAGTTATGATCCGGAACTGAACCCGAGGGGACGGCAGAAGGATTGCCTGGTGCTCACCATCAACGCCATGGAGCCCTCCCACGGCTCCGGCGGGCTTTACCGGGAGTGCGACATCGCTCTGCTGCACCATAGCCGGCAGGGAGGACTGACGCTCTACCCCCTGCCCACCCACCATCTTTGCTGAGTTTCCCCATGCCGCCTGCCACACACAAGCCCACGGGGCTCACCCCCGCTTCCCTTGCGCCGCCCTGCAGCGCGGCGGAGGCGGCTGCCTTGGAATGGCAGGACTTTCCGCCGACGCCGGACGGCACCCTGGACACCACGGGGATGACGGGGCTGCGCCTGCGCTGCGCGGACTGCGGGCAGGTGGCTACGGCCCCGGAGCCGGACGGCACCTGCATGTGCGAGGACTGCGGCGGGGAGCATTTCCTGGTGCAGCGGCTCGTGCAACGCCGGGAGGTTCCTCTGCCGCAGGGGGCTTCCATCCGCCTCACCCGCGGTACGCAGCGCTTCGTGCACATCGACCTGCCGGAGGGGGCGGAGGGTCTGACCGCTCGCTACACCTTGGACGGCTCCCCCCCGAACCACAACTCGCCGGAGTACAGGCGGCCCTTCCCCCTGCCCAAGGGCACGGGGCAGATCCGCGTGCGTTTCTACGGGCCGGATACGGTCTCGCCGGAGCTTTGCTACACCCCGGAGCACAAGGCCGTCTGCGCCCTCTGCGGGGCCAAGGGTACCGCGCACGGGGCATCTTTTACCTGTCCCGAGTGCGGCGGAAAGAGTCTCTTGGATCCCTCCGGGGCCTGGGTGCCGGATCCCGCCGCCAACCCGCTGTTCTCCTGCACGGACTGCGGCAGCACCTTCCCGATGCCCTCCGGGGCGGAGGAGGCCAAGTGCCCGCATTGCGGGGCTGCCTACCACCGGGAGCGGGGGCGGTGGAAACCGGGGCCCAAGGACTCGCAGGCTTTCTGTCCCATCTGCCGCAGCATGGTGCGCTTGGGGTCGCACGGCGGCACCTGCCCGCTCTGCGGGGCTGTTTTCAGTTACTCGGGCGGGCGCTGGGTTTGCCAAGGCGTACCGCGCACCTGCGCGCTGTGCCGCAACCGCATTTACCTGTCGTCCGCCACGGACACCTGCCGCCACTGCGGCGCGCGGTATTCCTACGCCCGTGTCTCCGGTTGGCGGGTGCAGGGGGCGCAGGTCACCTGTGTGCGCTGCGGTAAGCCTTTCTCTGCCTCTCAAACGGGCGTTCGCTGCCCGCATTGCGGCGCACCCCACCTCTACAGCAAGGGGACTTGGGGTCTCGCTACGGCCCCGCGCCGTACGCCGTCGCCTCGACCTCCGAAGGAAAAGGAGGAGAACGAGTTGGGCTGCGGTTATCTCGTGTTCGTTTGCCTTGCCATTTGGTTGCTGCTCAAAACCTGCAGTTGAGCCGACCGCGTAAAAAAATCGCTCCGTTGCCGCAATGCAGACTTGGCAGGCGGCCCATTTTTTGCTATAATGAGCGCCCGGGTCATCCATTGACCCGGTTCAACTAATATCAATTCATACAACAATGACACACAAAGACTTTATCGATAAAGATCTTATCTGTTACGCTTTTTATTTACCGAGCGGACAGGCCCGAATCTATCCCGAGATCGTTCAGGAAGAAGACGGCAGCATGCGCGTACTCACCCGTGAGGAACGCCTGGAGGCATTCTCCCCCGAAGGTGCTATTTATTTCCCGGAAACCACCCACCAGCGTTGGACGGATAACAAGGTGGTGCTGCAAATGCGCATTCTCAAGAACGGATTGGAGCCCAACATCAGCCCCGGCAACCACCGTGATGACTACATCGGCTACTACACGCGCAACACCCGCGTGAACCCCTACCGCTACAGCCAGTGCTTCCCCTGCGTTTCGCTGAAGGCGGATACCACGCTCATCTGCAACAGCCTGCGCTTCGCCTTCCCCGCCGGCCATGGCAACCGCTTGGTCGTGGCGGACTCCGGGCTCTTTGTGCGCTGCCTGGAAAATAAGTTGCTCGGGCCCTTTGCTTACCGCATGGAGGGGGACACGGTCATCCTCTCCGGCATGCAGGCCAAAGACTACGAGGTGGACGTCTACAAGTCCGACGCCATCCCCGGGGTAACGGTGGACAAGGACGGCGTGCAGGTCATCAACCTCATCACGGAGTCCGAGCTGCAGCGCGCCACGCCCATCAAGCGCATCGATTGCATCAGCGATGACACGCTCCGGGACACGCTCATCAGCTGCCTCAAGGTCTTTACACCGGAGACGGTGACGAGCATCCGCGGGCTGAAGGATGCCTTGGGTGAGGTGATCGGGGAGAGCCGCATGGTGAAGGTGAAGCCGGATCGCATCAAGCTGTTCACCCAATTACTCACCCGCTTCGATCAATACGACGGGCTGCTGGCCGCCGTGCGGGACTACATCAGCAAGCGTGAGGTCTTTGCCCGCGATCTGATTACCGCGCGTCCGGAGTTGCTCAAGCGCGTGATGGAGGAGAACCCGGAGCTGCAGGCCCAGGTGCTGGGCTCGGATGAGAAGATCAAGGCCCTGCGCAATACCGTGGCGGAGCTGGAGAAGGAAAATGCGAAGCTGCGCAAGGCCAAGAACAAGCCCGCTGCCGACCCGGAGACCAAGGAGAAGCTGGCGGCCGTGCAGGCGGAGCTGCGCAGCACCCTGGAGAAGCAGAGCCTGCTGCAGCGAAATTACGAAGAGGCCTTGGGGGAGTGCGAGAATGTGCGCAGTCTCTCGGCCCGCAAGCAGTGCCTGCAGGAGGAGTGCGAGGCCATGGCCGCAGCCGAGGCGGAGCAGCGTGCGCAGTTGGAGGCCCTGCAGAAGCAGTTGGCCATGAGTCGGGAGGAGCTGCATGCCCGCGATGAGGCTGCCGGCAATCGCCTCATCGAGCACATCCGCGATCACATCAAGACCCTGGGGGAGAAGGCGGAGGAGTACCGCAACATTTATGACGGCTTCGCGGCGGAGTTCGAGAACCGCCTGCAATCCTATGTGCAGGGCGTGCTCGGGGAGCTGCCGGCGGTAGCTGCCTACACGCCCCTGCCGGCACAGGCGCCGTTGCCCGCGCCCGCCGAGGCTGCGGAGGCTCCTGTGCCCGTACCGCCCCCGGCTCTGCCCCTGGCGGAGATGCCGGCGGATTGCTCTCGCCGGGACCTCGGGATGGAGATCATTCGGCGCGTCGTGGATTTCCTTCGGGAGGCCGGGCGCGAGGTGTCGGCGGATGATGCGGCGAATTACCTCATCTGCCTCACGCAGGGCTTCATCACCGCCTTTACGGGCAACCCGGGTTGCGGTAAGACGTCTCTCTGCACTCTGCTGGGCCGCGCGCTGGGCTTGGCAACGGATGCGCCGGGGACGCATTTTGTGGATGTACCCGTGAGCCGCGGCTGGTCGTCGGCCAAGGATTTTATCGGGTACTACAACCCGTTCACGCGCTCCATGGTGAAGAGTGAGCCCGCTGTTTACGATGCGTTGGAGTTGTCCCAGTCCGAGGATTGCGAGGCGACGGCGCCGATGGTGGTGCTGCTGGATGAGGCCAACCTCAGCCCCTTGGAGCATTACTGGGCGCCCTTCCTGAAGCATGCCGACCCCGCATCGAGCGCGCCGCGCACCTTCTCGCTGGGTGGGGATGCGGTCTGGACCATCCGCCCGCACCTGCGCTTCCTGGCCACGATCAACCAAGACCACACGACGGAGGAACTCTCTCCGCGTTTTCTGGACCGGGCGTGGGTCATCGTGCTCCGTGAGCCGGCGGATGACGATGCCTTGCCGGGGGATTGCCCCGCGCCGCCCGTCAAGCCGGCCGTGCCGTTCCCGGCGTTGCAGCAGGCTTTCGCGGTCGATGCGCTCGATGCGCCTTCCCCGGAGGCGGTGGATAAGTGGGACAAGATCCGCGACATCTGCCGCCGCCACCGCAACGCGATCATGCCGCGCTGCTGCAAGATGGTGACGGATTACACGAAGGTGGCTTCCCTTTACATGGAGGATGTCTACCGCCCGCTGGATTGTGCCGTGGCGCAGAAAGTACTGCCCTGCCTGGCCGGAAGCGGTGCGACCTTCCGCAGCATGCTGGAGGAGCTGCGCCGGGAGTGTGAGGGCTCTCTGCCCATCTGCTACAGCCTGCTGAGCTCTGTCATCTCCGACGGCGACCGGAACATGGGTACCTACCAATTCTTTGCCCGCTGATCCCCCTGCCATGTTTCTCCTTGCTACGGAAAACCCCGGCAGCAGCAGAGAACGCCGCCTCTCCATCCCCTTGGCTCCCTCTGCCCCGCCGCAGCGGCCGGATGCGCCGCTGTGTGTGGAGGAGAGCGCCAGGTTTCGCCTGGAGCTGAACCTGCGGGGCATCTCCTTTAAGCAGGCTTCTCTCTACCTCGGTACGCCGGAGGAGGGGACCTGCTTGGCGAATGCCTACCGCAACGGGCCGATGTACGACCCGGAGGATCGGCTGCGCCAGATCTCTGCGGATTATCTCTTCGTCGGGCATATCGATGTTATCAAACTGACGCTGTTGCTCAAGCTGGATGACGGCAGCAGCGTGGTTTACTATGCGCCGGATATCTTCTGCGTCTTCGCGAATGAGTCGGAGGAGTACAACGTGCTCGCCATCGTGGAGTCGCTGCTCAGCTTTGAGGATGATGCCGACCTGTGCGGGCTGCTCAATCGCCGTTACACCGGGCACTCCGGGGTCTGCTCATTCAAACCGCTGGGGGAGTACATCCGGCTTTTCTCGGATTTGCGGGCCACCTTCCTGCGGCATGAGAGGTTCTTCCGCCGCAGGGCTGCTTCTGCACCGGCGGCGGCGCAGGGGCCGGGGGGCTTCTCTCGCGCGTTGTCGGAGGAGGATGTGCGCTGGTTGGCTACGCACCCGGAGGCTTTCTCTCCCGCGCCGGATGGGCAGGGCTTGCGCTTCGGGGGGCTCTGCCTCGTGCCTACGGCTCTGCCGCCGAGGGCCGTGCGGCAGGATTCTCTGCATGAGGACCGCCTCATCCTGGGCTTTTTGGTCAGTATCATCTCTGCCGCACGTTCAATCCTGAGCGCAGGGTTGCTTAAGGTGCAGGCTTCTCGGGATTTCCTGCAGACGCTGCCGCCGCGCGCGCATCAGCTGCATATGCCCATCATCACCATCCGGAGTACGGCTATCGAGCGCCACAGTGCCGACCTCAACCGCCTCGGGGACATTATTCATGACCTGGAGGCGATTCTGCGTCGCTACCGGGAAACGCTGCATTGCATTCCCCTGCCCCTGCGTGCAGCGCCGGCGCCCTCGCATGTGATGATGTCCGGCCCGGTCTACCGGGAGTTCTATGCTCTCATGCTCACTTGGTTCGAGCGCGGGGAGCTTCGGCTCTCGGGTATGGAGCTGACTCATGATGTGCGGGACCTACCGAAGCTGTTTGAGTACTATTGCCTGCAACGCTTGCTGCAGCTCTTCCTCAAGAAGGGCTTCACCCTCACGGAGAACGGTGTCTATACATACGCCTACCCCTCCCCGAACAGCAGCTATGTGCGGGAGGAGGCCGTGGCCAATACCTACCGCTTTATCCGCCGGGATACGCGGCTTACGCTCTACTATGAGCCGGTGATCTACGGGTTCCTGCCCACGGACCGGGCGGAGCAGACGCTTCCCAACGGGCTCACGCTCTTCCGCTGCAACTCGGGCGGGGCGCGCCAGAGTTTCTGGGAGCCGGATTTCGTCATCAAGGTGGAGCGCCGCGGCGCAGTGGATTACGCGATCTTCGATGCCAAGTATTCGTTCACCATCTCCGGCAAATACGCCGGCTTCGGTAAGGCCGGCCTTCTGCAGGAGGTGATCTCGAAGTACTACCTCGATACCTGCGCGTTCTCCGGCCACACGACGCGTATGGTCTGGACCCTTCAGGGCCGTACTCACGCTAAGTTCATCCACGAGCAGCAAACCGACCTCCTCCGCTATTTTACCCCGGACCACACTTTCGGGAACTGCCCCGTCAGTGCCAGCCCGCGTATCGATGAGCTGCACCGGCTTTGGAGGGAAATGGAGCGCATTATCCCTTCCCTCGCTCCGTTTTAGACCGGTTTTGCCCCTCTTTCGGGCGAATTCGGGGGCTTTTTCCCCGTTTTCGCCCTTTTTTTCGTGCTTTTTGCAAGAAAAATCAAATTATTCCTTGACTTTCGCGGAGGAAAACGTTATAATCTCCCCGCCGCAAGGGTGGAAACACCGAAAGCTGCAAATGCGCCCATAGCTCAACTGGATAGAGCATCTGACTACGGATCAGAAGGTTTGAGGTTCGAATCCCCATGGGCGTACTCCCCATCCTGCCCGATGGTACATTAAGCCGGTCTCATGGGATCGGTTTTTTGGTCGCCACCCTGCTCGATGTGGTACATCATGGGGGCGTCCCGGTTTCGACTGGATTCCTGAGACGCCGGCTGCATGTGGAGGTTGATCGGCTGGCCTCCCTAAAAGCCGCTCAAACATTAAGTGCCTATTCCAAGAACGAATACGCCATGGCTGCGTGATCAACCGCAACCGAGACTGATTCCCGACGCCTACTGGGGATGACGTCTACAGCTTAGTAGGCAGCTCTGCCACCGGGGGCACCGCGGCGCAGATGTCTTATAACAGGTCCCTGACCCTCGGAAGGCTGACGCAGAGCTGACCGTCGGTGACTCCTTCATCTGCGTCTGAACATGGAGACGCCCGCGTCAACGGTGTTCAGGACAGGGGTTCGACTCCCCTCGCCTCCATCGAAAATAACATATGCGCCCCACGGATTAAACCCCGTGGGGCCTTTGTTTTCAAGGGATTTGGCTTGCGAGGCACTGCGTACGGTGGTATAGTCAGGGTGTACATTCAGAGTGTACATTCCGAAAACAGCACTCCCAAATCCGCGCACATCATCTCATCATCCTTCCGGGTAATCTGAAAAGATGTATTTTCTCCGTTTTCGGTATTGACTTCTTCACCGTTTTCTTGTACATTTCCTTCACGGTCCTTGGAAACTAAGCCTGCTTGTGGCAATTGGAGCCACACGTTTGCTGCTAATCCAAGGACCTTTTCTTTCAGCACATTGACTCGAATTTGGCTTTCATGTCGTTGAGAAGCCGGCATCAGGTGCAGCCGGAGGAGTAGTGAGGCACGTCGAGTCATGGATCCGAGCGGCAGCACTCAGTGCCACGCAGTGCATGCAAGGGAGGCATTGACTGCAAGGCAGTGCAGGCGGCATATAGTCTGACAGAAAAAGAGGAAAAGGGACTCATAGCATTTACATGAGATGACCCCGACAGCCTCCGAGGTCAAATAAAGAATGTTGTTTTTTCGCTACACTACTGTAGCGTCATCAGGTTTCCCCTCAGACCCACCCGGCCGCGGGCATTCTACACCTCGTCATTACGGGAGTCAAGACTTTCCTCCTAAAATCGTTAAAAAGAAAGGTTGACAACGGAGGGAGCAAAGGGTACAATGCCCCCATGAAAGAGGCTCCCGTACTGGCCATCGTGGTTCCCTGCTATTTTGAGGAAGAAGTGTTACCGAGCACTGCGGCAACTCTGGAGGCTCTGTTGCGCGACATGATCGCGGCGGGCGAGGTCGCGGAGGGCAGCTATGTATGCTATGTGAACGACGGGAGCACGGATGCCACTTGGAGCATCATCTGCGGGTTGATGCGGCAGAGCCCCCTGCACCGCGGGGTCAACCTCTCCCGCAACTTCGGCCACCAAGGTGCCGTGCTGGCAGGCCTCTTTACCGCCGAAGCGGATGCCTATGTGAGCATCGACGCTGACCTGCAGGACGATGAGCAGAAGATCCGCGACATGGTGCGCCGCTACCGAGAGGGCTGCGACATCGTCTACGGCTGCCGCAACAGCCGGGAGACGGACTCCTGGTTCAAACGCACCACGGCACAGGGCTTCTACCGCCTGCGCAGCTGGCTGGGCATCCGCACCATCCCGGACCACGCGGACTACCGCCTGATGAGCGCCCGGGCCGTCCGTGAGTTGCAGCGCTTCGGGGAGGTCAACCTCTTCCTGCGCGGCGTCATCCCCATGCTCGGGTTCCCCTCCGACAAGGTATTCTACGCCCGCAAGAGCCGTCAGCTCGGCGAGTCGAAGTACCCGCTTGCCAAGATGCTCAAACTGGCCTGGAACGGACTCGTGAACTTTACGGACGCCCCTCTGCGGCTCATCGTCCTCCTCGGCTCTGCGGGCTTCGCCGCCAGCCTCCTGGTCATCGCCTGGTGCCTATGGGCCTGGTACTGCGGCCTCACCGTCCCCGGCTGGGCCTCCCTCCTCGCCGTCGTCTCCGCCTTCAGCAGCGTCCAGTTGCTCTCCATCGGCATCATCGGACTATACCTCAGCAAGGTATTCTGGGAGACCAAACGACGACCGCTCTACGTTGTCCAAGACGACTGCACCGCCCGCAGATAAGTTTTCCCCATGCTTCCCCGACTGCTCAGGCGCATCACGAATACGAGCCCGGCTCTGCTTGCCGCTCTGTGCGTTCTGGCAGCCGTTCTCATCACGCGCGCTCTTTCTCCGGCGAAACAAGGGACAGACACGGCTTCCCCGAGAGTTCTGAGTGCAAAGGAAGAGGAAAGACAAGAAGGAGGTGATCGCAAAGCTTCGCCGCAGTCTGCAAAAGCCGGCAATCGTGTTCCGGAGCAAGCCGGCCACGACTCCTCCGGCGGGCTATGTCAGCTGCTTGGGCTGTGTCACATGGCAGTTACCCGGAGAAACACAGCCGAAGGATGATGAGGGGAACCCGCTCGTACCCTTGGCCACCATCTTCGTGCCGAGTTCACCCGATGTGCCCGAGGCTCTCAAGGGCACGGCGCTCGTCACCGTCTTTGCACCGGAGGACGCTTGGGTCGTGAACCCGGTCGGGGAACCACGCCTCGGCTATGTTATCCGCGCGTACCCCACCTTAGAGGGGCTGGTCCCCTGCCGATACACGGCGCAAAACATCACCCCCTGCATCCTCACCCCGAGGACGGTCGACGATGACATGCCCTTCTACCCCGGCCTCGGCGGTGGGGACGAGGTGCTCCCCCTTCTCCGCTCGGCTGTGAAAGAGTTCGGTATAAACTACTACGATGACGTGCGGGAAACCAACTACGAACAGCACAAGATAGGTGGCTACCCCGCCTTCTGCCAAGATCCTCCGGACTTCCCGCCGGGCTTCTCCTTCGCCTTCCAAATCAGCTACGATGACGCGGCCGGATTGAGTATCGTCGACTGCGGCCGCTATTACTTCTACTACAACCCCAAGACAAAAAGCTGGGTGGTCTGCGCCGACGGGGGCTGACCGCGGGCGAGACTTCACGCCGCCGAGGTAGAAGAGAGCGAAAAGGAGAGGACCGCGGAATAAAGGGAATTTTTGGAGACTGAAAGTCGTGCTGTCCTTTGGCAGGACCTCGGGGGCAAATTCGTAGTAGGTAGCTTCAAAAACCATCAAGGGAGCTACTATCCCGCCGGCATGAAGTCTA
>CAMEZO010000021.1 GCA_945947905.1 uncultured bacterium
TTCTCCTGCACTGTTTGGCAACGATTGACACATGGCCTCTTCGTGGGTTGCAGGATCGTGATATGTCGATAATATTTCTATGGTTTTATATTCGGAATTTTGAAGCGAATGATCTTCTTCCTTTGCAGAGGTAAACAGAGAAAGTACGACAGAGAAGAAGAAGGCGGCACGATGTAATTTAACAGGGAAGATTTTCATAGCAGCTACGCGATTATATAGAAAAAAGGAAGGTTTGAATTCGTTGTGCGTGATGGTGGGGTGATTTGCCGGTTGAAAAGTACCCTCCCATGCCACAAGCGTGTATTGTGGCACATCCCCGCGGTAATGCAAGCCTATTTTTCGGAAATCTCTGTCATATCTAAATGTATCTTCGTTGGTTACAGGGTGAGCGGCGGACTTTTCTCGCGATGACGTCGTGAGGGAGGTTGCTCTGCGCTCCTTTTCGACCCTCGGCACAGACTACCCGCCGCCGGGGTAGTAGAGGGCGGGATGGTGTATGACCGCGGAATAAAAGGAATTTTTGGAGAGTCAGTAGCATGCTAGGTTCGGTTCAGATTGCATACCTCCGGGGTGGTAGGTAACTGAAGTTTTCGAACGCAGAATTTTCGGAAGGATACGGAAACTGATCGGCATACTTCGCTTGGTTCAGACTTCATGCCGCCGAGGTAGTAGGCTCCTTGGTGTTTTTTGATAAAATTCTAAAGCCACCTACTATGAATTTGCCTTGAAGTCTTGCCTGAACTCCGAAGGCCAATCAGTTTCCGAAAATTCCTTTCATTCCGCGGTCCTTCGACTCTCGCTTCCGTTTATCAATGCGGTGTGAATGCTTCCACAGCATTGGCACAGCTCTGCTTCCATCCGGCAAATCTGTGTGCCTGAGGACTTAGCTCACCGGGGGGATTGACACAGCGGGGCCGTAGAAGCGGCGGAGGAAGCAGGCGTTGCGTTCGGTGTAGAGGCGGCCTGCCAGGGCATCGGCCACGCTGATGAAGAGCTGCTCGGAGGCGCAGATGAGGGGTGAGATGCGGTCGATGGCGCCGGTGGCGGCGTAGTTGGTGCAGCCGCAGCCGTTGCGGCAGCGCGGGCGGAGCAGGCAGCCGAGGCATTGCGGGTTCTTGTTGCCGCGGGTGGCGATGAGCCATTCCTGACGCGCACGGTTAATGCCCTCCCGAACGTTTCCGAAGGTGATGGCCGGGTTGTCTCCCTCCCCTACCAAGCGGGAGCACGGGAAGAAGTTACCGTCTACGGAGACGCAGATTTCCCGCTCCCCGATGCGGCACCGGTCACAGTCCCGATAGCCGCCGTTCAGGTGGCTGCGTATCTTGTCGTCCAGGTTGGTCATCAGCAGGGGCCGCCCCTCCCGATAGCATTGCAGGGCCAGCTCTCCGCAAGCGCGGTACTGCTCCTCCAGCACGGCGAATTGCTCATCGCTCCACGGGCTCCAGTAGTCGAGGTTCAGGCCGAAATCGCCGTTGTAGTGCCGGTGCAGCCAAGCGACACCCTCCGCCAGCATGTGCACATTATTCGGGGTGACCACACAAACGAGGTGTGAGCGCAGGTTCGGGCGGCAGTTCAGCTCCGCCAGGGCTGCCGACACGGACTCGTGGCTACCGCTCCCGTCCGCATACCGGCGGTTACGGTTGTGCATGGCCGCATGCCCGTCCACGGAGAGCACGAGCAGGTAATCCCGCTCCTGCATCCAATCCGCCTTATCGGGAGTCAGGAGGGTGCCGTTGGTTGTTAAACTGTTGCGCATGGGGGCGGCTAGGCCCTGCGTCTTTTCCCTTGCGTAGGCATCGCAGGCCTTCAGCAGATTCCACTCCAGCAGAGGTTCGCCGCCGAAGAAGTTGACATCCAGCGCACCCCCGCGCCGCCGTGCTTCCTCCACTGCTAAGTCGATGGCGAGGAAAGCCGTCTCGCGCGTCATGGCATGCCGATACTTGCGCCCCGCATAACAATAGCTGCAGCGCAGCGTGCAGTCATGCGTCAGGCACAGCGTCAGGGTCAGCGTATCGATCATGAATGGGGCTTTGAAACCGCCGCTTGGCTCTCGGTATCGGTCTTGGAATCGGTCGGGGAGGTCACAGCACCGCTCTCCTCAAGGGCCTCGCGCTCCCATTTCTCTGCCTGTTTCTGCAACTCCGCGAGTTGTTTTATCGCTGCTTCATTGCGTTTGCGTTCTATACCCTCGAGGAGTTGTTCGGGCTGTTCTTCCGTCCTATCGCAGGAGCATAGCAACCCCGCAGCGAGGATGGCCGGGTAGACAACGGATTTTCGGAGGGTAACAGGCTTAATCTCCATGGTATTCTGTTTAATCTTTCCGGGGCGGCTCCGACTGCTTGGTCTGCTGTTGGTGAGGAATATTGTCGGATAAACCGGAAGAATGCTCAATGCAAGGGACACCCAAAAGGATCTGCTCGGGCTGCTGCCCGCTGCAGGAGCACAGCAGCCCCGTGGTGATGATAGCCGGGTAGACGATGGACCTTCTGACGGTAATGGGCTTAATCTCCATGGCGTTTTCCTATTTTTGGGCGGGGAATACGCCCCCGAGTGCCTGCGGCATTTGCTCCTGCTCACAGGAGCTGAGCAAAGCTGCGGCGATGATGACCGGGTAGACGATCGACTTCCAATCTGTGACGGGTTTGATTTGCATAGCGGTATCGGGATAAAAGAGCCGCCCCGGGGGAAATGCGCCCGAGGCGGCTGTGAGGGTTAAAATGCAGCGGGGTCAGCGCAGGGAGCGCAGCTTGGTGACCATGTTTTCCATGGAAGTCGCGCCCACGATGGTATCCACGACCTGCCCGCCCTTGAAGAAGAGCAGGGTGGGGATGTTGCGGATGCCATAGCGCTCCGCAAGGTCCGGGCATTCATCCACATCCGCCTTGCAGACCTTCGCCCACTCGGCTGTGTCCGTAGCCACTTTCTCCACCACGGGGGCGATCATGCGGCAGGGGCCGCACCAAGTCGCCCAAAAGTCCACCATCACGGGCACCGGGCTGCCCAGTACCTCGCGCTCGAAGTTGTCGCTTGTAATCTTAAGTGCCATATGGTATACAGACAACAAGAAGTTACAATCCGTTGAAAAACAGGCAGGATTACTCCTCCTCGGACTCCTCCTCAGCAGCGCCCTCATCGGAGCCGCCGTCGGATTCGCCGGAGTCTGCGGCCTCACCGCCACCGGTGGCAGCGGGGTCACCGAAGATGCGCTCACTGTTGGTGATGCGGTCCGGCGTCTGGTCGGTTTCATACTCGATCCAGCAGAAGCCGAGGGCCAGCAGCAGGCCGATGATGGAGACCACCAGCACCACGAGGTTGGGCTTCTGCTCCTCCGCGTCATCCACGGGGGGAGCCTGTTTGGAGAAGCCGGCCGGCTTGGTAAAGCCCTTCTTGCCGGCGGTACCGGTGGGCTTGGTGGTGGCCGTAGGCTTGGTGGCAGCGCCGGGCTTGGTAGCAGCGCCGGGCTTGGTAGCAGCGGGGGCCTTTGAAGTCGTGGCACCGGGCTTGGCGGGCGCAGCGGGGGCGCCCAAGGGAGCCGTAGCGGCCGGCATGGCTACCGTCGGGGCTGTGGGGCGCGTCGGCGGAGTGGGGCGGCTCGGCGGCGTAGGTGCGGTGGGTGCGGACGGCGCAGCGGGAGCAGCGGGGGCACCCGGGCGGGCCGGCGGTCTGGGTGCACCCAAGGGCACGGTGGCCGCAGCGGGCCGGGACGGGGGGATAGGCGCCGCCGGGCGTGCGGGCGCGCCGGGGGCTGTCGCAGCACCGGGGGGCATCGGTACGGCGGGACGGGAGGGGGGAGTCGGCATAGCCGGTGCCGCCGGGCGGCCCGGCACAGCAGGAACGCCGCGCGGAACAGCCGGCGGCACGGGTCTCGGTGCTGGAGGAGGAGGTGTACTCATACGTCAGTAAAATCTATGCCGCTCACGCGGTCTTTCTTGTATTTTGCATTTTTTCGGCTACATTGCAAGCGGAAAAACGCTCATTGCGCAATTTTCTGCCGAAAATGGCTTGTTTTTTGCGAAAAAGGGGTCATTTCGGGCGCGAAAGGGCCTCCTTGGCGCGGATAGCCTCACCGTAGAGGGCGGGTTTACCCTTCGGCCCGGCGGGGGCCATCCAGGAGTCATCGGGAGTAATCCCCACATCGCGCATCACCTGCAGATCCTGCATACGGTATCGGGTCAGGTCGCCGGCCTTTTTGTGGTAGCCCGCAGGCAGGGCGGTTGCCAGGTCACTGCGGTAGATGCAACCATGGATGAGGCTGTAGACCTTCCCGAGCCGCTCGGCGTAGGAGAAGAGCGAAAGGGCGCGTGAGTGCTCACCGTGCTGCATGCAGTAATCGCCCCAGGCCAGCAGCACCTGGGCGTAGGCGGCGGGCCAGTGGTTCAGGCAGCTCTGCGCGGGACCGTCGCCGGGGTAGGCATTGCGCAGGGCGGCCTCGGCCTCGGCGTACTTGGCTTGGCGGCAGAGCATCTCGGCAAACTGGGTCCAAGTGTAAAGCTGGTGCGGGTTGTCCTGCAGGGCCAGGCGGGCGAGCTGTTCGGCCTCGGTCAGGTTCACTTTCTCGCGCCCGGGCAGGGTCAGGTAGCGGTCATAAATGGCGGAGGATGGGAACTGCTGCATGGCGCGGGCCAGGTGGCGGCGCTGCTCCTCCACCGGGGCGCGGCGCAGCACCATGGCGTTGTACTGCCAGTTTGCCAGCCAGACGGGGGCCAGGCGGCAGGCCATGGATACGCTGCAAGCCGTGAGCACGGTCAGGCCGAGGACCAGCAAGACCCGCCCTCCTGCTCCCTCGGCGCGCACGGGCAGCAGGGCGCGCACGCTGCGCTCCGTCTTGCTGCGGGGGTGCGGGGCAGCCAGCACACCGCAACAAAAGGCGTTCATGCAGGCCAGCATGGTGCTGTGCCAGGGGTAGTCGCAGATGGCGTAGGCGGCCAGGCCCACGGTCATCAGCAGGCAAAGCGCCGTAGAGAGACGCTGCTCGCGGGGTGTTGCCTCCCCCGCCAGGGCGCCGAAGCCGTGAATGAGGTGCGCGATGATGATGCCCACCGCCAGCAGCGCGCCGATGATGCCGTAGTCGGCCCACAGTTGCAGGTATTCGTTATGGGCGGTGTTCGGCAGGTTCCATTCGCTGTAATAGGGGATGATGTCCCACTCGCAGGAGGCCACGCCGTTACCCCAAGCCGGGGCGTTGCGGATGATGTGGAGCACGCCCTCCCAGATAGCGAAGCGGCCGTGTGTGTCGATGTTCAGCACGCGCTCGTACATGTCCCCGCCCAGAAGTAAGTCCACCACCGGTACCAGCATGGCCAGGCCCAGCAGCACCGCGACGAGGAGCATCAGCCCGCCGATTCTGCGGCCCTCGGCGGCGCGCACGGCCATCCACAGCCACCAGCCGGCGGCTACGCAGATGGGCAGCAGCAGGAACACGGCGCGGGTGCCGCAGTGCAGCGAGAACCACAGCGCGGCAATGCCCGTCAGCACGGCGGGCAGCACAAGCCGCCGCGGTCCCCCCGCCCAGACGGCAAGCCAGATGAGGGCCCAGCCGCCGAGGAAGAAGAAGGCGCCGGCGTGATTTTTGTAGACGAACAGGGAGATACAGCGGGGCAGCGCGCCCGACAGCCCCACCTCCGGGCGTCCGCAGACGGCCTGCGGTAGGTCGGTGTAGTGCATCAGGCAAAAGCAGAGCATCGCCGCACCCAAGGCGGCGGCCAGCCCCTTGCCGGCCCACCGCGCCCAGCGCCCCTGCGCGGCGTTGCTCCCCAGCAGGTAGAAGACAAAGCAGCCGGCAATCGTGGCGGCCTCTCCCCAGGATTGGGTAACGGAGTAGCTTGTGCAGCAGCGTGCCATAAAATAACCGCCCGCGAGCAGGGAGACCCACGACAGGGGCGTCAGGCGTACCGTCTTGAGCCCCGAGAGGAGCCCCGCGCCGAGGAGGGCGGCCAGCCCCGCCAGCCCCGCCCAATACGGGGCGGTGGTGTAGCTGTGCCGGTCAATGGTCGGGCCGGAGACAATCCACAGGATGATCGCCGAGGCGGCAATCACCCCGCCCAAGGCGCTCTCGGGCAATCTGGCGGTGCGTTTCTCTGCTTGCATGCCGCCAGTATACCGCATCCGCCCCCGCGCTGCAATGCCCTTTCCCGTCACCGCGGCACAGAGATGAATATTGTGCTTGCCAAGTGGGGGGAGGCACTGTATAATACGCCGCGTATGAAGTGGCTTCTCCGTCTGTTACTTGCGGCCTTTTTATTGCCGGCGGCCTGCACGAAACTCTACCAGCCCACGGGGCCGGGGGTGATACCGGATGTACGGGCGCTGCAGGAGGAACTGCGGCGGGATGTGTATGCCCTGGCGGAGGAGATAGGGGAGCGAAACCACTACCGGCCTGCGGCGTATCAGCGGGCAGAGCAGTTCATCGTCCGAGAGTTCGAGAAGGCCGGTTATACCGTGAGCCGACAATGCTACAGCATCCCGAATAAGGAGAAATACGGGCGCGCGGCCGGTCAGCAGGCCGTTAATATCGAGGTGCGTAAGCCCGGCACGGATCCCGATGCGCCGTGGCTGGTGCTCGGTGCACATTACGATACCCGCGTCGGCATGAAATCCTGGAGCTGCCATGGCCCGGTTATCGTGGGCAAGACGGGTACCCCCGGGGCCAATGACAACGGCTCCGGCGTGGCGGCCCTGCTCAGCGTAGCCCGAGCCCTGCACAAGGTGCCGACGCGCTGCGGTATCATTTTCGTGGCCTATGCTAACGAGGAGGCTCCCTTCTTCCAGACGGACGAGATGGGCTCCCGCCGCCATGCTCGCCTTTTGGTTGATGAAATGGGGAAGGAGAAGGTGATGGGGATGATTTCGCTGGAGACCCTCGGAGTCTACTCCCCGCGCGTCAACAAGAAACGCCGCAGTGCCGTTGCCGGGGCCTTGGTCGGGCTGCTGGACCGCTGCGACTACGTCGCTTTCATGAGCACCCTCAGCGGCCGCGCCTACTCCCGCAGCTGCGCCCGCACCTTCGCCTCCGTCAGCCGCTTCCCGGTCCGCTCAGTCTGCTTCGGCTACCTGACCCGTGGCATCGCTTGGTCCGATGACTGGGCCTACATGAAGGAGGGTATCCCCTCGTTCGCCATCACGGATACCGCCTACATGCGCTGCGACGATTACCACGAAACCAGCGATACCGCAGACAGGTTGGACTACAAGGAATTCGCCGAGGTGGTGCTCGGCATCACAGACCTCGTCCGAAAACTGACCAACCCCTGACAGCGCAGAAAGGAGGGAGAGTCTGTGCCCTTCTTGACTCGGTTCAGACTTCATACCGCAGGGGTAGTAGGTAACTGAAGTTTTCGGAACGCAGAATTTTCGGAAGGTTTCGGAAACTGATCGGCATACTTAGCTCGGTGCAGACTGCATGCCGCCGGGATAGTAGGCTCCTTGGTTATTTTTGATAAAATTCTAAAGCCACCTACTATGAATTTGCCTTGAACTCTTGCCTGAACTCCGAAGGCCGATCAGTCTCCGAAAATTCCTTTTATTCCGCGGTCATTCTCCACTCGCCCTCTACAATCCCGTTGGTGTGAAGTCTCTCACCCCCTCTGCACGGCTCTGCTCCTCCGTGGTATCTGTGTGATCCGTGGACTGAAGAGGCCTGCCGCGGTGGGGTGCGGCAGGCCCGGGGGGGGATCAGAAGTTCACGCGGTAGCCGACGCTGCCGTTGACACCGGCTTGGTCGGCGCGGAAGTCGGCGTTCACATCGAAGAAGATGGAGCCGGCGTCCTGCGAGAGCGGGATGGTGAGGGTGGCGCCTACTTCGGCACCGACTACGCCCGATTCGTTGCTGCGGATACCGACCGAGGCATTCGGCAGGGCCGCAAGGGCGGTGTTCAGCTTGTTGTAGCGGTCGCCGAAGTCCAGCTTGAGCAGGGCGCGGGCCTCGAAGATCGAGGCGCGGTTGTACTCATTCTCGCCCACGATGCTCTGCAGGCGGCCACCGAGGCCGAGGGAGAACTGCGTGAGCGAGGCCGAGTCCGTGGTCAGACGGGTGTCCGCCGTGCCGCCTTCGGTCGCGCTGTCCAGCGAGGTGTGCGTGAAGCTCATGTTGAACAGGGGCTGCACACAGGTGCTCGCGTCCTCGTTCAGGGCGAAGGTGCGGGCCACTTCGTACAGGAAGCCGAACATCATGCCGTTCGTCTTGTAGGTGGTCTTGCCGGCGATGCCCGGGATGGTGCGCTCCAAGTCGACGTCCGCGCGGCCGAGGGTGCCGACGAAGGTGTTGACCCAAGAACCGGTCGAGACGCGGGCGAAGAGGGAGACGTATTGGGTATCCAAGTCGCCCGTCAGGGTGTCGGCGGCCTTGCCGGTGTAGTCCCCGAAGAGGGCGCTGACCGCCACGCCGAGGGTGAGGTTCGGGTTCACATCGACGTCAACGCCGACCGTGCCGCCCCAAGAGGAGACTTGGTAACCGGCATCCGTGCCGCTCTCGCTGAGCTGACGGTAGTTGCCGTCGCCGCTGATCCAGCCGTTGACGTAGGGCATGTCCTCGTTCACCACGCACTCGTTCACGCCCATGGTGGTCGTGCGGTTGCGGATGGAGCGGAGTTGACGCTGCACGTCATCAGCCACCGCCAGACCCACGGCGGACAGCGAGCTGCCGGCCAGCGCCGCGCCCAGCCTATCCATTGCGCCGGTGTTGCCGGAAGCAATGTGGTTATCCAGTATGTCGAGCACCTGCGCCAATTCACTGCCCGGGGTCAGGGTCTGCGGATTCAGTCGGAACATCGCCTTGCCGGCCAGAGAGAGACCCGCCGTTCCGTTGGGTGTCTGCCCGTGCGAAGCATAGATACCCGTATTCGCATCCGCCACCACATTGATGGAGCCTTGCACCACGCGGAAGTTGGTGAAGTACTTGCTCATCCAAGAGCAGCCACTCATGTCTACGGTCACGTTGTTCACCGTGCTGTCGTCATTGTCGCTGACCACGAAGAGGAGGATGTCCTTCTCCGGCCCGTCGGTGTTGTAAGCGAAGCCCGTGTTATCCACCTCATTGACCTTCAGGGTCACGTTGGTCAGATCGAGTTTCGCACCCGTGGTGACCGTCGGCTTATCGGTCTTACCCGCCGCCAGATTGGCATTCACCTGTGCCGCGGACACCGTGAACTCCAGCTCACATCCCGTCTCACCGCCGTTCATGGATGAATCACTGCCCAAGGTCACCTTGGTCGGCGCACCGGCATCCGTCTTGTTGTCCAGCTTCACGCTTGCGCCCGTGGCGGCAATACCGCCCAGCATGTTATTTGCGTCGTTGGTGTTGTTCAGCCCCGTCAGCTCCACCGTACCGGCCGTGCCGATCACCGTCAGCTTCGAGTCCGCGCGCAGCTTCTGGAGTGCCACGTCCGCCGCCGTGCCGATACGAACGTTCCCATCATACGAACCCGTGAAGTCACCGCCCTGATCCACCAGCAAATCCTTGCCGGAGGACACGGTGCCGGTGCCGCTGATGGCATCCAGCACCAAGCTGTCTCCCGTGCTGTCCAGCGTCAGCGTCACCCCATCGTTCACGGTCAGCGCGATGTTATCCACCGCAACACCGTCGGCAACGGAGATTGTAGCGTCTTTTTGCACCTTGATGCCGTCTACGGCTTTCTCATTCAGGGAGGACTCCATGAGAAGGTCTCCACCGTTCAGCACGAGGCCGGTGGTAGCATCCGATCCTGCCGAGTTGGAGGTTGATGCGGTGTCATAGCTCAGAGCCGTATCATCAGTTATTTTACCCTCGTTGATGAAGTACCACCCGCTGTTGCTGTTGTCTGTAATAATATAGGCTCCGTTGTCATCCGTCAGAACGTCGCAGCCCAGTATCTTTGATGTATTCCAGGTGATGTTCGCCGAGTCACCCGAATTCTTCACCACATAATAGCCGCCTGACTCATAGCCGTTTTTGCCGGAAGCCAAGGGATCGGAGTAGGTAGCTTGGGTTGCCTCAAAGCCATTGGCTGTATTGATCGCACAGGAGAAAGTGATACTGCCGTTCTCTCCCATGACCAGAGACCCTGAGTTCGCTACCATGCCACCCAGCTCCGTACTTCCGGTGACCGTCAGGCTTCCGTCAAGAACAGAGAGCTTGCCCGAGCCGGTAACGGTGTTCCCCAGAGACACGTTGCCGGAGGTCACCAGCGTGGTGCCGGCTGCCATGATAATACTGCCGGTGCCCGGAGTTCCCCCGTCTTTCAGACGAAGGGTTCCTGCATCCACCCGAGTGCCGCGGGTGAACCCTTGGGTTTGATCGGTGGTAGAGGTAATAATCAGTGTGCCTGCGCCTGTCTTGACAAGGCGGGCGTCACCGCCGTCGGCGTTGCCGTTGGCGAGAATACCGGAAATAGTCAGCTCACCACCCTCTGCCACTTGCAGACGGGCTTCTCGTCGTACATCCAACTCGATGGAAACGATGTTGCCGACACCGGAGGCTTCGATGAGGTTATTGGTAACGGCACCATCGGCCATAAGTCCGTACGAGTTCAATTTCGTTCCGGTAAGTACCGAATAACCGTTCATGAATACCGTGGGTGAGAATGTATTGGATCCTGTCGTGTCATTGATATTCAATACTGCCTGTTTGGTGTCGCTCTCACCTTGCAGGTTGATGGCCGACGGAGAACCGGTCAGCCAATTCAGAGAGTCATGCCCCGTCAACTTGAGGGTGCCCCCTGCATTGATGTTGATATTTGTTTCTTTCTTGATCAGCGTGCGGCCCTCGCCTGTAGCAACGAGTTCCAGAGTACCCCCATCGCTGACAGTAAGAGAGCTGCCCTGCACCAGGTCGCTTCCTCCCGTCAGCGTAACTGTGCCCCCGGATACCGTCACGTCTCCGGAGACAATACTGCCCGTCAGCGTGCCGCCCGTGACCTCAAGCGCAGAGTTGATTGCGCCGGCAACAGACGAAGTGCCACCTGCAATCTTCAAAATTCCACTCTTGTTTTCTCCTATGCAGTCCACGTTACCGTTGATGGTGATTGAACCATCGCCGCCCAGCGTAACGGTTGTGTCATCAGAGATCTCCAGAGCACCGGTGGTGAGTGTCTTGCCGGCATCTACCTCAAAGGAATACGTCCCTGCAACGGTTATGCCGGCAGCGATGATATCCTCCGTTACCTGAATGGTATTGGATTTGAGAGCATCGAACACGGCCCATTGTCTGGTCGAGAAATGAGTATTGGATGAGCCGTCGGACGTCCAGTTGTTTGAGGTCGTATTCCAAACATTTGTAGATTCTCCGTTGCTCCACATGACGAGATCCAGCAGGTAGGAAGCCGCCAGAATGTCACGGGTCGTGGATGAACCGCTGAGAATTCGGAACTCGGCCATCGAGCCTGTCCAACGGTCTTGGGCGGTGTCCTTGGAACCACTTCCGATGGCGGCGCCTGCACCACCCGGATTACTGAATCCCGTTCCCAAAGTGAGACTGCCGACAAACTCACCGTCTACATAGAAGCTGGCGATATGAGTTGTGTCATCGTAGCTGACGGCCAAGGCATACCACTGATTGGCATTCAATGCTGTCATGCCGGTCAGTATATAATCGGTATTACCCTTCGTGGTGACCTTCAGTTTTCCGTCCTTCATGCCGAAGGCGAAGCCTGCTCCTAATCCATCCCCGGTCCCGAAGAAGGCGGAGTATCCGGTGACGGACGACATGTTGACATAGGTCGTGAGCGTGAAGCTTGAGGAGGGGGACAGTGCCCCTGCGCCGGTGGACCAATAGGCATCCCCGAGTTTGACATGGGTATTCCCGTCAAAGGAGATGGCCTTCCCCAAGCTCTGGGTCAGCTTGTAGTTGCCGATGGCAGATCCGACGTCGAGATTGGTGTCTATGTACGTCGGGTCTGTTGTTCCCTCCGGGAGAGCAACGGATACGTCGGACGTGGTGTGGTAACCGTCTCCCGTTTCCGAGTTCGGGGAGCCTTCGAACTTGAAGACGGTGTCATCAAATGAGAACGCATGGGGTGTGCAGGCCACGCACAAGGCAAGGAGTGCTGCTCGCAGCCTGACCGGTAGGTGTAATTTCATGTTGCTGTGTGTTTGCTTATGTGAGTGAGATTTCAGAAGTTCACGCGGTAGCCGACGGAGCCGTTGACACCGGCTTGGTCGGCGCGGAAGTCGGCGTTCACGTCGAAGAAGACGGAGCCGGCGTCTTGCGAGAGCGGGATGGTGAGGGTGGCGCCTACCTCGGCACCGACTACGCCGCTTTCGTTGCTGCGGATACCGACCGAGGCATTCGGCAGGGCTGCGAGGGCGGTGTTCAGCTTGTTATAGCGGTCACCGAAGTCCAGCTTGAGCAGGGCGCGGGCCTCGAAGATCGAGGCGCGGTTGTACTCATTCTCGCCCACGATGCTCTGCAGGCGGCCACCGAGGCCGAGGGAGAACTGCGTGAGCGAGGCCGAGTCCGTGGTCAGACGGGTGTCCGCCGTGCCGCCTTCGGTCGCGCTGTCCAGCGAGGTGTGCGTGAAGCTCATGTTGAACAGGGGCTGCACACAGGTGCTCGCGTCCTCGTTCAGGGCGAAGGTGCGGGCCACTTCGTACAGGAAGCCGAACATCATGCCGTTCGTCTTGTAGGTGGTCTTGCCGGCGATGCCCGGGATGGTGCGCTCCAAGTCGACGTCCGCGCGGCCGAGGGTGCCGACGAAGGTGTTGACCCAAGAACCGGTCGAGACGCGGGCGAAGAGGGAGACGTATTGGGTATCCAAGTCGCCCGTCAGGGTGTCGGCGGCCTTGCCGGTGTAGTCCCCGAAGAGGGCGCTGACCGCCACGCCGAGGGTGAGGTTCGGGTTCACATCGACGTCAACGCCGACCGTGCCGCCCCAAGAGGAGACTTGGTAACCGGCATCCGTGCCGCTCTCGCTGAGCTGACGGTAGTTGCCGTCGCCGCTGATCCAGCCGTTGACGTAGGGCATGTCCTCGTTCACCACGCACTCATTCACGCCCATGGTGGTGGTGCGGTTGCGGATGGAGCGGAGTTGACGCTGCACATCGTCAGCCAAGGCCAGCCCCACGGCGGACAGCGAGCTGCCCGCCAGCGCCGCACCCAGCCTATCCATCGCGCCGTTGTTACCGGATGCGATGTGGTTGTCCAGCATATCGAGCATCTGAGCCAACTCACTGCCCGGAGTCCTTGTCTGAGGATCAAGCCGGAACATGGCCTTACCCGCCAGAGCCAATCCGGACGTTCCGTTTCGTGTCAGACCGTGCGTTGCATAGCGGCTTGTATTGGCATCGCCGATGACGTTGACGGAGCCCTGCACCACACGGAAGTTGGTGAAGTATTTGGTCATCCACGGGCAATCGCTCATGTCAACATTCACGTTATTCACCGTGCTGTCAGGGTTGTCGCTTACGACGAAGAGGAGGATGTCCTTCTCCTGTTCACCCAAGGCAAGGTTGAGGTTCTCATTCTGCACCTCATGCACTTTCAGCGTCACGTCGGTCAGGTCGAGCTTCTCACCCGTGATGACCGTCGGCTTGTTCTCCTTAGCAGCGGACAATTGGTTATTAACCTCCGTAGCCGAGATTTTGAAGTCCAGCACGCCTCCATCCATGGAGGACGCGCTGCCCAGCGTCACCTTGGTCGGGGCGCCGTCAACCGACACGTTGTTCAGCTTCACGGTGGCGCCCGTTGTCTTGATGCCGCCCAACTCGTTATCGGCAGCGTTGGCATTGTTGAGACCCGTCAGATCCACCGTACCGGCATTACCGATGACCGTCAGCAGCTCATCTGCGCGCAGAGCCTGCACGGCTCCCGCATCCATGGTACCGATGGAGGTCGCCCCGTTGTAAGCCCCGGTGTAGCTTCCGCCCTCGCGCACCAAGAGCGTACCGCTCACCCCCTGCGTTGCGTCCTCATCATTCAGCGAGTTCATCTCGATGGTACCGGCGTTGGTGGAGAGCGTCTTCTCGCTCACCTTGCCGTCCAGCACCACCAGCATGCCGTCGCCCGCCACCGAGCCATCGCCCGTGAGGGAACCGACCGTCACGGAGGAGCCGCTGCCGATCGTCAGTGTACCGTCATTGGCCATGGAACCACCGGTTAAGGTGCCACCCTCTTTAACGGTCAACTCTGTGCCGCTGTGAATGGAAATAAGGCCGTTAGCCGTCAGATCGTTTTGAATGATCAGGTTGCCGTGGATAATGCTCAGCGTGTTCGTGGTCACGGAATCTCCCGTGAGGGTGTAGGTCGTCACTCCGGACTCGGCATCCACGTTGATACCCCTCACCGTCTGAGCCCCATGCACCTGTACGAGATCGGAGCCGTGCCCCATGAAGCACACCGGGCCATTGGGAGATTGCTGCGGATTAAAGCCATCGGACTCTGTCCATCCGACTGCCGTATCGCCGACCCACTCCGGCCCCATCGTCACCTTCGTCAGAGTAACAGCGGAATCGTTTGACGCGATGTAGAACTTCACGCCATTCTTGGCGTAAGAGCTTTCCCCCTCCAAGGTGAAGGAACCGGTGGAGGAACCGAACCCGACCAGCTTGTAAGCCGCCCCTTCACCCAAAGCATTGGAGAGCAGATACTCCCAGTTACTATCCCCCAGAACGAAATTGATACCGGACAGCAATCCGGATACATTGATCAGCGGCGTATTCGTACCGAGGTTCTTCAAAACACCATCACCGATCGTGATGGAATTAGCCGTCATATCACCGCCCACCGTCAGGGAACCGCCCAGCGTGAAATTGGAGGCCGTCATGTTGTCGGTCAGGGTGGCCCCCTTATTCAGAGATGCACCGCTGCCCAGCTCCATGGACTTGCCGCTGATGCTCGCATTCACCGCAGCACCGGCCGCAAACTTCACCGTGGAATCCGTACCCGTGTAGCTTCCGGTCCAGCCCGAGATGCCACCCGTGAAGGAGACTGAGCCGGTGGAAGCATCAACGATATTACCTGTACCCGACAGCTTGCCGCTGAAGGCGGAATCACCCGCGCCGCTGAGGGTCAGGGTGGCGCCCTCCTTCAACTCCATATTCGCGTTGGTCGTACCCGTGCTTGCCGTCACTTCCCCGCCAAGGTTTAAGGTGCTCTCGGAGGCGGCCAGATGATTCAAATTGGCCAAGCTACCGATTGCTGAACCGCTCAGGTTGATAGTACCGGTCCAAGTGCCGTCCACCTGCGTTGCCGCTGTATCGGCCTCGGAGGCACCGCTCATGTTGTAAGTACCTTTCCCCTTCAGGGTCAGTTTGCCGGACTCAATCTTGACCTTACCGAGCGACACAGTTTTGTCGATGGTCAGAGAAGCGTCCTTCTTGACGATGATACCCCCCGTTGCCACGAGAGCCTTATTCATCACAAGGTCACCACCGTTCAGCACCAAGCCGGTCGTTGCATCGGCATCAGCCGCGTTGTCGGCATCACCATAGGTCACCTCCCCGCTGTTGATGTAGTAGAGCCCACTCGTTCCGACGTTGGTGATGGTCGCATTGCTGCCGTCAACGGTGACGGTAAAGTCAGCGCCGCCCACAGAGACGGTCGTGGTGCCGGAGGTAATTCCGGTGATAGTGCCGCTCCCCTTAATGATATAGTAGTCGCCGGACTCATAGCCGTTGCCCGCTATTGCGCCCGTAGTAGTATCATGGTAGGAGGTCCCTTTCGACTCAAGCTCGTTGACGGCGGAGAACGTCAGGCTGCCATTTGTGCCCAGTGTCAGAGTTCCGTCACTTTCGATGGTTTTGCCCAGAGCAGCGGCAGAGTTGAGGGTGAGAGAAGCACCGGACTCTACCTGTACGGAGCCACCGCCGTCAACTGCCGTGATGGAACCTGTGACAATGACACTTCCGCTACCGTCAATTTGCAGGGTTCCTCCCAGTGCAAGCGCCCCTCCGATCGTAATCTCGGAACTCTCAGTCCCTCTGACAACCTCGTTCCCGTTTACAGCATATTTTGAAGAATCGATTTTAACGGTCTTTCCCTGAGCGACGGAGAGGGCCTTAGTGATTGTAATGGAGTCTGCGTATGAGGCGATTGTGCCGCCTTCCAGAACTACATTCAGTGAAGCAGTGGAGGACGTCGAATTGAGTGCGTTCGTGCCGAGAATAAGACGGCCGCCATCCTGAAGTGTCAAGGAGGATGAGGTTGATTTCCCGGTTCCTGCCGTGAAAGCACCGACGCCCTTTGCCAGCAGGGTTCCCGTTGATCCTATGGTTAAATCAAATCCCTTGTCGCCCGACTGAACCGAAGCATTTTCGGCGATCATGGTGCCGTTGACAGTCACTTCTGATCTTGATCCCCATTCGGCAAGCTCAATACCCGTGGTCTTGTAGCTGCTGGTGTCTCCCCCGGTTACCTTGAGCGTAGCACCGTCTGCTATGGTGAGGTGACAGGTAGAATTATGCCGATTGTCAGCCAATTCGAGAGTCTCCGTTGTAACATGGCCTCCTGTAATATTCAATGTGGCGCCGTAGAAATTGTTGTATATTTTGCTTACATTCAACTCTGCAACGTCGATATTATAGGTATCGGTATTACCGAAGTTGAGCGTCCCGGCATTGATCACGCCGGAGCCGGTGATGCTTTTCTCGGATGTGGAACCGTTCGATGAGAGCTTGAGGGTCCCGGAGATGGTTAGATTACCGTTTACGGTCAGGGTCCCCATGCCCCAATTATTGCTGATTTCCGTTGCTGTGACAGATACGCCGGCATTAACGGTAATGTTGCGGGCAGAAGATCCTTGGGTGGTTGTTGAGATGGTGCCGATAGTAGCATCCTTCGCGAAGATCAGGGAGCATGCAGTCGCCTTCATCTCGATGTTGCCCCAGGAAGTGTCGCGGGTGCTGTCAATGGTCAGAGATGTATTCTCTCCGTCAAAACGGAAGCCCGAGGCGTTTTGAGCCGATGTCGATGCAGACGTTACGACATCGCCCTCGTTGATGATATAAAGAGTGTCGGTTGTGCCCAATGCCAGGGTAACTTTACCATCTACGACGTTCAGTGCACTGCCTCCCTGGTAACTTACGGTGAAATCTCCTGTTTGGGTGCCTTCAGAGCCGAAGAGATCCACTTCATATCCCTGAATATAGCCGTTGGATCCGTCGCTGTATGAGGAGACGTATGTGAATCCGGAAACATCATCAAAGGAAATCAGGGTCCCGCCTGTAGCAGCATTGATGGTCCCGGTGTTTGCAATGGAGCGATTTATGGATATCTTGGATCCAAGGTTCAGTGTGCCGGAATTGCTGATGCTTCCCCCGATGAGAGAGAGCGTTCCTGTGCCCGACAAGGTAAGGTTGCCGCTGATGGAGATCTCGTGATTTCCTGCGTTGAGAGTCAGCGTTTTATCGGTATCAATGGTGATTGTCTGTGTGCCCCGAAGGAAGATCCCGGTGGCAGTGTTGGTGGACGCCGCGTTGCTGATGGAGAAACTCTCGTGAATGGTGGAGAAAGCCTCAGTTTCGTTATTGTTTCCGATGTATATTGAGCGCTGCGAACTTGCGGTGCCGCCGGAGACAATACTATAACCGGTTGTGCCGGATTCCACAATGAAGCCGGCGATGGCGAGGGGGCCGAATGTGAAATTCATTGTGCCGTTGGAGCCGGCAGAGCTGTCAAAACGCAGAGTGTTGCGGTCGTTAGTGTTATTTACACCGATCAGGGGGCTGATATTACTCCAGCCGGTAATATCACTGCCGTAGGTATATGTCCCATCGGCGTTGAGAGTAGATGCGGCCCACGCCCCGTTAGCCAAGTCTGCGGTGCTTGTTCCTGTGTTCTTCCACGTGTAAATGGTTCCGGAGTATGCGACCTCATCTGCCATGGAAAGTGTGGTAGAGAGAGGCGCGAGCAGCCCCATGCAGGCAAGCAGGGCTGCACGGAGTCCCTTGGGTAAGTGTAATCTCATGTGAGAAGCGATGTTGAGTGTTGAAGATAGGTTAGAAGTTGATGCGATAACCGACGGAGCCGTTGACACCGGCCTGGTCGGCGCGGAGGTCGGCGTTCACATCGAAGAAGATGGAACCCGCATCCTGCGAGAGCGGGATGGTGAGGGTGGCGCCTACTTCGGCTCCGATGACGCCCGATTCGTTGCTGCGGGTGGTGACGGTCGCGCTAGGAAGGGCAGCGAGGGCGGTGTTCAGCTTGTTGTAGCGGTCGCCGAAGTCCAGCTTGAGCAGGGCGCGGGCCTCGAAGATCGAGGCGCGGTTGTACTCATTCTCGCCCACGATGCTCTGCAGGCGGCCACCGAGGCCGAGGGAGAACTGCGTGAGCGAGGCCGAGTCCGTGGTCAGACGGGTGTCCGCCGTGCCGCCTTCGGTCGCGCTGTCCAGCGAGGTGTGCGTGAAGCTCATGTTGAACAGGGGCTGCACACAGGTGCTCGCGTCCTCGTTCAGGGCGAAGGTGCGGGCCACTTCGTACAGGAAGCCGAACATCATGCCGTTCGTCTTGTAGGTGGTCTTGCCGGCGATGCCCGGGATGGTGCGCTCCAAGTCGACGTCCGCGCGGCCGAGGGTGCCGACGAAGGTGTTGACCCAAGAACCGGTCGAGACGCGGGCGAAGAGGGAGACGTATTGGGTATCCAAGTCGCCCGTCAGGGTGTCGGCGGCCTTGCCGGTGTAGTCCCCGAAGAGGGCGCTGACCGCCACGCCGAGGGTGAGGTTCGGGTTCACATCGACGTCAACGCCGACCGTGCCGCCCCAAGAGGAGACTTGGTAACCGGCATCCGTGCCGCTCTCGCTGAGCTGACGGTAGTTGCCGTCGCCGCTGATCCAGCCGTTGACGTAGGGCATGTCCTCGTTCACCACGCACTCGTTCACGCCCATGGTGGTCGTGCGGTTGCGGATGGAGCGGAGTTGACGCTGCACATCGTCAGCCACAGCCAGCCCCACGGCGGACAGCGAACTGCCCGCCAGCGCTGCACCCAAGCGATCCATTGCGCCGGTGTTACCGGATGCAATGTGGTTATCCAGCATATCGAGCACCTGCGCCAACTCACTGTCCGGGGTCAGGGTCTGCGGATTCAGTCGGAACATCGCCTTGCCCGCCAGAGCGAGACCTGCCGTGCCGTTGGGAGTCTGCCCGTGCGAAGCATAGATGCCCGTGTTCGCATCCGCCACCACGTTGACGGAGCCTTGCACCACACGGAAGTTGGTGAAGTACTTGCTCATCCAAGAGCAGCCACTCATGTCTACGGTCACGTTGTTCACCGTGCTGTCGTCATTGTCGCTGACCACGAAGAGGAGAATGTCCTTCTCCGGTCCGTCGGTGTTGTAGGCGAAGCCCATGTTATCCACCTCATTGACCTTCAGGGTCACATTGCTCAGATCGAGTCTCTCGCCCGTGATGACCGTCGGCTTATCGGCTTTATTATCCGCCGCCAAGTTGGTGTTCACCTCCTTGGCCGACACTATGAACTCCAGCACACCGCCGTCCATGGAGGAAGCACTGCCCAAGGTTACCTTGGTCGGCACGCCGGCATCCGTCTTGTTGTCCAGCCTCACGCTTGCTCCCGTCGTGTCGATGCCACCCAAGACATTGTCTGCTGCTGCGGCATTGTTCAGCCCCGTCACCTCCACCGTGCCGGCTGTGCCGATCACCGTCAGTTTGTCGCCGGCTCGCAGCTTCTGGAGTGCCCCTTCCGCCGACGTGCCGATGCGGATGGCCCCGTCATACGAGCCCGTGAAGTTACCGCCCTTATCTACCAGCAAGTTTTTGCCGGAGGACACGGTACCGATGCCGTTGATGGCATCCAGTACCAAGCTGTCTCCCGTACTGCCCAGCGTCAGCTTCACCCCGTCGTTCACGGTCAGCGCGATGTTATCCACCGCAACACCGTCAGCAACGGAGATGGTAGCATCTTTTTGCACCTTGATGCCGTCTACGACATTATCATTCAGGGAGGTCAGCATGTGCAGGTCACCACCGTTCAGCACGAGGCCGGTGGTAGCATCCGAGGCTGCGGCGTTACCTGTATCACCGTAATGAACGGTACCCGCGTTGACGAAGTAATCTCCCCCGTCGGGCGGAGATGTAACGATGTAGGCAGATTGGTCGTCCTCGACTGTTACCACATAATCTTTGTCGCCTAATTTTACCGTTGACAGCGTGGAGGAGGTAGCATTCTGCCCGCCTTTCACCACGTAGAAGCCGCCGGATTTATATCCGTTCCCGGAGCCGACGGTCTCGACGGGGTCAGAGTAGACCGTTTCACGCTCATCGAGACCGGAGGTCGATGTGAAGGTCAGGGACACTCCGTCACCGATTGTCAGAGAGCCGTCATTGGTAATGGTCTTTCCGAGCGTGACATCTCCCTTGATGGTCAGAGATCCGCCGGTGAGAACGGAAAGAGCCCCGGACCCCGTGATGGTATTGGCCAACTCGCGGGTGCCGCCACTCTCCAGCGTCGTTCCCTCGGCCATGGCAATAGCACCGTTTCCTATACCGGCACCGGATTCCAGACGGAGCGTGCCGCCCTCGATATTCCAAGTCCCTGTGTAAGAAGAGGAGTCGGACTTGACAATCAAAGCACCGTCGCCGATCTTCTTAACATTGGCCTTGTTAATCCAAGTGCCGCTGGCATCCATCAGACGACCGGATATGGACAGTTCACCATCCGCGGCGACATCAAAGGTAGCGAAGCTCCGCGCCGTTGCCCAGTCCTCGTCGGAAATCCACGTGGGGCGGTCACCGGCGTTGGCCTCCCGGAGCTTCAGGTCGATGGAAATCTCATTGCCCGTGCCCAAGGCTGTGATTTTCGAGCCGTATACGGTGATACCACAGTCCTGCACATCATCTGCTGCCTGAACGAGAGCATTACCCTTCAAAACCAGCTGCGAAGACAGCGTCATGACAGCAGCGTTGCTATCCTGTCGGTCGCTGATGACCAGCTTTGCCTGTGCCCCTTCGGAACCTTGCAGGTTGATCGCCTCCGGAGAATTGGCTCCCCAGCCCAGCATATCGTGCCCCGTCAGCTTCAGGGTACCGCCTGCGCCCACGTTGGTCTGTGTGGCATTGGCGATCGCAGATGTGCCGTTATTGGTTGTTACCTGCAAATCCAGCGTGCTGCCGTCGATATTCAGCGTGCCGCCCTGCACTAAGGTGGTGCCATTGTTGCCCGTCAGGATCAGGTTGCCGGAGGTCAGCGTAAACGCGTTCTCGATGACCAAGGGATTGGCGAGAGTCAGGGTCCCGGTGACGGCCAGGGAAGCGTCACCCGCCGCCCGCAGAGAGCCGGCATTCAGGCTGCCGCTTGTAGCATCAATGGCTGCAGCCGCTCCGAAAGTCAGGGAGTTTGCACTCACCGTCTGCCCGTCCAAGACGAGTTTACCCCCGTTCAGCGAGAGACCGGCGGCAGCCACATCCGTCTTGGCCGTAACCGTGCCTGAGTTGATGGTGACGCTATCGCCGTCCCGATAGGATGTCGGTGTTCCGTTTGCATCATTGAACAGGGTATCCGCAGACGTGCCGTCCTTGGTCCAAGCCACATCGGAATCGGCAAACAAATCCATGGCCACATAGCCCACTCGGGAGT
>CAMEZO010000022.1 GCA_945947905.1 uncultured bacterium
AGCAATCATATTGGAATCGTGAAAATTCGGAGTATATGAGACGCTTCTCCCGGATCAGCTTCATCGTGAGGGACGGCCGCATCGTGCGCTGGTCCACCGATTATGCAGGGGAGGGGATGTGCAACTACTTTGTGCCGTATGACTACCTGAAGCGTTATACGGAAGAAGCCGACAAAGCGGCCGGCAAGCGCTGACAGCACGGGGGCCTTTACCCGGAAAAATGCCTGCAGGCGTGTTTTTCGCTTGCCACGGGTGCATCCATCCGATAGTATAGAGGGCGTGAAGCACATTCTTACACTCTTACTCCTGTTGGTCGCGGGTCTGTTTACGTCCTGCGAGACCTGCTATAACGACCGATTCGGCGCGGAAATGATCGGCCGCCCGATCAGCGAGGTGGTCACCCTGCTCGGTACGCCCAAGAAAATCTCCGGGGCCGCCGGTGTGGAGGAGTACACATGGTCCGTCAACCACTCCTACGACCGTCAGCACTTTGTGCCGGCGAGCTGGGATGAGTGGCAGGATCACTCGGGCAGCTACAACCGCGGTAAGCGCCCCGGGAATTACACATCGGAGCACTCGAGCTACTACCACACCAACTACACCCCCGCGCACTACGAGACGGAGCACGTCACCCGCTTCTCGAAGATCACCTTCATGGTGAGCGGCGGGCGCGTGACGAACTACAACACCTCCTACGAAGGGGAGGGGATGTGCAACTACTTCGTGCCGCGCAGCTATCAGCAGCGTTATGAGGCGGAGGACGAGGCCGCCAAGTCCGCCGGCTATCAGCAGCACCGCAACCTGCGCTGAGGGGAGAACCCCGCATCTTGTCGCGCCGCGCGTCGGGCCGTTCACATCGGCCTTGACGCCGGCGTTTTTTGCGGGTACAATGGGGCCATGCAAGCCTTCATCCTCGGCGCGGGACTCGGAACGCGCCTCGCCCCGCTCACACACATCCTCCCCAAGCCGCTGATGCCGGTGTTTGATAAGCCGCTCATTCAGCACACCATGGACCGCTACCTGTCGGCGGGCATCAGCGAGTTCATCGTCAATATCTCCCACTTGGACATGATGTGGGACGTGTATTTCCACGACGGCAGCTACCGCGGCGTACCCGTTCACCTGAGCAATGAGCAACCCGCCCCCCTGGACTCCGGCGGCGGTGTCAAGAAAATCATGCCTCTGGTACACCCCGATGAGCCTCTGCTGGTGCACAACGGTGACATCTGGATCGACATCGACGCCGTGGAGCTTCTGGCGGCGCACCGCCGGAGCGGTCGGAAAGTGACCCTGGCCCTGCGCAGCGTGGGCGGCAAGCGCAATGTGGGCTTCGATGCCGCCACGGGGCGCATCACGGATATGCGCCATGCCCTTGGCATCGACCCCGGCACGCACCAGTTCGCCGGCGTCTATGTGATGGAGCCCTCCGTGGCGCAGCTTTTCCCGGCGGAGGACTGCTTCTCCATCGTGCCCGTGTGGCTGGATCTCATCCGGCGCGGCGAAGTGGGCGGCGTGGTATTCGATGACGCGATGTGGTACGAGCTGGGCACTCCGGAGGATTATCTGAACGCCGTGCTGGAGGTACCCTACGGCCGCCGCATCTCCCGCGAGGCCGACGTGCACCCCGATGCCGAGATCGGCGAAGACTGCGCCGTGGGGAAGGGGGCCTGCATCCCCGCCGGCTGCGTGCTGGAGGACTGCATCGTCTGGCCGCGCACTCATGTGCAACCCGGAACCTACCGCCGCTGCATCCTCACCCCCCGCATCAAGGTGCAGGTTTAGAATGAAATCAGGAAAAAGCGCCCCGCGACACGTTTTTTGCTTTTCTTTGCCCGCTCGGCGTGGTATCATTGCCCTACGCAAGGGTGGATTGCACACCGAATGGGACGGGTCCGCCGATGCACAGAACCACTTTTTCACGATATGTCTATTGATCCGAAATTGCTGAAGGAACTGGAAGCCCGGCGGCAGCAGATTAAGCTGTCCGGCGGCGAAAAGAAGGTTGCGGCTCGGCACGAGAAGGGGGATTGGACGGCCCGCGAGCGCGTCGCCGATCTCTTTGACAGTGAGTCGTTTACGGAAATCGGTATGCACACCAAGCACCACTGCACCAACTTCGGGATGCAGGGCAAGGATATTCCCGCAGAGGGTATTGTTTCCGGCTTCGGGTTGGTGGACGGTCGCCCCGTGGCGGCTGTTTCTGCGGACTTCATGGCGCAGGGCGGCTCCCTGGGCTACATGCACGCGCAGAAGATCTGTGATGCCCAGCGCTATGCGCTCAAGGCGGGTATGCCCTTCATCCAGATGAACGACTCCGGCGGCGCTCGCCTGCAGGAGGGCGTGGAGTCCCTCGCCGGTTTCGCGGATGTTTTCTATAATAACGTTGCTGCCTCCGGCGTGGTGCCGCAGATCTCCCTCATCCTCGGCCCCTGCGCCGGCGGTGCGGCCTATTCCCCGGCCCTCACGGACTTCATCATCATCCGCCAAGGCGGTGCGGCGGGCATGTACATCACCGGCCCCAAGGTGATTGAGCAGGTGACCTACGAGAAGTGCACGATGGACGAGATCGGTGCGGCGGCGGTGCACGCCTCCGTCTCCGGCAATGCGCACTTCGTGGCGGAGAGCGATGCGGACGCCATCGCCATTGCCAAGCGTCTGCTCACCTATCTGCCCTCCAACAATGCGGAGAATCCCCCGCACGACCTCAGCGTGCCGCTCAACGTGGGCGACGATGAGGGCATGAACGAGATTATCCCCGCTACCAACAGCATTCCGCTGGATATGCAGCAGGTCATCGCTCGCTTGGTGGACGAGGGTTCCTTCATGGAGGTGCAGGCGCAGTTCGCCGGCAATGTCATCGTGGGCTTCGGTCGCATCTGCGGTGTGGTCGTCGGTATCATCGCCAACCAGCCCGCCGTCAAGGCCGGATGCCTGGACATCGATGCCTCCGACAAGGCGGCGCGCTTCATTCGCTTCTGCGACTGCTTCGGCATTCCCTTGGTGAACCTGGTGGACGTGCCCGGCTTCCTGCCCGGCAAGCAGCAGGAGCGCGGCGGCATCATCCGCCACGGCGCGAAGATGATTTTCGCCTACTCCTCCGCTACGGTTCCCAAGGTAACCGTGATTCTGCGCAAGGCCTACGGCGGTGCTTACATCGCCATGTGTGCCAAGGGCTTGGGCGCGGACGCCGTGTTTGCATGGCCCTGCGCGGAGATTGCGGTGATGGGTGCCCAGGGCGCCGTGCCGATTCTGTACAACCGCGAGCTGAAAGCCATCGAGGACCCCGCCGCCCGCGAGGCTCGCCGTGCCGAGTTGCAGCAGGAGTACACGGAGGCCTTCTACAATCCGTACGCCGCTGCGGCCTCCGACCAGCTCACCGAGATTATCGACCCGAAGGAGACGCGCGCTCGGGTGGCCCTCACCCTGCGCACGCTGCTCAACAAGAGCGAGTCCCGCCCCGCCAAGAAGCACGGCAACATGCCGCTGTAACGCAAACACCCCCTCTCGTGCCATGATATCTGCATTCAATGTTATCGCCGGTCTCACGATGAAGGATGTGGCCTACCAGCTTACGGGTATGGCCGTGGTGTTCTGCTGCTTGATATTCCTGTGCGTCATCCTGACCGTCTCCGGTGCGGTGGCTACGCGCATGGAGGCCAAGAGCAAGGCGAAAGCCGAGGCCGCCAAGGCTGCTGCCAAGCCGGCTCCCGCTCCCGCGCCCAAGCCCGCCGCTCCGGCCCCCGTTGTTCCGGCGGGGCCCGTGGTCGTGGGTGCGGAGGAGATGAGCCCGGAGCACATTGCCGCTTTGGCCGCCGGTATCTACCAGGCCGTCAGCAACAGCATCACGCCGGAGGTCGTTGTGGCCATCGCCGCTGCCATCCGCTACACGCTGGGCAATGAGTACCGCATCCTGGAGATCAAGCCCGTTACCCCGTCCTTTGCCGCTGCCGGTCGCGCCGCGAATATGTCCAACCATTTCCCCGTGCGCAGCATCGTTCGCCGTTAATCCTCTATTATCAACCATTTTAACAAATCAAAAACATATCAAGACAATGAAACAACTCCGCATTACCGTCGCAGGTCAAACCTTTGATGTCACCGTTGAAACCGTCGGCGCCGCCGGTGCTGCCGCAGCTGCTCCCGTTGCTGCCTCGGCTCCCGTGCGTCCCGCCGCTCCCGTGGCCGCCGCCCCGGCCCCCGCTGCGGCACCCGCTCCCGCTGCTGCCCCGGCTGCCGCTGCTTCCGGCACCCCGGTTCCCAGCCCGCTTTCCGCCAAGGTCGTTTCCTTGGACGTGCAGCCCGGCACGGCTGTGAAGGCCGGTGACGCCATCCTGACCATCGAGGCCATGAAGATGAACACCGTCATCGAGGCCCCGCAGGACGGCACGCTGACCTCCTTCGCCGTGCAGCCCGGTGATGCCGTCACCGAGGGGCAGCCGCTGGCCTACATCGGTTAAGCTCCCGCGCGTTGGCCCTGCGCTTGCACGCTCGCGGCGCAGGGGTAACTCATGCAATTGATTGCGAATTATGCTGCAAGAACTATTCAGCTCCTTCGAAAGCTTCATCAGCGGCATGGGCATCTTCCAGCTTACTTGGCAGATGTGCACCATGTGGGCTGTTGTGGTCGTGTTGCTGTACTTCGGCGTGGTGAAGCAGTTCGAGCCGCTCCTGTTGGTGCCCATTGCCTTCGGTGCGCTCATTGCCAACATTCCGGATAACGGCATGGTGATCTCCAAGCTCAACAGTCAAACCGTCTCCGTTTCCTCAGACGGTAAGACGGTTCAGCAGACTCCCATTCAGGAGGTCGGCTTCCTGCAGGCGGAGGTCGTGGAGGTCGAAACCCATGATAACGTGCAGTTGCCGGACAATACCACCGAGAAGGCCAAGGGGGATTATGACAAACTGATGGCCGAGGAGGCCGTTGTGAAACCCGGCAAGAACAAGGGCGAGTACACCATGGAGGGCCAGAAGACCAAGCATGTGATGATCAAGGGCCTGCATGGCGGCTTGTTCGATACGATCGGCTTGGGTATTAAGATGGAGATTTTCCCGCCCATCATCTTCATGGGTGTCGGTGCGCTCACGGACTTCGGCCCGCTGTTGGCTGCGCCTAAGGCTCTGTTGCTCGGTGCTGCGGCGCAGTGCGGTGTGGCCTTCACCTTCTTGGCGGCTATCGCCTTGGGCTTTACGCAGGAGCAGGCTTCTGCCATCGGTATCATCGGCGGTGCGGATGGACCTACCTCCATTTTCCTGGCCGGTAAGCTCGCGCCGGAGCTGCTCGGTGCCATTGCCGTGGCGGCTTACACCTACATGGCCTTGGTGCCGCTTATACAGCCACCATTCATGAAACTATGTACCACGGAGGCGCAGCGCAAGATCAAGATGAAGAGTCTGCGCAAGGTCTCCAAGGGGGAGAAGCTCTTCTTCTGCTTCGTCGTCACCTTGGTCACCATCCTGCTGTGCCCGGATGCAGCACCGCTCCTCGGTATGCTGATGCTCGGCAACTTCCTGCGCGAGTGTAAGGTGACGGAGCGTCTTGTGAATTGCGCTCAGAATGAGCTGATGAACATCACGACCATCCTCCTCGGTGTGTCCGTGGGTCTCACCATGCAGGGCGAGCGCTTCCTGGAGGCTCAGACGCTCAAGATCATTTTCCTCGGCGTCGTTGCCTTTGCCGTGGCCACGGTCTGCGGTCTTCTCTGCGCCCAGCTCATGAACCTCATGCCCGGCTGGCGCAAGAACCCGATCAACCCGCTCATCGGCTCCGCCGGCGTCTCTGCCGTGCCGATGGCCGCCCGCGTGTCTCACAACGTCGGCCAGCAGGCGGACCGCAGCAACTTCCTGCTCATGCACGCCATGGGTCCGAATGTTGCCGGTGTGATCGGTACCGCCGTGATTGCGGGTTACTACATCACGACCCTCAGCCACTGAGTTTTTCCTGTCTATAGCGAGAACACCCGATTGCCTTGCGCGGTCGGGTGTTTTCAGTGCCCGGCGTCGGCGGATAGGACAAAGTTTTTTTAAGAAAAGCGAACTTTGAGAGTGACTTTCGGTCGCCGATGTGCTAAACTGGCGGCAGTTGGTATGATGTCCAGAAGCTCATGTGTTGCAGTGATCTCCCTGTTGGCGGCAGGGGGCTTGGCCGTATTCAGCCCGTTGGCGGCCCAAACGGAAGAGGGGCAGGTGGTGCAGCGTGAGAACGCGCGCAAAGAAATGGCGGTGCGCGATGCCATGCAGCAGGTGCAGGCCGGCCGTACACACTACGCGGCCAAGCGCTACAGCGATGCCGTGGATTGTTTCCGCAACGCTCTCTCCGTGTTACCCAAAGGTCCCGGCACGGTGAAGAAGGAGGCGTTCATCAAGCTCAGCCTTTCGGATGCGTTGATTGCCAAGGCCATTGACTACCGCAGTGTGGGCCGATATGAGGAGGCCGTCGCTTTTTTGGAGGAGGCTCGTGACTTGGCGCCCAAGAACAAGCGCGCGGAGCAGGAGCTGGTGCGTACGCAGGATCCCATTCGCCACAATCCCGCCCTTTCGCCGCAGCATGCCGGCGATGTGCATGAGGTGCAGCGCCTGCTGACCTTGGCCAACGGCTACATCGACCTGGGCAAGTACGATGAGGCGGACGCCACCTTTGACCGCGTGCTGCGCATCGATACCACGAACCGCGCGGCCCGTCAGGGTAAGGAGCGCGTCAGCAAGCTGCAGGAGCAGTACTATGCTTCTGCCCGCCGCAGTGCCCGCGCCGCCATGCTCACCGAGGTGGATCGGCAGTGGGAGGAGCAGCCCCCCAAGGAGGAGGCCCCCGTGGTGACCGATGAGAACCTGCCCGTGGCCGCCGGCAGCGAGGCGGAGTCCGCGGCCGACAGCGGGGTGGCGGATGCCATCTCGCGCATGGTCATGCCGCATGTCGTCTTTGATGAGGCCTCCCTGGATGAGGTGGTGACGGCCCTGCAAAACCAGATTTCGCGCTTCGAGAGCAACGGCATTCGCGCCGCGCGCTCGATTAACCTGGTGACCAACTTCGGCCTGCAGACCTCGCCGGCCTACAAGAGCCTGGCGGAGCGCCGCGTGACCCTCGATCTGTCCGATGTCTCCGTGAAGGATGTGCTGGATATACTTTGCTCCCAGTTGGGGGTGAAGTACTACTACACGCAGGTGGGCGTGGAGCTTACCTACACGGGCCGTGACTTCGGTCCGTTGGTGGACCGTACATTCTCCGTGCCCCCGCATTTCTTCGACGGAGCGGATGCGGGCGACTCCGATGAGGAAAGCGACGGCATGGATGATGAGGGCGGCAAGGTGCGTGTGGGGCGCGTTGACCCCGTGAAGGCCCTCAAGGCGATGAAGGTTGCCTTCCCGGAGGGTTCGTATGCCCGTTACTCGCCCTCCACCCGCCAGCTTCATGTGCGCAACACGGCGTATAACCTGGATGAGATTCAGGAGCTTCTGAGTGCCCCGATGGACGGGGAGAAGCTCATTGTGCTGAATGTGATCATGGCCCAGGTGAGCCAGGAAGATCTGGAGGAGTTGGGCTTTGACTGGATGTTCAGCTCCGCGCTGAACAACGAGATTTATTCCACCGGCGGCAAGCTGCTGGATCCGACGACTCAGTTACCCGTTATCGGTGCCGGTGTTTCCTCCGGCCGGGATGTGGGGCCCTTCCCGCGGCAGAGTGTGACGGAGGGGCTGCGCTCCAACGTGCGCCTGATGAACAGTGACAGCTTGGATAGCTTGGTCTCCAGCGGTTCTGCCAAGAAGTACTACGCGAACGCTGCCACCAAGGCCCCCGGTTTCTTCTCCTTCCGCGCGGCGTGGAAGTCGGCGGACCTCGGGGTGATCATGCGCGGTCTGAGCCAGAAGAAGGGCTGTGACTTGCTTTCCAATCCGCGCACGGTGTTCCGCGCCGGCTCGGAGGAGCAGATCGTGTTTGCCAATGTGCACGAGTTCTTCTACCCCACCAACTGGGATTCCCCGCAGATTGTGACCTCCACTACCACGGATGCCGATGAGGAAGACCGGGAGGACGATGATGACTACTACGACGACTACGATGATAACAGCGGCGGTACGGCCATGGTGACCCCGGCGCACCCCACGGATTTCGTGCGCTTCGGTATGTCGGAGGACTCTGTGGGCGGTATCGGGCCGGTGTTGCAGGTGCACAAGGCGGAGCTGAATGCGGATAACACCTTGGTGAACCTCGCCTTGACCTTTACCTACAACGACTTCGAGGGACTGGTGAACTGGGGCACGCCGATGGTGCAGCCGCAGCAGATCGAGGACGCCGACGGCAACATGACCGTGAACGAGGTGGAGCTGACCCCCAACTACATCCTCATGCCGGTGTTCAAACGCTATTTTGCCAACACGGAGGTATCGCTGGTGCCCGGTACGGTGCTGGTGCTCGGCGGTTTGCAGGAGGCCCGAAACGTGAAGTTTGAGGATAAGGTGCCCGTGCTGGGTGACCTGCCCTTGGTGGGCCGCCTCTTCCGCTCCGAGGGTGAGAGCAATATCCGCAAGATGATGATGATTTTTGCCAAGGTGGACGTGGTTGACCCGACGGGTCGCGATATCAACACGGGGGTGCGTCCCTCGCAGTTCACGGACGGTATTTAATGCAAGCAAGATATGAGAGACAAGAACGATAAGTATGCGGACGATGAGACCGATAACCGGTCACAGGTTCGCAGCATCCTCAGTAAACTGGCGGAGGAGCGTCCCTCGCAGGAAAAAAAGCGCGAGGTGGTGGTGCGTGAGGATGGTACCAAGGTGATACGCGTGACGAAGAAGCGCCGCGTGATGATCTCCGCCGAGGAGAAGAAGCGCCGCGCGCGCCGCGGGGTGATGTGGACGCTGTTTTCCTTCTTCGTGCTGCTGCTGCTGACCGTGGCATTCTTTGCCTACCGCATCACGGTGATGACGGGGGACGAGTACTTGTCCGGCAAGGTGGAGGAGCTCAAGCGCCTGTGGGGTTGCACGGAGCTGCGCTGCGACGGGCTGAAACTGACCGCCTCCGGTTTCTCGGTCGACCGACTGGAGGCGCGTTTCCCGGAGACTTCCATGCTGGAGAGTGTGGCGCTGAGCAAGGTGGACGGCGATGTGGGTCTGCTGAGCTTGGCTACCGGTGTGCTGCGTACGGAGCGTACGGCCATCGGGGCTGCGGACATCGTGCTGCGCGTGGGGGACGGCCTGCTGCATCTGGACCGTGCGAATCCCGCGGGGCTGTGGCAGATGGGCCGCGTGGAGTGCAGTCGTCTGAATGTGGCGTGGAAGGATGGCGATGCCACGCCCGTAGTCCTGACCGATGTGGCCGGTTATATGTACGCTGTCCCCTCCCGTCAGGATACGACCTCCCTGGTGATGCACGACGGCAAGCTGCAAATGCGCGGCTGGCCTGCGGTGCGGTTGACGGAGGGCAAGATGCTGATTTCCGACTACGCCGTGCCGTCTTTCTCCTTCACCGGTACGACCGATAACCCGACTTCCACGGCCCCCGGGACGGAGTCCCGCTTGTCCGTGAGCGGCGAAATTGCGGAGCGCGGTGCACTGGCGGGTCCCTTTGTGTTCGATGCGGATAACATGAGTCTGGGTGCCCTGACGCGGGATGCCTTCGTCTCCTTCCTTCAGGCCCGCACGCTGGGCGCGGCTCAGGCCGGTGCCGATGCTGCCGGAACCGTTAAGCTGCCCTTTGCAACGGATCATCCCGTCTTCGGCGGTATGGTGCGGGTGAAGGGGGTGGAGCTGCAGGGCTTCCCGGCCATGGAGGTGATTGCCGAGCACTTGGAGCGGCAAAACCGCAAGAATTTCCAGCGCCTCAAGCTCTTCCGCGGCGTGGTGCGTTTGTCCGAGCAGGAGGGAGCCAACGTGCTCACCCTGCAGGAGGGTGACATGGAGGAACGCCGCTTGGTGACGCTGAAGGGTGAACTGCGCGTCTCGGCCCCGGAGGACGGGCGCAAGCTGAGTGGTACGCTCGAGTACGGCCTGCCTTCCCGCCTGACGCGCACGGAGTATGCGGACGGTGTGCCGGACCCCCTCTTTGATGATGACGGCAGCTTCTCCCGCGTCGTGACCACCCTGAGCGGCACGGCGGACTCGCCTCGCGATAACTCTTCCGAGCTGGATGCGCGCGCCGGTGTGGCCCGTGCCAACCGCACGGGGCGTCGTCCGGCGGATATGGACATCGATATCGACCAGTTTGCCAAGGACTTTACGGAGAAACATCGGGAGGCGGAGGCCATCCTGCGCGGTGACGAATCCGACAGTACGCCCGCCCCGCAGTCCGGGGGCTCTGCTCCCTCGGGTGTGGCGCCTTTCGGGAATGACCCCTTTGCCACACCGTCGTCCGGTACCCCTTGGCCGCAGAGTAACTGAACGAGAGAGGCATGAGCAGTGATAAACGTTCGCAGTGGTGGTCCCGGCCCCTCGGGCATGTGATGTGGTGTATCATCGCCTCCGTCTGTGCTACCCTGCGCATGCGTCGTGTGTTCGTTTCTCCGGAGTCCGAGAAGTTGCTCGGGAACAGTCCGGTCATCATCGTGCTGTGGCATAACCGCACGTTCATGCCCTGCCATTTCTACCGCCGTGTGGTGAAGGGTAAGGTGCCCATGAGCATGCTGACGAGCGCCAGCAAGGACGGGGCCATCCTCGAGGCCGTGGCCAATGATTACGGCATGCGGGCCGTGCGCGGTTCCAGTCATCGGCGGGGGGTGGCGGGCTTTCTGGACATGGTGCGCGAGCTGGAGGACGGCTGCGCCATGTGCATCACCCCGGACGGTCCCAAGGGGCCCCGCTACAAGTTCCGGCCCGGTGCGGTGCGGCTGGCTTCCATGAGCGGCCTGCCGATTCTGCCGGTCTCGATGGATGTGCCGCATTGCTGGCGGGTGAACAGCGCGTGGGATGGCTATATCATCCCCAAGCCCTTCAGCCGTGTTACCTTCCGCATCGGGGCTCCGGTGTATGTTCCCCGTGATTTGTCGCCCGAGCAGCAGGAGGATTTCTGCAACCGCCTGCGCGGTGAACTGGCGCACGGGCGTCCGGATTTTGAACCCATTATTTCAGACAACTAAAGCATGAACCCGATTCTCATCAATGGCAAGGAGGTGGCGCAGCAGGTGCGCGCCGGTCTCGTTTCGCAGATTCAGGAGCTGAAGGAGCAGGGGGTCACCCCCGGCTTGGCCGTCATCTTGGTCGGCAAGGACCCGGCTTCACAGGTATACGTCGGCTCGAAGGTCAGGGCCTGTGCGGAGCTGGGCCTGCGCTCGTTCCATTACGAGCTGCCGGAGGAGACGACGCAGGAGGAGCTTATTTCGCTGATTCATCGGCTGAATGCGGACCCGGAGGTGCACGGCATTTTGGTGCAGAGCCCGCCGCCGCGCCACATCGACGAGAGTGCGGTTATTCTGAACATCGACCCGCGCAAGGATGTGGACGGCTTCCACCCCGTGAACGTGGCCAAGCTGGTGCTGGAGGATGAAACCGGTTTTGTTCCCTGCACGCCGCTGGGCTGCATGGAGCTGCTGAAGTCCGCCGGGGTGGAGACCGCCGGCAAGCACGCCGTGGTCATCGGCCGCAGCATGATTGTCGGCAAGCCGATGGCGCATCTGCTGCTCGGCAAGAAGGCCAACGCTACGGTGACCGTCGCGCACTCCCGCACGGCAGACCTGCCGGGGCTGTGCCGCACGGCGGACATCCTGGTGGCGGCCGTGGGTCGACCGGCCATGGTGAAGAGGGATTTCATCAAGCCCGGGGCCGTGGTCATCGATGTGGGTATCAACCGCATCGCGGATGCGACTCGGCCGCGCGGTTACCGCATTGTGGGTGATGTGGACTTTGACGGCGTGCAGGATCTTTGCTCGGCCATTACCCCCGTTCCCGGCGGGGTGGGGCCCATGACCATCGCGATGCTGATGGCCAACACGGTGAAGGCTTGCCGACAGTTGACGGCGAATACGGCACACTGAGCGCATGAAGGCGGCGGAAAAGACAAACGTGATGCGTCTGCTGGAGCAGAAGAAGATCCCCTACACGGCTTACGAGTACGAGAGCGAGGGGGCGATCTCCGGCACCGAGGTGGCGGAGAAGCTGGGGCAGAATCCCGAGCAGGTCTTCAAAACCCTGGTGACCACCGGTAAGAGTACGGCGCACTATGTCTTTGTCATCCCCGTCGGCGCGGGGCTGGACCTCAAGAAGGCGGCCAAGGCGGTGGGTGAGAAGTCCCTGGAGATGCTTAAGCAGAAGGATTTGTTGCCCCTCACCGGCTATGTGCATGGTGGTTGTTCGCCCATCGGCATGAAAAAGGCCCTGCGCACGACGCTGGATGTCTCCGCCGAGCGTTTCGGTACCATCATTTTCTCCGGCGGTCGCATCGGTGTACAGGTGGAGGTTGCCCCGGCGGATTTGGCCCGCTTGGTGCGTTTTCAGACCGCAGATGTTACCACGGATCTTATTCACCGCTGAAGATGCAGATTTTGAACACAAACCCCTGCGGGGGTGTCTAATCCCGTAATTCCCTTTGCCCGTTCGGCGGAAAACGCTGCGACGGGCTCGGGGTGTGCAGTTTTGATATGAATACTCAGGAACTCAGTGAGAAGATCGCCCGCGCCTCCGGCTGGGTGGGCGAGGTTAAGCAAGAAATGGCCAAAGTGGTGGTGGGGCAGCGCGTGCTGATCAACCGCCTGATCCTCAGCCTGCTGTGCAAGGGGCATGTGCTGCTGGAGGGTGTGCCCGGCTTGGCCAAGACGATGTCCGTGAAGGCGCTGGCGGGTACCATGCACGCGGCCTTCTCTCGCATTCAGTTTACGCCTGATTTGCTGCCTGCCGACCTGCTCGGTACCATGATTTACAACCCGGAGGAGCGCGCCTTCAGTGCCAAGAAGGGGCCCGTGTTTGCCAATCTGGTGCTGGCAGATGAAATTAACCGTGCCCCGGCCAAGGTGCAGAGTGCTCTGCTGGAGGCCATGCAGGAGCGCCAAGTGACGCTGGGGGAGACGAGTTACCCGCTGCCGAATCCCTTCCTGGTGCTGGCGACGCAGAACCCGATTGAGCAGGAGGGTACGTACCAGCTTCCGGAGGCGCAGTTGGACCGTTTCCTCTTCAAGGTTATCGTGGATTATCCCACCCGCGAGGAGGAGGTGCAGGTGTTGCAGATGATGAGCCACACGGGGGCGGCGCCGTCCACTTCTCCCGTGGTCACCGTGCAGCAGATCGATGCGTCGCGTGACCTGATGAACGAGATTTATCTCGATCCCGCGGTGCAGAATTATATCGTTGACCTGGTGCGCGCTACCCGCAATCCAGCTGCTTTGGATAAATCGCTGGAGGGTATGGTGCGTGCCGGTGCCTCGCCCCGTGCTACGATTAATATCTCTCTGGCGGCGAAGGCTCTGGCGTTTACGCGCTGCCGAGCTTTTGTCACGCCGCAGGATGTGAAGGACCTGGCGCATGATATTCTGCGCCACCGCATTCTGCTTTCCTACGAGGCGGAGGCGTCCAACATATCGGCGGATGCCATTGTGGATCGCATTCTGTCCAAGGTCCCCGTTCCGTAAAGCTCGCTGCTTGCCATGAACACGCAGGAAATCATGCAGAAAGTGCGCCGTATCGAGATGCGGGCGCGCAAGTTGGCAACGGCCACCTTTGCCGGGCAGTACCGCTCCGGTTTTCGTGGCCAGGGCTTGGATTTTGACGATTTCCGCGAGTACATGCCCGGGGACGAGCCGCGCTTTATCGACTGGAAGGTGACGGCGCGCACGGGGGTGCCCTATGTGCGGCGTTTCCACGAGGAGCGTGAGCAGGTGCTGCTGTTGTGCGTGGATGTGAGTGCCTCCATGAACTACGCGGGGGCAGGGCAGGCGGATACCAAACGCGAGTATGCCGCGTTGCTGGCCGCTGTTTTGGCCTACAGTGCGGCCCGCAATGGGGATAAGGTGGGCTTGCTGCTGTTCGGTTGCCGCCCGAATCGCTACCTGCGCCCGGATAAGGGGATGCGCCAGTGCCTGCGCATCATCAATGAGATTCTCACGGCGCCGACGGATGGGCCGGATGACACGGCGGAGGCGGTTTCCGATGCCGTGCTGCGCAGCCAGCGAAAGCCCGCCATGGTGTTCTTGGTGAGCGATTTCCTGATGCTGCCGGATAAGCAGGCCATGGGGCGCCTCAGTTTCCGCCACGAGCTGGTGCCCGTGCGGGTGAATGATGCGGCGGAGTTGCAGTTGCCCGCCGCGGGGCGTGTCTATGTGCAGAATGCGGAGACGGGTGGGCTACTGGCCGGTAATTTCTCGGACGCGCGGTTGCGCCGCATGCACGCTGCTGCGGTGCGGGAGCATTTGGCGGAGTGGGATCAGCTGTTCACGCAGTCGGGGGTGGATGCCCTTCGGTTGATGACGGGGGATGATTTTATGCCGGCTCTGCGTGCTTTGTTTGCACGCAGAAGCAGATTTTTCGCTCATTGAGGTGCTATGGAGGAGCAAGAGGTTCAGGATTTAGTGAGCAGCATTCCCAAGCTGCAGCAGGTGCCGGATGCCGCCGCCTTTGCGGAGCCCGATTATTGGCTGTGGGGGGGCGTGGCTGCCGGGGTGTTGCTGCTGCTGTTCGCAGTGGTGTGGTTCCTGCGGCGCAGTCGCCGTGCTGTTGTCTTGCCGCCGCTCCCGTCTCCGGCGGAGCAGGCTGTGGCTCTTTTGCAGGCCTTGGCCGTGGAGTTGCCGCCCCTCGGGGCCTGCGGGGTGCGGGTTTCGCTGATTCTGCGTAATTTCTTGGCGGGGGAGACGCAGGACCCCGCTTTGTTCGAGACGCATGAGGAGTTTTCTCGGCGTCTGGATTCCCTGTCCGGGGTTCCGGAGTCGTGCCGCCTGACCACCCTGCGTTTGTTGGATGATTTGGCTGCGTTGAAGTATGCGCCGCACCAGGAGGATTCTCCGACAAAGGCGCGGCATTTGATAGATGAAGCTCTGGTGCTGGTGTCGGACATTGAGGCCGCCCGCCGAGAACAGCCGGAGGAAAAGGAGCCTGTTTCTGTATGATACCCTTTGCTTATATACTTGCTTCTGCGCCGCCGGCTGATTTATCACGGGAGTTTGTTTTTGCTCAGCCGTGGGTGCTGTGGCTGTTGCTGCCGGTGTTGGGCGTCCTGCTGCTGCGCCGGCGTCGGGGGGCGGCTACCTGTGTGCAGCATCCCACCGCGCATTTTGTCTCGCCGCTTCTGCATCGTCCGTCGGTGCTGGCGGGGCGGGTGGGGCCTGTTTGTTTTGCCTTGGCGGCTGCGGCTCTCGTGGTGGCCTTGGCGCGTCCGCAGTGGAAGAATCGCGTTGAGGAGCAGAAGGTGAGCGGTATCGATATCATGATTGCCTGTGACCTCTCGTATTCCATGAATCAGCGGGATATGACCCTGCCGGTGGGGGATCTGCAGAAGACGGCGGCTTTGTCCGTGATCACGGCGAAGGAGGATATGGATGTGCTGCGTTCTTACTACGGCTCGCGGCGCATGCAGGAGCTGTTGCGCAGTAATCGCCGGCTGCCCGTGCGCCGTTTGACGGCAGCGCAGCATGTAATCAAGGATTTCGTTGCAGGGCGCCCGAATGACCGCATCGGGGTGGTGGCTTTCGCCGGTAAGGCCAAGCTGGGCTGTCCGCTCACCCTGGATCATGGGCGCAGGGATCCGGATTCCGGTGAGTTGAGGCCCGGGATGGTGGAGCACATCATCGACCAGTTCTGCCTTGCGAACGGCCGCGGGCGGGAGGGCTATATCTCCGAGGACGGCACGGCTATCGGTACGGCTATCGCTTCCGCTGCCACGCGGCTTCAGGAGCGGCCGGAGACCAAATCCAAGGTGATTATTCTGGTGACGGATGGCATGAATAATATGGGGAGCATCTCGCCGGATGAGGCAGCGCGTCAGGCTGCTAAAATGGGTATCAAGATTTTCACGATTGCCATCGGCGTGGATGAGCGTATCTCGGCATTTACGGCGGAGGTGGATCCCATTGACGAGAAGACGCTGCGTAACATTGCCAAGGAGACGGGCGGCCGCTTCTTTCGCGCGGGCAGCAGCGAGAATCTGCAAAAGGCGTTCAGCCGAATCGATAAACTGGAGAAAACGGATGCCACCCGCCGTGTGCTGGAGAGTTACGAGGAGCTGTTCCCCTATCCCATCGGGCTCGCATGCCTGCTTCTGGCTCTGGGTTGTTTGTTTGATGTTGTCTTGCCGAAACCTGCACCGTAGCTTGTTATCATGAGTTTCTTGTATCCGTATGTTCTCTTCTTCCTGGCTCTGCCCCTTGCGTTGGCCGCGGCAGCGTTTGTGCTGCATGTACGACGAGGGGCGGCGTGGCGTTCGCTGGTGTCTGCGGCGCATCCGGAGCTGGTGGTGGATACGGCGCCGTGGCAGAAGGTGCTGCCTGTGTTGGCGGTATTAGGGGCATTGGTGCTGGGAATTTTGGCCTTGGCGCGGCCCGTGGCGGGGTTCTCGGAGTCCTCCGCTCATGCCTCGGGGCGTAATCTGTTCATTGCGTTGGATGTTTCTCGCTCCATGACGACGGATGATGTGACCCCGAGCCGCTTGGAGCAGGCGCGCGCGGCGGCCTTGGAGCTGTTGGATGCGCTCCCGGGGGACAAGATCGGCTTGATCGTGTTCGCCGGTGAGGCGGATGTGGTGGTGCCGCTGACCTATGATCACAACACTCTGCGGGACATTCTGCAGCGGGTGGATACCGGGTGGGCCGGCTACGGGGGGACGAACTTCGGGCTGGTGCTGACCCGGGCGCTGGATAATTTCCGCCGCAGTGCGCCGGGCGGGGGAAATGCTCTCGTTATTTTCAGTGACGGTGAGGATACGGTCAACTCGAATGATTCCGCTGCGAAGGAGGCCCTCAAGGAGGGTATGCACGTCATCACCGTGGGGGTCGGTACGCCGGGCGGCGCGCCGATTCCGGATCCTTCTGCCGACGGTGGTTTGTGGCGCGATGCGTCCGGTAAACATGTCATCAGTAAATTGAACGCCGAATCGCTGATTCGCTTTGCCAAGGAGACGGGCGGGCGCTATTTTGCTGCGGGGGCCGGTGCGGATATTTCGCAGTTTGCCCAAGCCGCGGCGAAGGATCTCAAGAAGCACGAGGAGGAGGTGTCGCTGAATCGGGTGCCGAAGGATGTTTTTGTGTATTTTGCCGTCCCCGCTCTTCTGCTGCTGTTGCTCGGCGTGGCGGTCGGGACGCATTGGCGTCTGCCGCGCCGTGTCTCTGCGGCCGTGGTGTTGCTTTGTCTGTTGCCCGTGGCGGAAGCCGCAGAGCCGGAGCGTGTGCAGGATTATGAGCAGGCCCTGAAGCAAAAGGACCCCGCTGCTGCAAAGGAGGCGTTCTCCAAGGCTCTGCTTTCCGATGATCCGCAGTTGCAGGCTGCCGCCCGCCTCGGTATGGCTAACATTGATACCGAGCAGTCGTTCGAGACTCTCCGTAAACTTTATGAGCAAGATCCCGAGCAGCCGCAACATCGCCCCGGAGCGGAGGAGCTGACCAAGCTGCGCGATGCACTTAAAAAGAATATAACCGCCTATGACGATGTGCTGAAGCTGGATGCTGCCTGTGCCGCCGCTGCCGGCAACAGGGAGGCCGTTCAGAAGCTCCTCCGTAAGGTCGAGAAGGAGATTGAGCGCCTCCGTCAGGAGGAAAAACAACAGCAGCAACAGAATCAGCAGGAGCAGAAGAATCAACAAGATAAACAGGATAATCAGGATCAGAAGGACCAAAAAGATCAGCAGGACAAGCAGGATCAGAAGGACCGAAAAGATCAGCAGGATAAGCAGAATCAGAAGGACCGAAAAGATCAGCAAGATAAGCAGGATCAGAAGGACCGAAAAGATCAGCAAGATAAGCAGGATCAGAAAGACCAAAAGAATCAGCAAGATAAGCAAGATCAGAAGGACCGAAAGAATCAGCAGGATAAGCAAGATCAAAAGGACCAAAAGGATCAGCAGGACAAGCAGGATCAGAAGGACCGAAAAGATCAACAGGATAAACAAGATCCGAAAAACAAACAGGGCCAACCGGATAAACAAGAGAAGAAAGATCAAAAAGACAAGCAAAAGCAGCCTCAGCCCCGAGAGCCTAAGCAACAGCCTGCCAACCCGAATCAGGATGCCGATAAGGAGAAGCAGCGAGCTTTCAGTACCCTCCAAATTCATGCGGATGAGGAGACAGGGTCTCCCATCATGGCCCCGTATCGTCCGCGTCCACCCAAGAAAGATTATTGATTACCATGATGCGCCCATTGATAGTACTCATTATAACATGTCTGGCCCTGCTGGCCGGACGCGTTTCTGCGGAACCCACGATTTCCTGGTCGGCCGGCCTGGCCGTCCCCGGGGAGCAGGTGTTCCTTTATGTGATGGATGACGTCTCTCAGGGTGTCGGGATGGTGGCGCCGACACGTCTTCGTGTGCAGAACGCCGGCTACGAGATACGCCCGATTCAGACGGTCTTGGAAAACAGCACGAGCGGTATGCCGCGCCGCCTCGGCATTTTGTCTGTGCGTATCACTCCCGACGCGCCCGGCGATGTCAGGATAGAGCCTTTTGAGCTGGAGTTCAATGACGGTACCAAGAAGCAAATAACGCCGCCGGTTCTCAAGGTGTACTCCACATCCAAAATCGTGTGGTACGATGAGCCTTTCCGTTACGGCGTCCTGGCACAGCCGGATGCCATAGACGGTTATGTGCACCAGCAACAAACGGTTTGTTATAAACTCTTCCTGCCGGACGGTGCGGGGATCCTCGGCCAGTACCCGCCGCAGTTGGAGTCGGTGGGGGTGCGCTGCTCGGAGGTGCGTCTGTGGCCCGGGCTTTTGCTGCGCGATGGCTTGGACGGCAGTGTCGGTCGGGCGAATTCGGGCGGGCGCGCTTGGAATACCTATGACTACACGGCGCTGCTCACGCCCATGCAGGAGGGCGCGCAGCAGGTGGGTGGTAAGTGCACGGTATACGCCGGTGCCGCCCGAAAGCTTCCGATGCCGGCGGTGACGCTCAAGTCCCTTCCGCTCCCCCCCGCGGAAAAGCCGCAGGATTTTGATAACGCGGTGGGCTCGTTCACGCTTGCGGCGCGCACGCGTTCCACCGAGCTGTCGCTGAATGAGGCTATCGAGGTGGATATTATCGTGAGCGGGCAGGGGGATTTGGAGCATCTCTCCGTTCCCCAACCGGAGGAGGCGGGTAACTGGAAGCTTTCCGGTAAGCCTTCCCGAAATGTCACGCGCAACGCGGACGGACGTGTTACGCGTGTAACGTTCACGCAGATTATGCGCCCCACGGTGGAGGTGGACGGCATTCCGTCTTTCCGTCTGCCTTTCTTCAACCCGGCGGATGAGGAGTACCACACGGCGTATTCGCGCCCCATTCCGCTCAAGTGGAAGCTGACGGAGGGTACGACCGGGCTGCAGGGGGCAGATTTTTCGGCTCGTGAGCCGCTGCCGGCGGGTAAGGTGCCCGTGGCGGAGATGCGGGATATTTACGGTACTTTCCTGAGCGAGGAGGAGGCGGGGTCCGCGTTGTACATTCTGCCGCGTTGGCTGTGGTATCTCCTCTATCTGCCGGCGCTCGGGCTTGCGGCGGTTTTGGTGGCTCGTCCGCTTCGCGCTCGCTTCCGGGTGGGGGCTGCGGTGCGCCGGCGTGAGCGCGCTTTGCGTGAGCTGGCGGCAGCAGAGCAGGGGGTGGATTTCCTCAAGGGTATCGGTTCGTTTATCGAGTCGCATATACCGGCGGAGGCGCAGGATGACGACCTTCGTGCTATCCTGGCGCGACGGGATGCGGAGGCTTTTCGTCCGGATGCTCAGGTGGAGCTTCCTGCCGAGGAGCGCAGCAGTATGTTGCACCGTGTGCGTCGGGCTATGTCACACCTTGCGGTGCTTCTTTTGTTGATGGTGACGGCTTTCCCGGTTTCGGCAGCGGAGGCGAATACGGCGGAGTCCGCTTACAAGGCGGGGCAGTTCTCGCAGGCCAAGGCTCTTTTGAAGGACAAGACGGACCCTGCGTCTTTGTTTAATACGGGTAATTGTTGCTATCGCCTGAACGAGTCGGGTCAGGCTGCTCTGTTCTATGCCCGGGCTTTGCAGGCAGATCCCTCCCTGGCGGAGGCGCGTGCTAACCTGGAGTTTATTCAGCGGAAGGAGGGGGCGGTGCTTGCGCAGAATGACTCTGCGGCCGACCGCGTGTTCACTTGGCTGTCGCCTTCTCTGTTGTGGATGCTTACCATCGTGTTCACGTCTATCCTTGCCTTCTGCATCGTGCTGTCGGTGGCTATGCGCAGGCGCCGCAAGCCCTGGGTTCATGCCGTGACGGCGCTTGCTCTCGCCTCGTCTCTCCTCTGCGCGTTGGATTGGCTCTACTACCTCTCTCGCGAGGTGCCGGATTTCCGCCTCCTTCCGCCGTCGGATACGGCCTATGTCACCACGTCTACTACGGGGCGCTCGGCGGCGGATGACTCGGCCTCGGAGATCATCTCCCTGCCGGCGTCCACGCCCCTCCGCTTGCTGGCTGTCCGCGCCTCTTGGTCCTATGTCCAAACCGCCGCCGGTACCCGCGCCTGGGTCCCCTCTTCGGCGGTTACGCCCCTTCTCCCGAACGCAGCTCCGCCCTCCCTGCCCATCACCATCAGCTTCCGTTGATGATATGTGTTGAAGCCTTGGTACCGCAGTTTTGCCCTTCCTGACGGGTCAACTCCCTCCTCTCTACAAACCGTCTGCATCGGTTCGAGGGGGTGTTGGCACGTCAGTAGGGCAGGCCGTATTGAGTGAGCAGCTCGATTGCCGGTGCGTGGCCCTGCCGTGCCGCTTGTTGGATGTATCCGACTGCCTTCATGAGGTCCTGTTCCACCCCGCGCCCGTGCCAATACATGCTACCGAGTCTGAGCAGGGCGTTTGACTCCCCCTGCGCGGCGGCCTTCCGAAACCACTCGGCGGCCTTCGCGTCATCTTGGGGCACACCCCGCCCTTCCAG
>CAMEZO010000023.1 GCA_945947905.1 uncultured bacterium
GCGATTGCGTTCTGTCTGTTTCTGAACGCCTTTTTCGTAGCGAATGAATTTGCGAGCGCGCGTGTGCGCGAGAGCCAGTTACTGGAGGGCGATGAAAGCGAGACGAAAGGGCAGAGCAAACGCCGCAACAAAGCCCTGCACGTCGTGCGGCATCGGGATACCTATCTCTCTGCTAATCAGGTGGGTATCACCATTGCCTCCCTGGCTTTGGGCGGCATGGGCGAACCCTTCATCGAGAGCCTGATCGCCCCGCCGCTCTCTTACCTGTGCCACCTGACCCCGACGGTGGTGAGTGCGGTATCGTATGCCTTGGCCTACAGCCTCTTCACCTTCGCGCACGTCGTGCTCGGCGAGTTGGTCCCGAAGAGCCTCGCTATCCGCAAACCCCTGGCGCTGGCCCTGGCCACCGCTCCCGGGATGACGCGCTTCGCCAAGTTATCTTCCCCCATCGTGCGCCTGTTTAACAACACGGCCAACGGCATTGCTCACTACGTGTTCGGGGTCGACCCGCACTACGAGCCGAATGCCCCGCACAGCGCGGAGGAGATCGCCATCATCGTGGAAGAAAGCGGCAAATCCAAGGCCGTGACGGAGACGGAGGCCGAGATCTCCAAGAATGCGCTGGAGCTTAACGACCGCTCCGTGCATGATATTTACGTACCCCGCAGCTCCATCGAGGTGCTGGATGTGAACGACGGCTTTGCCAAGAACATGGAGCGCGTGATCAACAGCCCGCACAGCCGTTTCCCCTTGGTGCAGGGGCACTTGGACAAGGTGCAGGGGTGGCTGCACGTCAAGGATTTCCTGAAGATGGCCAACACCCCGAACCCCGACCTGATGCAGATGCGCCGCGAGCTGAAGGTGGTACCGGAGACGATGAAGCTGGATACCCTGCTGGACTTCTTCTCCAAGGAGCATACCCACTTTGCGCTGGTTGTCGACGAGTACGGCGACTCCTTGGGCCTCGTGTTCCTGGACGATGTGCTGGAGGAAATCGTGGGCGATGACATTCGCGATGAGTTCGAGACCGAGCACAATAAAGACTTCTTCCCGAACGGGGAAGGGCGGTACACCGCCAGCGGCTCCCTGGCCCTGTTCGACCTGGAAGAGTATCTGCCGGAACTCGGCGAGATCGAGACCGAGGGCGATGTCTCCACCCTGGGCGGATTCATTACGGAGGCGCTCGGGCACATGCCCGCCTGCGGCGAGTCCGTCACCCTGCGCAACTATATCTTCACCGTTACCGGCTGCGACCGCCGCCGCGTGACCCAGGTGAGCATACGGCGCAGTGCCGAGCAGCCCGTAGGGGAGGCCTGAACCCCTCCCCCCGACGGGCGGAAATCAACACCCGCAGGCATTTTGTGCGACAATGCGCTTGCACCATGCTTGCTTTTATGCTAGAATTCAGACCGAAACCATGAAACGCAACATCATCCTCTGTGCGGCACTACCCGTGCTGCTCTCTGCATGTGACCCCACGCCCATGCTGCCGCCGGCTCTGCGCCCGACGGCCCCCCCCGTCCCGACTGCCAACGTGCATCGCGACGTGACCACGGCTGCGACGGTGAGCGCCGCGACGGATCCCGCTCTGTCGGCAGCCAATGATGCCAACGCTGCCTTTGAGCGCCAGGTAGCCGCTTATGCGCAACAGGCGGCATCGGCTTCCACCGTTGTTACCACGCCCACCGATACGGGCTATACCCCCGCGCAACCCACAGTGGAGCAGACCCCTGCGGTAGCCCCCATTCCGGAGCCCGCCGTGCAGCCTACGCCGCAGCCGGCTGCCCCCGTGACCTCCGCCGGTAACATGAACTACAAGATCTCTTTCATCAACGGGACGGAAGGTCGCCTCTTCGTGGAGGCCACGGACGCCGCGGACAATGTGTACCCCTGCGGCTTTATGGCAGGGCGTGCCAAGTGCACGGAGAGCATCACCGGTCGTCCCGCCGTCAACGGCCCCATCAAGGTCGTGGTGCGTGACCCGGATCAGGACGGTGCCCCCGTTCTGCGCGAGTACAGCGTCCCCGTGCCGGACCCCTCCGCCTACAACGGCGGCACGCTGGAGGTAGAGATTCTTCCCCGCGGCAGCTTCCGCGCCTCCGCCAATGGTGTACCCTACTTCACGAAGGAACCCATAGCGCCGCCGCCTGCGCCCGCTGCTCCGGCCGCGCCGGCCACCCCTGCGGCACCGACCGCTCCGGCTGCGCCTCCCGCCTCGTAACGACAGTGACATAGGCAACCCGCGGATACGAAGGACAACTCCTTCTCGTGTCCGCGGTTTTTGCATCCTTGCCCCCGGCAGCGCAGAAGGTGTATAAACGGGGCATGTGCAAACCCATTCAAGATTATCTGAGCATCGTGCGGGAATATACCCGCGAGATCATCACCTTCGGCGGTTTTGTGCTGGTCTGCTTCGTCTATGCAGACTTCCGCACCCTTGCCCGCGAGCAAGCCGCCGCAGCCGCCGAGACAGCCGAGATCCTGCGCGCCATGGATGCCCGACTGGCCCACCTGGAGCAGAACACCGCCGCCCCCACCGAGCATGAAACAGGACATTAAGCTCATTCAGCAGAAGCTCGGCGTGCCCGCAGACGGCATCATCGGCAGCCGAACCGTCGAGGCCCTCTGCCGCGCCTTGGGGATTACCCGCGTGCCGCAATGGCCCACCCAGAGTGAGGTACGCAGCGGTAAGAGCGTCTTCGGCTCCCCCGGCTGCGAGGACTCCCTGGTGAGCGTTCTGCCGCCCTATCCCCTCCTGTACGAGGGCAAACCCGTGCGCAGCCTGCGGGTGCACAGGCTCATCGCCCCGCATGTACTCGCCACCCTGCGCGAGGTGCTGGCCCACTACGGCCAAGCCGAATTGCACCGCTTGGGGCTGGACCGGTACAGCGGCAGCTACTACTACCGCAGCACCACCGGCGGCAAGTCCCTGTCCATGCACGCCTGGGGCATTGCCCTCGACTTCGCAGCCGAGCAGAACAGCTACTCCCTCCGCGCCCCGCGGGCAAGTCTCTCCCACCCGGATTGCACCGCCTGGTGGCAGATATGGGAGGCCCACGGCGCCGTCTCCCTGGGCCGGGAGCGCGACTGCGATTGGATGCACCTCCAATTCGCCCGCCTCGGCTAAACGAGCCTTCGCCGTCATGTTATCGACACGCAGTCTGCCCCGCGCCGGCTGCGTGTCGTTTTCTTTGGCCTTGACGCGCCGCCCGCCTTGCGCTATAGTACCCGCATGAGCAGAAGTTGGCAACTCGCGCGCGAATGCTGGGTCCTCCCCGCCGGGGGGGCGGTGATGGGGATTCTGAACGTGACCCCCGATTCCTTCTCCGACGGTGGGCAGCACTTCGGCACGGCGGCCGCCCTCTCCCACGCCCTGCGTATGCTGGAGGAAGGGGCGGACATCATCGACATCGGCGGTGAATCCACCCGCCCCGGGGCGGACGCCGTTTCTCCCGCCGAGGAAGCCGCCCGCGTGCTGCCCGTGATCGAGGCCCTGCGCCGCGAGCGCCCCGCCGCCCGCATCTCCGTTGACACCCGCCACGCGGATGTCGCCCGCGCCGCTCTGCTGGCCGGGGCTGACATTGTCAACGATATCACCGGCCTGGCCTCCCCCGACATGCGCCGCGTCTGTGCCGAGCTGCCCTGCGGCGTCATCCTCATGCACATGCAGGGCGAGCCCAAGACCATGCAGAACAACCCTCAATACACCGATGTCGTTGCCGAGGTGCGCGACTTCTTCGCCGCCCGCGTGCAGCTCGCCGAGCAGGACGGCATCGACCGCCGGCGTATCTGCCTGGACCCCGGCATCGGCTTCGGCAAAAACGTGCAGCACAACCTCCTGCTCATCCGCTGCCTGGAGGAGACCCGCGTGCATGATCTGCCCATGCTCATGGCCCTCTCCCGCAAACGCTTTATGGGCGCCGTGCTGGACGACCCGCAGGCCCCCAAGGTCAGCCCGCTCCCCACGGTTGTCATGAGCCTGCTGGCCGCCGACGCCGGGGCCGAGTTGCACCGCGTGCACGATGTCGCCCCCTTGGTGCAGGCTCTTCGCCTGCGTCGGGCTTGTCTTGATAGTGTTAGATGATTCTAATCTTCGGCCTTTCCGGGCCCCTGTTACTGCTGCTGTGAGCAAAAATTGCATTCTGTGGGCACTTTAGGCTTGCAATGTGGGGGCAAGTGGGGTTAAATGAATGAGCACCAATGTGGCCGGAGCCGGCCGCTGCAAACAAAGGTTATGAATACGACAAAGACTTTGCAAGTGCCTGATGCAATGCATGCGGCACCGGATTATCTGAAGAACGATGCTGACGACCACGGCGAGCTCGTGACGCTCAACGTGGGTCCCTCGCACCCGGCGACGCACGGTGTGCTGCGGCTCAAGCTGGTGATTGACGGCGAGGTGATTGTCTCCTGCGATCCCGTCGTCGGCTATCTGCACCGCGGCATGGAAAAGATTGCGGAGAACTGCCATTACAACCAGTTTGTGGCGTACACGGACCGCATGGACTACCTGGCCCCGATGAGCAACAACATAGCCTACGCCTGCGCGGTGGAGAAACTGCTGGGCTGGGAGCTGCCGGAGCGCGGTCAAGCCATCCGCGTGCTCTGCTGCGAGCTTTCCCGCATCTCCTCCTGCTTCCTGGGCACGGGCGTGTATGCCATGGATACGGGCGCGATGACGGCTTTCCTTTACGCCTTCGAGGAGAAAGAGAGAGTGCATAACCTCTACGAGCAGATCTGCGGAGCACGTTTCACCTCCAGCTACACCCGCATCGGCGGCATGACCCGCGACCTTCCCGCCGGCATCGAGAAGCCGATTCTTGAGTTCTGCGACAGCGCGCTCAAGACGGTGGACGAGATGGAGAAGCTGCTGCTGCATAACAAAGTCTTCATCGACCGACTCGTCGGCGTCGGCGTCATTCCCCGCGAGATGGCTCTGCAGTGCGGCATGACCGGCAATAACCTGCGCGCCAGCGGTGTGAACCGCGACCTCCGCAAGACCAACCCCTACCTGGGCTACGAGAAGTACGACTTCGACGTACCCGTGGCCACGGAGGGTGACTGCTACGCCCGCTTCCAGGTGCGCATGGAAGAGATCCGCCAGTCCGTCCGCATCATCCGCCAGGTGATTGCCACGATGCCCAAGGGACCCATCTGGGTGCAGCTGGACAAAGGCATTCTGCCCAACAAGAAGGACACCCTGCTGGGCATGGAGGAGTTGATCCGCCAGTTCATGGTCACCACACAGTGCGTCAACGCCCCCGCTGGTCAGGTCTACTTTGCGGCAGAGAACCCCAAGGGCGAACTCGGCTTCTTCCTGGACTCCCAAGGCGGCGGCCTGCCGAATCGCCTCAAGATGCGCAGCCCCTCGTTCTGCACCCTTTCCATCCTGCCGGAGCTGCTGCCGGGCCACCTGGTCAGCGACATCGGCGCCATCCTCGGTTCCTTCGACTTCGTGCAGGGCGAGTGCGACCGCTGATTTCACCTCAACTCACACTTTCAACATGTCTGAAACACCAAACGCCATCGATGCCATCACCGAGCACATTCCCTCGCCCGGTGAGCAGTTTTTCCCCAAGTTTGAGGTAACCCCGGAGCTTGTGGCCGAAGCGCAAAAGCTGGTTGCGCAGTACCCGGAGGGCAAGGAGAAATCCGCCGTGCTGCCCATCATCCACATGGTGCAGGAGAAGTTCGGCTTCGTCTGCCCGGAGTGCATGCCCTGGATTGCGGAGATGTGCCGTTGCTCGACCATCCATGTGGCCGGCATCGTCACCTTCTACCCCGGCATCCACCGCATCTGCCCCGGTAAGTACCACTTCCGCGTGTGCCACACCGTGGCCTGCGCCATGAGCGGCGGGGAGGAACTCATCGACTACATCTGCAAGAAGATCGGCGTGAATCCGGCGGATATGACGGATGCCGAGCCGATGGCCGTGAGCCCGGACGGACTCTGGAGCATCGAGGCCGTGGAATGCTTGGCCAACTGCGGCTTCGGGCCGAACGTGATGGTCAACGATACCCTCTACTCCGAGGTGACGCCCAAGAAGATCGACGAAATCATTGCGTCTTACAGCAAAAAGTAACTCAAGCGCACGATTATGAGCGAGAATATTAAATACCTCCCCGGCAGGGAGCCGCATCCGCGGGAAACACGCCGCATCTACCGCAACATCAACCGCGTGGGTTATGACCCGTCCATCAAGTGCTTCATGAAGGACGGTGGCTACGAGACCCTCAAGAAGGTGATCAAGATGGAGCCGGCGGATGTCATCAATGAGGTCAAGAAGAGCGGCCTGCGCGGCCGCGGCGGTGCCGGTTTCCCCACCGGTGTCAAGTGGACTTTCATTCCCAAGGGCAACACCAAGCCGGTCTACCTGGTCTGCAACTGCGACGAGTCCGAGCCCGGTACCTTCAAGGACCGCTTCATCGTACACCAGGACCCGCACCAGCTGCTGGAGGGCATGATTATTGCCTGCTATGCCGTGCAGGCTCACTACGCGGTTTTCTACATCCGCGAGGAGTTCCCGGAGGCCGCCAAGATCATGAGCAAGGCCATCGAGGAAGCGGAGGCCAAGGGTTTCCTGGGCAAGAACATCCTCAAGTCCGGCTTCGACCTGCAGATCATCGTGCATCGCGGGGCAGGGGCCTACATCTGCGGTGAGGAAACGGGCCTCATCAACTCCATCGAGGGCGAGCGTCCGTACCCGCGCATCAAGCCGCCGTTCTTCCCCGCTGCCATCGGTCTGTGGGGTTGCCCGACCATCGTGAACAACGTGGAGTCCCTCTGCCAGGTGCGCCAGGTGATGCTGCGCGGGGCGGAGGCCTATGCGCAGGAGGGCGCGCAGCGCTCCCCGGGTACGCGTATCATCGGCGTTTCCGGTGATGTGAAGCGCCCCGGTGTGTACGAGTTCGTCTCCGGTTCCATCTCTTACGGCGAGCTGCTCTACGAGGTATGCGGCGGCCCCAAGCGCGGCCGCAAGTTCAAGGCAATCATCCCCGGCGGTGCCTCTGCCAAGGTGATGCGCTGCGACGAGGTGCTCAAGGACCGCAACCCCGACGGCTCGGTCAAGGAGATTTCCGTGTTCGACATCCCGATGGACTTGGACAGCATCGCCCGCTTCGGCTCCATGAGCGGCTCCGGTGGCGTCATTGTCATGGATGACACGCGCAGCATGCCGCACATCCTCAACAACCTCAACCGCTTCTTCGCCTGGGAATCCTGCGGTCAGTGCTCCCCCTGCCGGGAGGGCAACCCCTGGATGCTCAAGCTCTCCACCCGCATTTGCAACGGGCAGGGCTCCCCGGAGGACGTGGACCTGTTGAAGGACGTGGCGGACAACATCTGCGGGCGGACGGTCTGCGCCTTCGGCGAGGCCTGCTCCTGGCCCACGCAGGCCTTCACAACCAAGTTCCGGGACGAATTCCTGGCCCTCACCAAGCCCATCAACGCGCTCAAGCCGCACTCGGAGGAGGCTGCCGAGGCATGCAAGTTCCTGACCCGAGAAGACTAAATCCCCCTCATCAGCATGATCACAAAACCGAATATACTGCCGAAAGACGCCGCCGCTGCCGAGGGCAAGGTGAACGTACAGATCAACGGCAAGTGGTACCGCTTCCCGAAAGGCACGCGCATTGCGGATGCCTGCAATTCCGTGGGCGTGCACGTGCCCTGCTTCTGCTACCACCCCAAGTTGTCCGTGGCCGGCTCCTGCCGTATGTGCCTGGTGGAGCAGGGCATGCCCCCGCGTTTGGCCCCGGGTGCCACCCCCACTTACAATGAGGACGGCTACCAGACCATCCAGTGGATGCCCCGCGCCGTCATCGCCTGCGCCAACACCGTGGCGGAGAACATGGGTATCCGCACGGATGGCAAGCTGTGCAGCGAGGCGCGCCGCGGCGTGCTGGAGTTCCTGCTCACCAATCACCCGCTGGACTGCCCCATCTGCGACATGGCCGGCGAATGCAAGCTGCAGGAGTACACGGCGGACTACGGTCGCGGTACCCACCGCTTCACGGAGTCCAAGACCAAGAAGGGCAAGAACCTGCCGCTCGGGCCGCGCGTGAATCTGGACCAAGAGCGCTGCGTGCTCTGCCGCCGCTGCGTGCGCTTCATGAAGGAGATTGTCGGCGAGGAAGTGCTCGGCGTCGTGGGTCGCGGTACGCACAATGCCATCTCCTGTTACCCCGGCAAGCAGCTGGACGGTAATTACTCCATGAACGTGGTGGATCTCTGCCCCGTGGGTGCCCTCACCAGCCGTGACTTCCGCTTCAAGATGCGCGTTTGGTTCCTCAAGAGCACGCCCACCATTGATATGAACTGCGGCACGGGTACCAACATCAACATCTGGACCCGCGGTCAGCAGGTCTACCGCATCACCCCGCGCCAAAACGATGAGGTGAACAGCTGCTGGATGCCCGATGACGCGCGCCTGAACTACAAGTTCATCAACGCCCCGGAGCGTATCCTCACCCCGCTCGTGCGGACGGATCGCGGTGCCGGTCAGCGTCCCGCTACCTGGGATGCTACGCTGAACATGGTCGTGGAGCAGCTTCACAAGTGCGCGCCGGCCGAGACCGCGATGGTTGTCTCCGCCCGCTGCACGAACGAGGAGCTCTACATGGCCCGCGCGCTCGCCCGCCAGCTCGGTATCACCAAGTTCGATATCGTTCCCCGCATGGGTGAGGCGGATAACATGCTCATCTGCGAGGACCGCAACCCGAACACGAACGGTGCCAAGCTCATCCTTAACAAGACGGGCGCCGGTCTGGCCGGTATCCGCCGCGGTATCAAGAACCGCAGCATCCGCTTCGTCATCTCCATCGGCGAGGATCTGACCGCCGAGGCCGGGGTGCCGGAGGAGGATCTGCGCGGGCTGGATTACCTGCTCGTGATGTCCCACAGTGAGAACGCCACCACCAAGCAGGCGGATGTGGTGCTGCCGGGTGTTACCTTCGCGGAGAAGCACGGCACGATGATCAACGTCACGGGCCGCATTCAACGTCTCAACAAGGCCATCGAGCCGCTGGGTGAGGCGCGTCCGGAGTGGCTCATCATGCGCGACCTCAGCCACCTGCTGGGCTGCGACTGCGTGCGTGTCATCGCCTGCCCCACGTCCATCAACGTGCTGGAGGAGATGGCCGAGGAGTTCGAGCCCATGCGCGGCCTCACCTGGGGCAGCATCGGCAATGAAGGTAAGCAAATCCTCAACACCGGCGTAACCATCCCGCTCATCGAGCGCGAGAAAGCTAAGAAGTAACCTCCATCCCTCCTTTCCATTATGTTCTCTACATTGTGTCAATGGTATGATGACGTCATGAGCAACGAGATCTGGTTCTACCTGATCACGACGCTCATCAAGCTCGTCCTCATGTTTGCCGTTATTCTGGCCTTCGTGGTGATCTCCGTGTGGACGGAGCGCCGAGTGGCGGGCTGGATTCAGGACCGTCCGGGTCCGAACCGTGCGGGTATCCCGCTCTTCCTGCTCAAGCGCTTCGGCAGCAAGGAGAAGCAGCCGCTCTCCAAGCTCCTGCACTTCTTCGGCATTCCGCAGGACAGTTGGATCGCCAAGCTCTGCACCTGGCTGCGTCTGGATCGCGAGATCCCGACTTTCGGCCTGATGCAGCCCTGCCTGGACGGCGGTAAGCTCTTCCTCAAGCAGGAGGTAACGCCGGTCTATGTGCGCCGCTTCCTCTTCATCCTGGCACCCATGCTGGTGCTGGGTCCGCCCTTGGTGGCGGCTGCGGTGGTTCCCTTCGCTTCGGCGGTGGAGACCTGCTACGGCCACATCTCCATGTGCGTAGCAAACCTGAATATCGGTGTGCTGTGGATCTTCGCCGTCTCCGGCCTCTCCGTGTACGGCCTCACGCTGGCGGGTTGGTCCTCCAACTCCAAGTATCCCTTCTTGGGCGGCCTGCGTGCCTCTGCCCAGCTCATCTCGTATGAGGTGGCTATGGGCTTGGCCATCATCCCCCTGCTCATGATGTTCGGCACCCTCAACCTTCAGGAGATCGTGCAGCAGCAGGCGGACAACGGTTGGACGCTTCTGCCCCTGTGGGGTGAGGGTCTCAACGTGCAGCGTTGGGCGCTCTACCTGCCCGTGCTCGTCAGCTTCCTGGTGTTCGTCACCTGCGTGTTTGCGGAGGCGAACCGCACGCCCTTCGATATGGCGGAGTGCGAGACGGACTTGGTGGGCGGTTACCACACGGAGTACTCCTCCATGAAGTTCGCTTCCTTCTTCATGGGTGAGTACGCGGCCATGGTCATCGGCTCGGCGCTGGTCGTCACGCTCTTCTTCGGTGGTTGGTCCATCGGCTTCGGGGCGGATGCCGCGCTGGCTGCCTACTGCGATTGGCTCGCGGTGCTCTGCCAGTTCCTGGTCTTCCTCGTGAAGCTGTTTGCCTTCATCTTCTTCTTCGTCTGGGTGCGCTGGACGCTGCCGCGCTTCCGTTGGGACCAGGTGATGAAGCTCGGGTGGCTCGTCTTCTTCGAGGTGACGGTCATCAACATCTTCCTGGCGGCGGCTATCATGTTCTTCGTCAAGCAAACCCCGTTCTGCAGCCTCTTCAACTAATTACTCATCATGTCCTACATTCCTGTCAAACGTCCCAAGTTCTCTCTGTTGGACAAGGTGTACGTGGTGGAGCTCGTCAAGGGGCTCTGCATCACCTTCAAGCACCTGGCGCTGTCCCTCCTGGGCAAGAGCCGGGGCAAGAAAGACTTTAACGGCAACGGCGTCGGCGTGTGCATGCAGTTCCCGGAGCAGCGGTGGGATGCCCACCTGCCGTCCTACTATCGCGGCGCGCCCGTGCTGGTGCGCGGCGAGGACGGGCGGGAGCGCTGCGTCTCCTGCCAGCTCTGCGAGTTCATCTGCCCGGCCCGCGCCATCAAGGTAACTCCCGGCGCCGTCTCGGCGGACTCCCCCTGCCAAAAGCAGGAGAAGGCCCCCGCCGAGTTCGAAATCGACATGCTGCGCTGCATCTACTGCGGCATGTGCCAGGAGGCTTGCCCGGAGCAGGCTATCTTCCTTTCCAAGGAATACCTCATCACCCTCACGGACCGCAGCAAGGCCATCCGCAACAAGGAGACGCTCTACAAGCTGGGCGGTACCCGCAAGGGGCTCGTCAACAAATGGAACCAATACAAATAAAGCTCTGCTTATGTTTGAATCCTCATTAAGCCAAATCATCTTCTACATCCTTGCCGTGGCGGCCGTCGTCTGTGCGGCGGGTGTAGTCTTCTTCCGCAACCCGGTATCGAGTGCGCTGAGCATGGCCATGTGCTTCGCCTTCTCGGCGGCCATCCTCTTCGGTCTCTCGGCCACTTTCCTGGGTATCGTGCAAATCATCGTCTACGTGGGGGCCATCCTGGTGCTCTTCCTCTTTGTGGTGATGATGATGGACGTGAAGGCGGAGTCCGACGGCCCGCGCAATGTGTGGGCCTACATGCTGGGTGCCGTTCTGGTCGGCATTCTGTCGGCTGCCGTGTTCAAGACCTCGATGGCCCTTCCCGGGGCCTCGGAGGGTGCTTGCCCGGCCAAGGTACTCTGCGATAACGCGACCGCCCTCACCACCGGGGAGCAGGCTCAGCCCAAGACCGGTAAATTCGGCGGTACTCTTCCGCAGATCAATACCACCCTCGCCAACCGTCTGGCCAACCCGACCATGACGCAGGAGGAGGCCGCACGGGCTTCCTACTCGGACGCCAAGCTGCTCGGCGTGGTGCTCTTCGGCAAGTACAGCATTCAGTTCGTCATCCTCTCCTTTGCGCTGTTGGTCGGCGCAGTGGGGTCGGTGGCTCTGGCCCGTAAATTGAAGCAAGACTAACCCGTTTTACCGACCATGACTCCATTAGCTCATTACTTGATTCTCTCCGGGCTGCTGTTCTCCATCGGCCTGGCCGGCGTCCTGGTGCGCAGGAACATCCTTGTGGTGTTCATGTGCCTGGAAATGATGCTCAGTGCGGCGAACATCTCGCTGGTGGCCTTCTCCCGTGCCCAGGGCACGGAGGGTGTGCCGGTGTATGATGCGCAGGTGCTGGCGCTCTTCATCGTCGCCGTCGCGGCGGCGGAGGTCGCCATCGGCCTGGCTCTCATTGTGGCCATGTTCCGCTCCTGCCGCTCGGTGGACAGCGCGTCGCTCAACACTCTCAAAGACTAACCCCACGCTGCAACCATGAATAATCTCCCTTGGCTCCTCTTGCTGCTGCCCCTGCTGGCAGCCGCTCTGGATTGGCTCTGCTTCCGCAAGAACCCGGGTGCAGCCACCGCCGTTTCGCTCATCTCCGTGCTCCTCACGCTCGGGCTTACGCTGGCTATCTACGCCGGCCTCTGCGCCGGGACGCCGGATGCCTACGTCTGGATGTCGGACGGCTTGCTGAACCTTCATCTCGGCCTTACACTGGATACGCTGGCTGTCCGCATGATGCTCGTCGTCACCGGCATCGGCTCGCTGATCCACATTTTCTCCATCGGCTACATGAAGGGTGACCCCTCCAACCTCTCCCGCTACTTCGCCGGGCTCAGCATCTTCATGTTCAGCATGACGATGATTGTGCTGGCGGACAACTTGGCGATGACCTTCATCGGGTGGGAAATGGTCGGCTTCTCGTCCTACCTGCTCATCGGCCACTGGTTCCACAAGGCCTCTGCGGCGGATGCGGCCAAGAAGGCCTTTATCACCAACCGTGTGGGTGACTTCGGTTTCCTCATCGGCATCCTGCTCACGCTCTTCGTGTTCGGTACGCTGGACTTCGGGGAGATGGCGGGCAAGGCCAACCTGATGCAGGGCGGCGTGCTTACGGTCATCGTGCTGTGCCTCTTCTGCGGCGCGGTCGGTAAGTCCGCCCAGTTCCCGCTGCATGTGTGGCTGCCGGACGCCATGGAGGGCCCGACGCCGGTTTCCGCCCTCATCCACGCAGCCACGATGGTGGCGGCGGGTGTCTACATGCTCGTGCGTCTGCAGGTGAGCATGGGCGCGAGCGCCTTCACGGACACGGCCTGCACGGTCATCGCGGCGGTGGGTGGTATCACGGCCCTGCTCGCGGCGCTCATGGCCATGCAGCAGGACGACATCAAGCGCGTGCTGGCCTACTCCACGCTCTCGCAGCTCGGCTACATGGTCATGGCCGTGGGCCTGCTGGCGGGGGAGGCGGCTATGTTCCACCTCTACACGCACGCCTGGTTCAAGGCTCTGCTCTTCCTCGGTGCGGGTGCCATCATCGTTTGCTGCCATCATGAGCAGAACATCTGGAAGATGGGCGGCCTGCTGCGCCGCATGCCGGGTACGGCCATCTGCTTCCTGATGGGTACCTTCGCCCTCATCGCCGTTCCGGGTTTCTCCGGTTTCTACTCCAAGGAGGCCATTTTGGAGGCCGCGCTGGAGAAGAACCCCACCTTCTTCTGGCTGGGTGCTGCCGTGGCGGCTCTCACGACCTTCTACATGACGCGCCTTTGCTTGGTGACCTTCCTGGGCCGCCCGCGCGCTCACGGTGCCGAGCAGGCCAAGGAGGCCGGTGCCACGATGCTTCTGCCGCTCATCCTGCTGGCTGTCATGGCGGTCATCGCGGGCTACGGCTGCGTGGCGGATTCGCTGGTGCCCTTCGAGGGCTTCCGTGCTCACGGCTTCTCGGTGGGGCTGCCCTTCTATGCGGGGCTCGGCTCGCTGGCTCTGGGCATCTTGGCGGCGGTGGCCTTCTACGGTTGCGGCTGCCGCAAGCAGGACCCGCTGGCCGGTAACTTTGTTTCCACCGCCCTGCGTCGCCGTCTGTACATCGATGATATTTACGACAAGGGCCTCATCGGCGGCCTGCAGCACTTCGTTTCCGTTGCCATCGGCTGCATCGATCTGGCCATCATCCGCGGGCTCATTGCAGAGACGCTGGCCTGGATCACCGGGCGCATCGGGATGCTGCTGGGCTGGCTGCAGTGCGGTTGCCTGCGCGGCTATGCGGCCGTAGTCGGCATCGGTTTCATCATCATGATGCTCCTGTTCGCCTTTCAGTGGGCTCACTAAGTAACCCTTAACCTCATTTTTCAACCATGCTTATTTGGCTTATTCTCATCCCCGTGCTTGCGGCAGCCGCCATCGGTCTGCTCAAAGCTCCCGGGCGTGCCACGGCCTTGGTGAGTGCTACGCTCACCTTCCTGCTGGGTCTCGGGGCCATTCTGGCCTACAGCGGCTGCATTGATTGCTGCTGCTGCGGGGCGGAGTGCTCCCAGTTCACCCTGCAGCCCGTGTTTGCACGCGTCATGCTGCTGCTCACCCTCATCGTTACGCTCGGTGCCGCGGTGGGGCTGAAGGCTCCGAACCCGCAGGCCGAGCGCAGCTGGGCCGTTTCCACCCTGCTCATCTCGGCGGGTGCCACCGGCGCTTTCCTGTCGGATAACATCATCTCGTTCTACGCTTTCCACGAGTTGGCTCTCATCCCGACCTTCGTGATGATCGGCTACTACGGCCGCGGTGACCGCCGCAGCATCTCCTGGACCATGGTCATCTACTTGGGCGTGGCTTCCATGGTGCTGCTGGTGGGTCTGCTGATGCTCTGCCTCAGCTTCGGTGCCTTCACCTTCTCCGGCTTGGCTGCCAACGTGGCGGCGGGCGTGGGTAATTACTCCTATGTCGGTGCCATCGCGGGGCTGCTGCTGGCGGGCTTCGGCACGCTGGTGTCTCTCTTCCCGTTCCATTCCTGGGCGGCTCCGGCCTACGCGAGTGCTCCCACCCCGGTGGCGATGCTGCATGCGGGTGTGCTCAAGAAGTTCGGTCTCTACGGCCTCTTCATGGTGGCGGATTGCTTCGGTTCCCACTGCGGTGAGGTCTTCGGTTCCTGGAACAACCTGCTCCTCCTCTTCCTGCTGGGTAACATCCTGTGGGTGGGCTATGTGACGGTGAGCCAGACACGCCTGGACGACATGCTGGGTAACTCTTCCGTCATGCACATGGGCTACATCTTCCTGGCCTTCGCGGCTTACATCGCGGCCAATGGGACGAACCAACTCGCCGTCCTCGGTGCAGAGGCGCTCATCTTCGGCCACGGTCTCACCATTGCGCTGCTCTTCCTGCTCTGCGGGCAGGTGGAGGATCAAACGCGCACGCTGGAGATGGACTCCCTCGGCGGTCTCGCCAAGCGTCTGCCCACCCTGGGCTTCCTCTTCGGGCTCGCGGGCTTGGCTTCCATCGGTCTGCCGCTGCTGGCCAATTTCGTGGGTGAGTTCACCATCTTCGCCTCCTGCTTCAACGGCACGAGCTTCGGGGACGGTCTCATGAACATCGGGCCGGTGCAGGTGGCCACCTTCTTCGCTCTGTGGGGCCTGGTCATCAGCGCGGTCTACATGCTGCGCGCCTTCCGCCGCGTCTTCGAGGGCGAGGAGTCCGATGCCGCCAAGCGCGCCGTTGCCCTCGGCAGCGGGGATGTGCTGGCCGCGGCTTTCCTGGCCTTCTTCATCGTGCTGTTCGGTTGCATCCCGGTCACAAGCCTCTTCTGATAACCCTCACCTCTGTTGATTACCATGTTACAAGACTTTGCGTTTTACACTTGGGCACAGTTCACCCCGGCTTTCGTGCTGGTAGGCATTGCTGCTGCCCTGCTGATGGTGGATACCTTCGCCCCGCGCTTCCCCAAGCAGGGCTTGGCGGTCATCAGCGCGCTCTCGGCCATCGTCACCGGGCTCTTCATCCTTCCCGGTGACGGCGGTATCTCGCTCACGGGTCTCGCTGCTCTGGCCTGCATCGCCACGGGCGCGGCCATCCTGCTGGGCGTTGACTACCATAAGGTCACCTGCGAGTCCGTCTGCGGTGCCGGTTCCCAAGAGGGCACGGGCGAGTTCTACGCGCTGCCGCTCGTGGCGGCCGCGGGTATCTTCTGCCTTTCTCAGGCTCGGGACATCGTTACGCTGTTCGTCTCGCTGGAGGTGCTCACCCTCAGCTCCTACGTGCTGGCCGGCTACTTCCGCCGCAACCGCGGTTCGGTGGAGGCCGGGGTCAAGTACCTGGTGCTCGGCGCACTCAGCACGGGTCTGCTCGTGTTCGGTGCCGCTTGGTACTTCGGTATGACGGGCAGCTTCTCGCTCAGCCCCGCCACCCTGGCCGTCGGGTTCCTCAGCCCGGGGCGCATCACGGGCATCCTGCTGGCCTACGTGTTCCTCTTCGCGGGGGCCTTCTTCAAGGTAGGTGCCGCCCCCATGCACGGGTGGATCCCGGATGTGTACCAGGGCGCCCCCACCCCGGTCTCCATCTTCCTGGGTGTGGCGTCCAAGGCAGCCGGTTTCTGCGTGCTCATCCTCCTGTTCCGCCCCCTTTACAGCGTGCTCAGCGTGCCGGAGGTTGGCAGCCTCTACACCGGTCGTGTCTTCGGCTTCTTCTCGATCATCATGGCGGCTACCCTGCTCATCGGTAACCTGGGGGCCATCCCGCAGAGCAACGTCAAGCGCCTGCTCGGCTACTCCTCCATCGGTCAGGCGGGCTTCATCCTCCTGCTCTTCCTCGGCATTCAAACCTTTGAGGTCCCCGAGTCGGGCGTGGGCGTGGAGTTCGTTCCCCTGCAGCACAACGTGTTCTACTACCTCATGGCCTACGGTCTCGCCACTGTGCCGGCTTTCTACGCCGTCGCCCTGGTGCGCATGAGCCGCGGCAGCGAGGAGCTCTCCGCCTTCCGCGGCCTGGCCAAGACCAACCCGCGCCTGGCCTTCCTCATCACCGTCTGCTTCGCCTCTCTGGCCGGTGTCCCGCTCACCGCGGGCTTCATCGCCAAGTTCCGCAGCTTCGTGGCCCTGCTGCAGGGCGGCTCCTGCTCCACCCTCTGCTGGTTGCTCCCCATTGCCGTCATCTGCGCCGCCGCCGGTTTCTACTACTACTTCAAGATCATCCGCGAGATGTACTGGGAGAAGCCCCTGGAGTCCGATAAGCCCGTCACCGTGCCCGGTATCTCCATGGCCGTCCTCATCCTCTGCGTCCTCGCGCTCATCTGGTTCGGCTCCAAGCCCCTCTTCTGCGCCTCCCCGCAAGGCCTCTGGTTCGGCTTCTGATTCCCGCACCAACCCAACCTCTCGCCGGCCCCTCGCCCTCCCGCGTCGGGCCGGCCTTTTTATGCCCCGACTCTTCGCCCAAACACAACCCCTCCATTTCAGATTCGTGCTTGCCTACAGCATTTCCAATGCGGAGTCAAGCGAAAAAACGGTTTTTTGGTTGAATTTGCCGAGTTTTTCTGCATATTGGCCATATTCTGTCTTGCTGTACCCTATACCCATTTCCCCTGTAACGCCTTCATACTCAACGCATTCATGGGGGTGTGCATTGGAAATGCTGTAGACTCATCCGTGGAGCAAGGGAATGCTCAACAAAGGAACATGAAGCGAATACTACTCACCATCTGTACGATGGCGGCGAGCGTGGCGCTTGCCGCTCAGAACCTTACGATTGACGGAAGTACGACAGGTAATTTTGACAAGCTTGATGGCAACAACAATACAGAGTGCAATATTACCGTGACGGACAATGCCTCGATATCACGAATTGATGGTTCGAGTATCAACAAACTTACGACTATCACGCTGACTATCATAGACGGCAAAAGTCTCAACATATCGGGGGCTGCTAAGCTGCCCTACAATAATACCAGCGGCAGCTATAGCACAACTGTGTCGCTCGGTGAAGAGAGCAAACTGACTTTGTTGGGGGGAATACTGTACTTCGGGACGCTTAATCCCAACGATAACACGGGAATCACTCAGACGACGGTCATCAACATGGCTGCAGGGTCGTCCATCACTGCAGCATCCATTGAGACTCTTGCAACCAATGCTACAGTGAGCAACTCATCAAGCCTTACCTTGAATGCCGCCTTGGCGGAGTCCGAGATACAGTCTATTCGCTCCGGTAGCACAGTCAGTCGGACCCTTGTGACCACGACCAACGGCTTCACCAACTACACCCTCGATAATGTGACACTGGGCAATATCGATGCCTTGGCGGCCCTCGGCATGACCAACGTGGGTGTCGTCAACAGCATCGACTCCATCGGAGTCAACCAATACGGCCTCGTGATGGCGGACAATAAGCTGACCCTGCACGTCAGCGAGGTCCCCGAGCCTGCGACGGCCACGCTGTCACTGCTGGCCCTGGCGGGGCTGGCGGTTCGTCGTCGCCGCCGGACGGTGTAAGCAGAATAATCCTCTTCGGTAAATGTAATTCAAGCCTCCGCTCGAAAGGGCGGGGGCTTTTCAGGGCAAAGAAAACCCCTCTCCCCGTGGGGCGGAGAGAGGGGGCGGGCAGGGGACCGCTACTCCTTGCAGAGGATCTTCACGAACGCCTCCTCCTGCAAGCGGGTGGCACCGCAGGCGAACTTGGCGCGCACCTGGAGGGTCTCCTCCAAATCATCTCGCACGGAGATCTTCACGCGGAAGTCATCCCAGATGCCGAACTGGGCCTTGCTCTTGGCCCAGGCCAGGCAGGTACGCGGGCCGGAATCGGGGTCGACGGGCAGGAGCTCGGTGCGGATGATGCGGAAACCGAGGAAGGAATCCACGCGCCCCTCCGCGAGGGCCCGCACGGTATTGAAATCGTAGCTGGTCACCTCCTGGCTGCGGAGCAGGGCCGAGATCTGGCTGCCGGAGCAAGCGAGCACGAGCTCATCGCCGTAAGCGCGGCGGTCCTCGCTCCAGGCCTCCGACTGCATGAGCATATCGAGCGCGCGGCGCAGCTTAGCGACAGTCAGGTTGCTCGCCGCCGCCGTACCGCTCTCCACATAGTTGATCGGCACGACCCGGTCCGCCGCAAAATCCACGCCCACGGTCCCGTGCTCCCCGGTGTAGCAGGTACCCAGGAAGGCATCGAGCATCACGCGGTCCATCTGCCTGCCGGCCGCTGCGCGCAGACCCTCCACCGTCTTGCTGACGGGCAGGTCGATGTTCGCGAGCTGCTTGGCGTCGAACTCATCGAAGCCGACGGCCTTAGAGAAGAGACGCGGGAAAAGCACGCGGCGAGAGGTCGGGGCCTCGCTCAACCCCGTGGGACGCATGCGGCCGTTCTTCTCCTCGAACTCGAGGAGACCGTACTGGTCATACGCCACCATCCGGCCGGAGAGCCCGGTCTCGACGGTCACGTATTTCTCCAAACGGGAAGCCTCCTGCTGCAGGTAGCTCCCCCACTTCTCGCTGTACTTGATCTGATAGTTATCCGAAATGGTTGTAGCCATAATGTTGTTGTGTGATGGTTAGTGTGTAGCTCGGGTGCAACCGTGCACCCTTCGGCAATGCGGCCCGCGATTACCCGTTCGGGGTCTGCCGCCGGCCCCCGGAGCACCGGGTCCTCTTCGGATTACCGGTGCCCTCCGTGGCCTTGCCTCCACCATTACAGCACCCCCGACTCACCTTGTCACCCCCTTGCAGTCCCCCCCTGCCGCACAGAAAAGACCTCCCGAAGCGAGATTTGCCCGACCTCGGAATGAAGGGAATTTTGGGAATACCGGTGGAATGCTTGGCTCGGTTCAGACTTCATACCGCCGGGATAGAAGGAAGCGGTAAAGAAGTGACCGCGGAATAAAAGGAATTTTGGGAGAGTTCGAGGCCTGCTTGTCCCGGTTCAGACTTCATGCCGCCAAAATAGGAGGGCCCTTAGTTATTTTTGATAAAATCCTAAAGCCGCCTACTATGAATTTGCCTTGAAGTCTCGACGAAGTTTCGAAGGCCAATCAGTCTCCGAAAATTCCTTTTATTCCGCGGTCCTTACCCTCTCGGGTTCTCCCACCCCGGCGGTGTGAAGTCTCTAACATACCCCCGCATAAAACTTCCTTTCCCAAAGCTCCTTTTATTCCGCGGTCAGAC
>CAMEZO010000024.1 GCA_945947905.1 uncultured bacterium
AAAGAGAAAACTTCCATTCTGCGGCGCACAGCAACACTGATGAGTACAAGGAACAGGAGAAGAAGAAGGAACGGCATACAGAAACGATTGCCCTATTATACAAGATGGTCCTTCTCGTGTCAAGTCTCCCCCCGTATTATTGCGATCTCCTCGCACTTTCGGCTTTACAAGCAGCGGGAATTGGGGTAGAATGGGGGAGTTATGAGCGAAGCCAAACAGGAACTTCTCGGAATTTTGTTGAAAAAGTCGATCAAGACGGGGCATTTCATTCTTGCATCGGGTAAGGAGAGCGATTTGTATTGCGATTCTCGCGTGACGGCTTTGGATGCGCGCGGGGCGAATCTCATCGGCCAAGTGGGCTGGGAGATGGTGCGGGACGTAATTTTGAAGCAGCATCCGGGGGCGACGGCCATCGGTGGGATGACGATGGGGGCGGATCCGATTTCACTGGCCATCGGGATGTATTCTGCCGGGGAGAAGCCGTTGAACGTGTTTACTGTTCGCAAGGAGGCCAAGGATCACGGGCGCGGCAAGCGTATCGAGGGTAACTTCTCTGCCGGGCAGGAGGTGATCGTGGTCGATGACGTCATCACGACCGGCGGCTCCACGCTGAAGGCCATCGATGCTATCGAGGCGGAGGGCGGCAAGGTGGTTGCTGCCCTAGTTCTGGTGGACCGCCAAGAAGGCGGGCGCGAGGCCATCGAGTCGCGCGGCGTGCCGGTCTTCCCCGTATTCACGCGAGCCGACATCTTCGGCGGCAGATAAGGCACAGCGATGCTCCCGGTCATTGCAGGTGTGGAAGGCGTGACTCTCTCCCCGAGAGAGCGTGAGCTTTTTTCGCGCCTGCAGCCGGCCGGTTATATTCTTTTCTCCCGCAACATCGAGGACGCCGAGCAGGTGCGCGAGCTCACCGATGAGCTGCGGCAGCTTTCCTGCGACGCAGGCGCCCCGATCATCGCCATTGACCAAGAGGGAGGGCGCGTGGTCCGCACGGCGGCCATCGGGGTTCACCTTCCGGCGGCGGCGACGCTGGCTCAGACCCGCAGCACGCATTGCATCCGCCAAGCTGCCGCCTACAACGCGCGCTGCCTGCTGTCGCTGGGCATCAACACCAACTTCGCACCCGTCCTCGATCTGGGCAGCGAACACGCCAATGCCCTGCCCTCCCGCTGTTGGGGAACGGATACGCAAGATGTTATCTCTTTCGCCGGTGTATGGAATCGCATGACCGCCCACTGCGGCATCATGACCTGCGGCAAGCACTTTCCCGGCATGGGCGCCGCCACCTGCGACCCGCACAGCGACCTCCCCGTGCTGCACGGCACGCGCGATGATTTCCTGCGCGGCCCCGGCATCCCCTTCACCGCTCTCATGCCCGAGCTCCCCTCGCTGATGATCGCGCACCTTCTCCTTCCGGAAATCGACGCCGACCACCCCTCCTCCCTCTCCCGCACCCTGGTGCAGGGCTTCCTGCGGGATCAGCTGGGCTTCGAGGGCGTTGTCTTCACCGACGACCTGTGCATGGGGGCCATCACACACCGATATACCCCCGAGCAGGCGGTCCCGCTGGCCCTGCGCGCGGGCTGCGACCTGCCGCTGGTCTGCCACGAAAGCTGCGAGCACCTGGAGGCCATCGCGGCGGCGGTGCAGGCCCTGCCCTGCGAGGTGCTGACGCCGGCGCTCGAGCGCATCGAGCGTTTCCGCATGCAGTGCTGCTGCCAACCGATGATGCCCTACATCGCATGGCGAGACTTCGTTCAGGACGTTGCTGCTTTCACAGCCGAGTTTGCCCCGTCGGACGCCGTTCCCGGCTCCCCCGTGCAGGATTATTGACCCGCAAGGCACGGAAACAGGACTCGAGAGCAACATTCACGGGCACGGCAGACGTTTCTGCTTGCATGCACGGGCGCGGCGGGGTATAATAGCGCGCGTGAAGCTGAACAACCTACAAGAACCGGCCTTGCGCGCCTACCGCGCCATGGTCACGGCCCGTGCGTTCGATACGAAAATTTCCGCCCTGTACAAGGCCGGCAAAATCTTCGGCGGCGTCTTCCTGGGCCGCGGACACGAGGCCATCGCAGCGGCGGAGGGCGTCTTTTTGCACAAGGGGCAGGACGTCTACGCCCCCTTCATACGCGAGCAGGCAGGCCGCTGCGCGTGGGGTGACAGCGTGTTGGAGAGCGCACGCGCCTACTTCGGCAGCGCCTCCGGGCTCATGCGCGGACGCGACGGCAATGTGCACTGGGGCAACCCGGCGGAGGGAACCCCTGCCCCCATCTCCCACCTGGGCGCAGGCGTAGCCGTGGTAGGCGGCGCCATGCTGGCCAAGCGCATGAAGGGCCAAACCGGCTGCGTGGGCCTGGCCTGCGTCGGCGACGGCACGACCTCCGTGGGGGCTTTTCAGGAGGCTGCCAACATGATCGCCGTGCAGAAGCTGCCCGTTGTCATCGTTATCAGCAACAATCAATTCGCCTACTCCACCCCCAACAGCCAGGAATTCGCCTGCAAGAGCCTGACGGATCGCGGCATCGGGTACGGCTACACCGTGCACGAATGCGACGGCACGGACTTCCTCTCCACGCTGCAGACCATGGGGCAGGCCATCGCCTCCGCCCGCACCGGAGAGGGCCCGCAGTGGGTGGTGGCCAACACCCTGCGCATGTGCGGTCACGGTGAGCACGACGACTCCTGCTACATTCCGCAGGAATTGAAAGACGCCTACGCAGACCGCGACCCGCTGGCCGTGGCCTCCCGCCAGCTGCGCGAGCTGGGCTGGATCACCGAGGACGAGGACGCCGCCCTTGCAGCCGAGTGCGCCGAGGAAGTGCAGCGCTGCGTGGCACAAGCGCAAAAGGAAGCCCCGCCCGCCCCCGCCTCGGAAAACTGGGTGGCCACCTCATGGAACCCCGAACACGAAGAACAATGAGCGTTACCTATATAGATGCCATCCGTCAGGCTATGACGGAGCTGCTGGAGGAAGACCCGGCCGTCTTCCTCATGGGCGAGGATATAGCAGGCAAGTTCGGCGGAGCCTTCAAGGCCACCAAGGGCTTGGATGCCCGATTCCCCGGCCGCGTGCTCAACGCGCCCATTGCGGAGGATGCCATCATGGGTATGGGCATCGGCGCCGCGCTTGAGGGCATGAAACCCATTCTCGAGATGCAGTTCGCGGACTTCGGCATCCTGGCCCTCAACCAAATGGGTAACAACGCCGGGGCCCACTACTACCGCACCGGCATTCCGCTGAACCTCACCCTGCGCATGCCCTGCGGCGGCACACCCGCCGGCGGCCCCTACCACAGTCAATGCCCGGAATCCCTCTTCGCACACTTCCCGGGGCTGCATGTGTTCACGCCCGCCACCGTGGCGGATGCCTATTTCATGCTCAAGGAGGCGGTCCGCATTCCGGATCCCGTTGTGTTCATGGAGCACAAGTTCCTCTACCGCTGGCTGAAGGCGGATTCCTGGATTGACCCGGAGCCGCTGCCGGTGGGCAGTGTGCGCATCGCCCGCCCCGGTCGGGATGCTACCGTGGTTGCTTTCTCCGCCATGGTGCCGGAGGCACTGCAGGCGGCGGAGTTGCTGCAGCGCGAGTGCGGTTATGAGTTAGAGGTCGTGGACCTGCGCTGCATCAAGCCGCTGGATGTGGGCGGCATCCTCGGATCCGTGGCGCGCACGGGCCGGCTGCTGGTAGTCAGCGAGGATTTCCCCTGGGGCGGTGTGGCGGCGGAGGTTATCTCGGCCGTCACAACGGAGGGCTTCCACCTCTTGGATGCCCCTCCCCTGCGCATCACAGCGCCGGACACGCCCATCCCCTACCACCCGGACCTGTGGAAGGCTCACCGCCCCGGTGCCGCCAAAATCGCGCAGACCGCCCGCTACCTCATCACCCTTTAACTGCTTCCGTTATCAGTCATGCCATTAGTTCCGATTCTCATGCCCCAGTTGGGCGAATCCATTGTAGAAGCCACCATCATGAGCCTCAAGGTGAAGCCCGGCGACAACGTTGCGGCGGATCAGGAGGTGCTGGAGGTGGAGACGAACAAGGCCGTCATGGGTGTCACGACCACCTGCGGCGGCGTTATACGCGAAATGCGCGCCAAGGAGGGGCAGACCGTACCCGTGGGCTATGTGCTCGGCCTCATTGAGGCATCAGCGGAAGAAATGGAGCGCACGGGCTCGAAAGAATGGTCCGGTGAACAAGCCCCCCCGCCTCAGGAAACGAGCAAGGAGCCGCAAAAGGACGACGGGGCCCATTTCAAGACGGAAGGTGAGTTCGTAGAACATACCCATACTGCCCGCGCTTCCTCCGGCGGTCTGCCCGTGCCCACGCGCAGGCGCGGCCCGCAGTACCTTTCTCCCCGCATCCGTTCGCGGATGGATGACCTTGGTATCACGGAAGCAGACCTCGCCTACATCACGGGCAGCGGAGCCGGCGGTCGCGTCACTATTAACGACTTCGAGAACTTCATTTCCTACGTGGACGGCTGGCCCAGCAAGCAAGCCTCGCCCATGCGCATGGCGGTGGCAGGCAGCATGCAGCGCACCTGGCGGCGGCCCATTGCCTCGGCCTCGCGTCCCATCCTCATGGCCCCCATCATGATGCACCGCAAGCGGCATCCCCGCAAGCCCGGTTATACGCTCTACTTTGCGCGAGCCTTTGCCTTGGCCCTGGCGGAGGCCCCGGAGAGTGCGGGGTACATGGTGGGTGGCAAAATTCTTACCCCGCGTCACATCGATTTGGGTATAGCCGTGCAGGTATCGGACGGTGTGCTCGTGCCCGTCATGCGGCGCCTGAACGAATCCAAACTCGATGACCTGATTGACGAATATAACATGATCGTCGCACAGGCCCGCAATCGCCGTCTGGACGATGAGCATCGGGGCGGCGGCATTGCCACCATCACGAATTTCGGCGGATTCGGACTCACCAATTCCACCCCCATGCCGCTGCCCAGCGAGAGCCTCATTCTGGGCATCGGAGCCGTGCAGAAGGTGCCGGTCTGGAGCGATGAGGTGGAGTGTTTCGTGCCCGTCGAGCAGGCACAAATGGTCGCGTCCTTCGACCACCGCGTCGTGGACGGCGGCGACATCGGCAGACTCATGCAGCGCATCGCCTTCTACATCGAGCACCCGGAGCTTCTGTAATCCCGCATGTCGCCCCCCCCCACCACAGCGCAACGCAGCGTCGGCGTCATCGTCTGCGCCGGGGACTACCCGCGCATGGTCATCGAGGGCGCGCACCGGGCCGGTATGCGTGTGGTCGGGGTCGGTATGCGCGGGGCGGCGGACCGACATACGGCAAGCATGTGTGACGAATATCGGGCCTTCCGCATCGGGCAGGTGGAGGCACCGCTCGAATATCTGCGAACCCACGGGATAAGCGAGGTCATTCTGGCGGGACAGATCAAGCCGGCTTGCCTTTTCACCCTGAGGCCGGACGCCACGGCGAGGCGTCTGCTGGCGCAGCTCCCGAGGCGGCATGCACACAGCATCTTCGGCAGCGCCTGCGCGGAAGCAGAGAAATATGGTATCCGAGTCCTGCCTGCCACCACGTTTATGCAGGACCACATGCCAGGTGAGGGACATCTGGCCGGCCCCTCACCCACCCCGCAGCAGGAGGCAGACGCCCTCTTCGGCATGGGGATGGCCCGCCGCATCGCAGAGCTGGACATCGGGCAGAGTATCGTGGTGCATGATCAGCGCGTACTTTGTGTGGAGGGCTTCAAGGGCACGAACGAGTGCATCCGCAGCGGCGGCGGCAAGCCCTACCCCGCCACGCTCTGCAAGGTCACGAAACCGGGACACGATATGCGCTTCGATGTCCCCTGCCTGGGCCCCGCAACCATTCGAAACTGCGCACGAGCCAACATACGCCACGTTGTTTTCGAGGCCGACCGAACCATTCTCTTCCGGCGACAGGAAATCGAACAACTGTGCCGGGCAGAAGGTATCACGCTGCAGGCCCTCCCCTGCCCGACCACGGAATCCTGTACCCTGCCGGCTACGAAGGACGATGCAGCCTACGCCACGGAGCTGGCAGGTTGCCTGGCACGCTTGGGCATCGGGGCATCGGCTGCGGTCTGCGGCGGCGTGGTGATTGCCGTGGAGGACTGCGAAGGCCCCCTCAAGTGTATCCGCCGGACGGCCGCCTACATGCGCCGCATGCGCCTGCAACGCATGCTCAGTTGGTTGTTAGGCATCATCTTCCGACAACCGACCGCCCCGCGCGATCCCATTATCCTGCGCACCGCGCCGGGAACAGAGCTCCCGCCGGAAGCCGTTCGGGCAGCCGAGCGCGCGGGCATTCAGCTCGGCTGAACCCTCGGCGGCACGGGTATCGGATCCTCGCGGTCGCTCTCCGCCCCGAAGGCATCGCGCAGCACGCGCACGCTCGGCTTCTCCCCACCGACCAGATACACCTCTGCAATATCAAAACGCGTGGGAACGTCCCGCTTCAGCAGACGCAGCCAGTTTCGTGCTCCACGGCGCAAAAGTTTCCGCTTATAGGCATCCACACGATGAAAAACAGGACCCATCTCCGGATTGGTCGTACTCTTCACCTCCACGAACACGAGTATATCCTTATGACGGCACACAATATCAACTTCCCCACCCCTTCCATAGCGAAAATTACGGCGAAGCACTCGGTAACCGTGTGAGCGCAGGTAAGAAGCAGCGACCATCTCCCCATAGCGGCCGATGAAGGCCCCCTCCGGCGCGGCATCACAGCTCCAAGGGCAGCGACATTTGTGCAACAGGCCCAAACGAGCGGCGATGGTGCGGAGTAATTCCATAGTTCTGTATAGCAAGCAAATGTTCCTTAGTGCCATAGCCGGCATTGCGTGCAAAGCCATAGTGCGGAAAGAGCGCATCCAGCTCCTGCATTCGGCGATCTCGGGTCACTTTTGCCAAAATACTGGCAGCGGCAATGCTCAGGCAGAGGGCATCCCCGCGTACAATGTTGCGCTGCGGCAGGGGAAACCCCGGCACGGCCAGTCCGTCAATGAGCGCAAAATCCGCCGCTACCGGCAGCCCCTCCGCCGCCCGACGCATGGCCAGGTGCGTGGCCCGCAGAATGTTCAGCCGGTCGATTTCCTCCACCGTGGCCTCCGCCACGCATTTCTGCACACGGTCATCATCCATCAGGGCCGCATAGAGAGCCTCGCGACGCCGCGCTGTCAGCTGCTTGGAGTCATTCAGCCCGGGGAGGGAGAACCCCGGCGGCAGCACCACGGCAGCCGCCATCACCGGACCCGCCAAAGGTCCCCTGCCCGCCTCATCAATGCCGCACACACAGGTATAACCGGCAGCATGGGCCGCCGCCTCGGCCTCCGTGGTCGGCCCACCGGCCTCACTTTTTCTGCTCCTTGGCATGCTCACGATTCTTTCTGATCTGCTCCAGCATATTCTTGGGCAGCGGTTTCCCTTCCTGCAGCGCGTTCAGCGCCTCAATATCATCTAAATAGCGGCTGATCGGGGTTGCGGGGCCATTATCCTCTCGGCGCAGATTACGCATGACAGCCATAAAGGCGTCCAAATCCCTCCCATTCACATAACCCATGTGGCTCAACTCAAAACGATCCAGGAACTCCTTGCCCCTCGCCATCGTCGCCGTGTAGGCCGCGCGCAACTCACGGGCCGGGCCCAGGGAGGCAATCAACTCGTCCGGATCCGCCCCCTTCGTCAGACGCTGCAAGGCACGACTGTATTCCTGAATAATGGGGCGATACCCCGGGAAACAACTCTCCTGAAGCCGCAACAGGCGCCCAACGCAAGCCACCGCATGCTGTCGCCAGTCCGGCAACTCCACCAAGGTCAGAAAATCATCCGCTGCCACAGGCTTGGGGGTTTTGGTCGTCTCATCATACAGGATGACGGTCAAAGCCTCCGTCAGTTGTTTTTCACTCTCCGTCGGGGTCAGAGTCTCCGTGGCGGATGGCAGAGAAAGCGTTGCCAGCTCCACAGCCCACCACTCGGTCAGGGCTTGTTTGTTAATACCCAGCTCATGGAAATAGCGCATCAGGATCTCCCGCGCCGTCCCCTCCTCCGCAGCAGCCTCGGCCAGCAGCCCCTTCAGCCGGTCTGCCCCGGTGGGTTTGGAAAGCAGGCTCATCATCAGCACCCCGCAGGAGACCTCGTAAACCTGCCGCGTGGCGGGATCCAAGTCCTGTGGATTTTCCAAATCAATCACATCCTCCGGGGAGAGCATTTCCGCCCTCGCGAACAAATTACGGTAAAGCCGCCGGTCCACGCGCCCACTGCGCCACAGCATCGCCTGCTGAATCCCCGTCAACAACCACGGCGGCAGTCCCACTCTGTCCGGGAACTCCTCGGGCTTCGTGCCGCGCAGGGCGTACTCATACAAAACAATCGTAATCACGGCATCCCGCAGTTTCTGCAAGTCGATGCCGCCCCCCGGGTAGACGCGTATCTGGAAGTTCGGCTCCGAGCCGATGATGCGAATGCGTGTGCGGATCGGGTTCGTCTCCGGCAGGTCATCAGCACTCCCGATCAGTCGGATAGACACGGAATACTTCCACCGGTCATCCAGCTTCAGGAGGGTATTCAACTGCTTGCGCGTATCATCCGCAAAGCCGGCAATAGCCCCCATGCGCAGGGAATCCCCGCCGCTCACGGAAAACATCCGCGACTGCGACACCACGGTCTTGTCCTCCTGCGGGCCCGGGCGATAATTCGGGTTCAGCACCGGTCGCGGAATGGTAAAGGGGTCATAATCCGGCTGCGGCAGGGGCGCCACCGTATGATTCCTGCCGTTGGACGGCGCCGTGATGTCCGCCCCGCTCCCGCTGCCGCTCGGTGTTGGCTCCGTCTGCCGAGGGTCCTCCGGCATCGGCACACGGGAAGGTGCCGGCTCTTGGTCGTTCACATCCCCGGGGTCCTCCAGCAGGCTCTCATCGATCACATCGTCCTCCTCCTCCCCGAGCACACACGGCCCGGGGAGCAAACACAGACACACGATGAGCGACCTCCACCTCACGCCTGCATACTACCAAAGTTCGGCCCCTGCTGCAAGCCCAAAGTACGGCACCGCGCCCCGCTTCACTTTTCCTCCGGCTTCCGGAGAATGAGCTTAATGACGTAGGTACCGCTTTCCGGGTCTTCCTTCAGGCGCTCGATATAATCCAACTCTTGCTTCCCGCTGATGGTCAGGGCCAAGTCCTTCCCCAAGCGGATGGATTTGATAAATCGGTTCAGCTTTTTCCCTACGGCATCGGAGGCCAGGGGGGTGTCTTCCGGAATGTCGCATTCCACCTTTCTGACCAGCTTTTCCTTTGTTGCTTTGTAATCTTCATCCGAAACAAACTGACGGCAGCAACTCGCCAGATCGGCCTCATCAAAGCTATCCCCCATCTGCACGAGGTCCTGCACACTCTTCTTGAAGCGATCGGCCTCCGCCGGGGTTTTCAGCTTGCCGGAAACAGCCTTCACCATACTCGTGGCAAACTTTCCCTTGATTTTATCCGTCAGCACGGGTTTAGCATCCAACAGGCCATTGACAAACAGATTCTTGTAAGCCGCATCGGTAATCACATACGCCTCATTCTTCCCGCTCACATAGAGGAAACCGCGTTTGATGCGGTCCAGCAGGAACCCCTCCGCCCACTCCGTCCGCGCCGTAACACGTGAGCTATCAACCCTCAGCACCCCCACCGGCGCATCCAAGGGGCAAATCAGCGCACAGATTGTCCGCCGCCCGTGCCAATCCACATTCAGGGTCGCTATCACCAGTCGGCATGTGGGCATCGACGGGTCGCTGATCTCCTCGTAGAGGATCTCGCTGAGCTTCTCCGATGCGGAGCGGAAGGTGCCGTCCTCCGTCAGGCGCTGCATCCGGGCAGAGCTCTGCTCGCTCAGGCGATACGGCGTTCCTTTTTCCGCCAGGCGCCACACCAGCTCCTCCAGCCCCGCCCCCAGCACCTCCGAATCCTGCGCCGCCACACCCCCGAACTCACAGGTCTCCGGCTGCTGCAGCTCCTCGTTCCGCATCCGGTTCCCCACCGTGTGAATCACCATCCGCCGGATGACTCTTTCTGTTTCCTCTGTACTCATACCGCCATTCTACACCCGGGCATCATCCCCCGCAAGCTCCCTCTGCGGCATACTGTGCCCCCGGAAACACTGACCCGCCCGCGGGCGGAGTGGCCTGCGGGCGGGGAAAGGGTTACCGTGGAACGGAGGATCAGGCGGGGATCTCGCCGTCCGGGTAGATGAGTGCCTTGGGGGCGGGGGCGATGGCCTTGATGGTCATCTTCACCTGCTCGCCGCCCACATCCAGGGGGAGGCGGAGGGTATCGCCGACGCTGTGGCCGATGAGTTTGGCGCCGAGCTTGGAGCTATACGAGATGATACGCGCCTCCGGCACGGAATCCCAGGCACCGAGGATGGTGTAGACGACCTCCTGCCCGGCATCGGTGACGAAGGTAACCGCCGTACCCATGGCCGTCTTGTCGCAGGAGACACCGGCGAAGTCGGTGGGCTCTGCCTGGGACAGCAGGCGGGAGAGTTCCTCCGAGCGGCGCATGAGCACCTGGCGCGTCGCCTTGGCATCTTGGTAGCCGCCGTTCTCTCGCAGGTCGCCTTCCGCACGGGTAACCTCCAAGTCGTGCTTGTTCTTGGGAATGCGCACGTTGATGATGTCCTCGTACTCCGCCTTGCGGGCCGCAAAGGAGCGGAGGGAAACATAAAGGTTCTGCTTCTCCTTGTGCTTGGTGCGGGAGAGAACAATTTCCTGGAGCCCGGGGTGCACCTTCATCATGTTAGCCATGAGCAGGTTGCGGTCCAGATCGGCGAGCACGGAGGAATCGTAGAGGGCCTTGGCAAAGGGGCGAGCCTCCTGCTCCGAGATACCGGAGACGAGGTCGGGCGCGAGCGTCTGATCCTCCACCAGGAGGTTGCGGAGACGCAGGGCGCGGTTGGGGCCGCCTTCTGCACTGTCGCGCTCGATGGCGGAGATGATGGCCGCGCCGAAGGGCATCTTGGCAGAATCAACCACCTCCTTGGCTGCTCCGTTGCGCTCCTTGCAAAGCCACAGCAACACATCCGGCCCGAGGCTCTGGCGGGAAATGCCGTTGAGCACATCCGTAAAGAGCTGACTCTTGGCCCCCTTATCAATGATGAATTCAGCGGCGGTGGCCGTAACCTTCGGGCCGCCGAACAGGAAGATATTGGTAGCATAGGCCAGCCAGCCGTCCCCGAGGGCCTCCGGCAGAGCCTGCAACACCGCGCTTTGGCGAGAAGCGGAGAGATCCCCGATGTAGGCAACCATTTGCTCCGAGGTAATGCTCTTAAGCCGATCCGCCAGGGTGGTGAAATGCTCCATTCCCTTGGCGGCGAGGGCCGCATCCAACTCGGCGCGATGCTCACCCTCCTTACCGGCAACGAAGGACATCACCGAATCGCGGATGATGATGAGCTCCAGAACGTGCTGGGGCTCGGTGCGGTCCTTCTCAATATCATCCTCCATCAGGCGCACGAGCTCGGCAACCACATCAAAGTGACCGCAGAGAATCTCCGGGCGGGCCTGCGCATCCAACACACGCACGCACTCCTGCAGGGAGGTGGCGGCGGAGTAATCCGCCAGCAGAGCCTCCTGTGCGGAAGCCGCCTTGCGGAGAACGATGGCCTCCCCGCGCGTGGTGGGCAGGCGGAAGCCGGGGTCATTGCGCATGGCCTCGCGGGCTCGCTCCCACCAGCTCTTCCACTCATCCTCCGGAATGACGCGGCCGGAGAGGAATCGCTCCAGGTCCTCCGGCAGCATGGGCAGCACCTCGTCGATGCCCTCACGGAGGGAGAGGTTTGTCTCCAGAATGCTGCGGATGAAGCCGAGCATGGACTCCTTGGTCGTAGCCAGGGTGTAGCACTGCTCCGGGTGCTCGAAGCACTCAATGAGGAAGTGCCCCTGCGGGATGGGAGTAAGCTGATTGAAAGCCAGTTTGAGGCCGAGAATGTGGCCACGGTTTTTCTCAAAGTCGATCTTGATTTTCTGCTTGGGGAGAGACCAGGCGAGCACTTTGCCCACGCCCCACTCTTGGTGGAGCACATAATGACCGGGAGAGAATTTGTCGAGACGTTCCGCAAAATCTGCGGGCAGTTTACCTGCGTTTACGAGTTTGACAATATCGGCATGCATACGTGAAATTCATATTACCACACGTTTTGTCAAGGTCAACCCCCGATATGGATTTTTTTGAAAAAAAGTTTTCTCAAGCCCCCCGAATCGGCGATTTCCAATCCCACGGGCGGTGAAAATCGGGTTTTGGACCCTCCATGGGGGCCGTCGTGAGAAAAATTTGCTTCGGCGATTCCAGAATAGCGGCGGCGGCCAGGCGACAGGAGTCGAGAGTAAGCCCGCCCCTCTCCAAGGATGCAAGCGGCACGCGTACCTGCGCACGCCACCCCTGCTGCCCGCACACTCCCGTGGCTCGGCAGAAATCCGGGGTCAGCCGAACGGGCAGAACCTCGCGCGGCCCGGAGAAAAGGCAGGCCCACCACGCCCCGCGGGGCGAGAGGTTGAACTCCATGTACCGGTCTCCCGAGGCGGTGGCGATGAAGAACTCCGCCACATCCCGGTGCCACAGATTCTCCGCAAAAGCCCCCTCCCCTGCCTCGGATTCCCATGCCGCGGCGGCGCGGGAGGCGCGGAAGACGAGCTCCCCTTCCTCCACACTGAAACGAAACCCGAAAGGCGGCACCACGCTGCGCCCGAACCACTCCCGCTCGAGCAGCTGCGGCTGCCCCTCTCCGCTGTAGATACAACACTGCATGCCCCCAGTGTAGCACACGCTGCCACACATGCAAGCCCAAAATGCAGCAGAAAAAAGCTTCGGCATTTTCCCGATATAAGGCCACTTTAGAAGAAAATACGCCATCCCGCAAAAAAAGGCTTGCAAAATGGCTCATAAACGTGTATTCTCGCCCCGCGCGGGTTTACAATCGGCCGTCGGTCCTCCATTTCTCAGGAAGCCAAGCCCGCATGAAGGGAAACCCGGCCATCCATCATCATCATCATGTCTGAAGAACAAAACGACAAAGAGGTCATTCAACTGGCTTATTTCGAGATTCCGAATCAGCTGCAGCGCGTGCAGGATCCCGAGGACCCGAACCACGTGACGTTCATTGCGGAACCCGTGGAGACCGGCTTCGGCCACACGCTCGGTAACTCCCTGCGCCGCGTGCTGCTCAGCTCGCTGGAGGGGGCGGCCATCACCAGCGTGCGCATCGCCGGTGCCCAGCATGAGTTCACGTCCCTGCCCGGTGTGGTGGAGGATGTGACGGAGATCATCCTGAACCTCAAGAAGGTGAAGTTCAAGCACCACGGCAAGGAGGCCCGCACGCTTTCCCTGCGCGTCAGCAAGCAGGGCGTCGTCACCGCCGGGGATATTCAGGAGGACCACATCTACAGCGTGGTGAACAAGGACCAAGTCATCTGCCACTTGGACCAGAACACGATTTTTGACTGCGAGTTCGAGGTGAACGTGGGCCGCGGCTTCCACACCTCCGTGGAGAACAACGACCGCGAGCGCCCCATCGGCATCATCCCCATCGACTCCATCTTCTCCCCCGTCACGCGTGTGAAGTACGCCGTGGAGAACGCCCGTGTGGGCCAGATGACGGAGTTCGATAAGCTGGTGCTGGATGTGTGGACGGACGGTCGCGTGAACCCGAACGATGCGATGCTTCAGGCTGCGGTGATTCTGCGCCACCACTTGGATGTGTTCATCGGCGGCAACGGCGACAGTGTGTCGATTGACACCGTCTCCGGCACAAGCCAGGATGCGAACACGGCCCAGCTGCGCCGCTTGCTGAACACGAGCGTCAACGAGATCGAGCTCTCCGTGCGCGCCGCCAACTGCCTGAACAATGCCAACATCACCACCGTCGGCCAGCTGGCCATGAAGACGGAGGCGGACATGCTCAAGTACCGCAACTTCGGTAAGAAGTCCCTCAACGAGATTAAGGACAAGCTCAACCAGCTGGGTCTGGCCCTCGGCATGAAGATCGACCCGAAGATGCTCGTGAATACGGCCGCTCCCGCCGCCCATGCCCGCGAGAGTGCCGAGGAGTCCCGCGCTTCCGACCTGCAGGCCCTCATCACCCAGAACATCGACTTCTACGGGGCCGATGTGGAGGACGACGAGGACGAAATCGACGAGTAAACCATTTCCGACAACAAACATATAATATACTGAACGACCATGAGACACGGAGTTAAAAAGGCCAAGCTGCAGCGCACGGCCTCCCACCGCAAGGCGCTTCTTGCCAACCAGGCATGCAGCCTCATCAGCAACGGACGCATCACCACCACGCTGGCCAAGGCCAAGGCCCTGCGCCCCTATGTGGAGAAGCTCATCACGCTGGGCAAGAACGGCAGCCTGCACGCCCGCCGCCAAGCTCTGGCCACCCTGCCGCAACCCAAGGTTGTTGCCAAGCTCTTCAGCGTGGTGGCCGAGGCTACCAAGGACCGCCAAGGCGGTTACACCCGCATCGTGAAGCTCGGCCAGCGCAAGACGGACAGCGCGCCGATGGCCCTTATCGAGATCATCGACCTGCCCCAGCTGCAGGCCCCCGTTGCCCCGTCCACCACCACCGGCAGCGGCTCCGCTGACACGACCACCACCACGACCACGGAGGCGGCCCCGGCTGCCGAGACCCCCGCGGCCACCACGGAGGCCTAAGCCCCCACCCCACTCTACAGAAACACCGTCGGGCACATGCGTCCCGGCGGTGTTTCGACGTGTGGCGCGGGAAAGGATTGATAGGGGGCGGTCCCTGTGGTAGAGTGATGGGCGAACAGACCACACGCAAGTGATGACATTATACGAAGACTTGGAATGGCGAGGGCTGATTAACCAGGTATCCGGCCCGGAACTGAAGGACAAGCTGAACGCCGGGGGGATGACCTTCTACATCGGCACGGATCCGACGGCGGACAGCCTGCACCTGGGGCATTACTCCAGCTTCCTGATCACGCGGCGGCTGGCGGCGGCGGGGCACAAACCGCTGCTGTTGGTGGGCATGGCCACCGGCCTCATCGGCGACCCGCGCGGCACGACGGAACGCGAGCTGAAGCAGCGGGAGGAGGTAATGCACAACTACGAGTGCCTCAAGAAGCAGGTGGAGCAGCTCTTCGGCTTCGAGGTGGTCAACAATTACGACTGGATCGGCAAGATGACGGTCATCGACTACTTCCGCGAGTTCGGCAAGTACATCAACGTGGGCTACATGCTCACCAAGGACCATGTGCGCCGGCAGATGGAAAGCGGCATCTCCTACGCAGAGTTCTCATACATGCTCATCCAGGCCATCGACTTCAAGCACCTGCATGAGACTCGGGGCGTTGACCTGCAAGTGGCGGGCAGCGACCAATGGGGCAACATCACCACCGGCATCGAGCTGATCCGCAAGACCACGGGGGATGAGGTGTATGCCCTGACCATGCCGCTTGTGACAGATGCGCAAGGCAACAAGTTCGGCAAGAGCGAAGGGAACGCCCTGTGGCTGGACAAAGAGAAGACGAGCAGCTACGAACTCTACCAGTTCCTGCTGAACACGGACGACGCCTGCGTCATCAGCTACCTGAAACGCCTCACCTTCCTCACCCGTGAACAAATCGAGGCCTTGGAGGCCGAGCAGGCAGCCCACCCGGAGCAGCGCCCCGCCCAAAAGGCCTTAGCGCGCGAGATCATCACCGACCTGCACGGCAGGGAGGAGTACGAGCACGCGGTCGAGATCAGCGAGAAACTCTTCGCCGGCGACTACCGCAGCCTGTCCCTGCGGGACATCCTGGCCGGCATGAACAAGGTACCGCATGTGAGCCTGAAGCCGGGTCCGCTGGCGGAGGTACTGACCGATGCGGGGGTGTGCAGCTCCCGACGCGAGGCGCGGCAATTCATCACTCAAGGGGCTATCTCCTTGAACGGCGAGGTCATCAAGGACGCCGCGCGCGAGCTGACGGCAGCCGACGCGCTGGAAGGGCGCGTGGTCATCATCCGCCGGGGCAAGAAGAAGTTTTACCTGGGAGAGCTGCAGGCATGAGAAAAGCCGCCCTGCTGCTGCCCGTTGCGGCCCTGCTGCTCCCCACGGTGCAGGCAGAACCCGCCCCTGCGCCGGGGCAGCCCGCGGCGCAGCCTCTCCCCCGACCGGCGGAGGAAACCGCCACGCAGGTGAAGCGCCTGCTGCTGGCCCGTGATATTCGCACCGCGCAGGCAGCGGGCCGCACCACACCGGAGAACCTGCGGCAGTGCGCAGCGGAAGCCCGCGCCGCCGGCCTGAACGAGCTGGCCGACCTGGCCGAGGGAGAGGCGGACGAGCACCGCTCCCGCCGCGAGCGCCACGAGCTGCAGCAGCAGTGGGAGCAGCGCATCGCCGGGCTCGGGGTCGATGAGCGGGACATCGCCCACTTCGTCCTCACCGTGGGGCCGGAGGTGGCCGCAGAAGTACTCGACCGCCTGCCGCTGCGGGCTCTCTTCAACATACCGAGCGAGGCGCAGTGCTCCGCCCCTGCCCTGCAACTGCAGGTGCACAAGGCCGCCGGCGCCGTCCCGCAGTTGGTGAAGATATACGCCGGCATCCGCAGCCCGGAGACCGCAGAAGCCGCTCTGCCGGAGCTTCTGCCGCCCTTCTGCGCCTTCATCTCCACCCAGCCCCTGCGCCTGCTGGCCCCGGAGCCCCTGCGGGAGGCAGTCTGTGCGCAACACGCCGAACGCATCCGCGCGCTGCCCCTGCCGCAGCTCAACGAACAGCGGCAGCGGCTGCAAGCGGCGGACTACTACGGCAACGCTACCCTGCGAGCCCTGGACTGCCTGCTGCGCTGAAAACGCCATAAAAATGCGTCATGCGCTATTCTGCGCTTGCTTTTTACCGGCACATCACGTACAATGCTTCGGCAGCTTTTACCGCAAATTTCTAACACACATTCAAGATGAATATCACCATCAACAAGACCAGCGATTGCGAGGCACAGGTTACCGCAACGGTCCCGGCCGATGTCGTAAGCGAGAAGAAGAACCGCATCCTTGCGGCCATCACACGGAGCGTCCGCGTGCCGGGTTTCCGCCCCGGTAAGACCCCCACTTCCGTTGTAGCCAAGCGCTATGCAGAGGAGCTGCAGGCTGAGCTGGAGCAGGACCTGAGCCAGGATTTGCAGAACGAGGTGGCCACGCAGCACGCCGAGCTGGCCGTGATAGAGTACAGCGAGATCAACTGCGAGAAGCAGGACGACGGCTCTTACACCCTGAGCACCACCGCCACCATCATCCCCGAGTTCGAGCTGCCGGAGTACAAGGGGCTGGAGGTTACCCTGCCCGCCGTCAACGTGACGGACGAGGATGTGGACAAGGCCCTGCAGAACGTGGCCGATGCGCGCGCCGAGTTCGAGCCGGTGGAGCGTGCCGCTGCCAAGGGTGACATGCTGAAGCTGGACTTCACCACCGAGGTCGAGGGACAGAAGCCCTCCGACTTCTGCGGCGAGCCCGTCGGCCTCATGGACGGTCGCGAGGGCTACATTCTTTCCACCGCAGACAACGCCTTCATCCCCGGTTGGGCAGACGGCCTCATCGGCGTTGCCGCCGGCGAGACCAAGGATCTCGTGCTCACCATGCCGGAGGACTTCGTCTACGACAAGCTGGCCGGTAAGGAGATGACCTTCCACTGCACGGTTATCGAGGTGCAGGAGCGTCGCGTGCCGGAGGTGAACGAGGAGCTCTTCGCCGAGATGCTGCCCGGCAAGACCATGGACGAGGTTCGCACCATCGTCCGCGAGAACCTTCAGCACCGCAAGGAGCAGGAAAACGAGGAGGCCAAGGCCGACCAGGTGACGGAGCAGCTGGCGGACAAGCTCTCCTACGCCCTGCCGCAGAAGATGATCGACACCGAGAACAACAACACCATTCGCCGCAAGATGCAGGAGATCCTGCAGAAGGGTGACTACGCCGCGCTCAAGGATACCGAGGCCTTCCGCCAAAGCTGCCTCCCGGAGACGGAGCGCAACCTGCGCGTCTACTTCGCCCTGCAGAAGATCGCCGGCATCGAGCACGTGACCGCCACGGACGATGAGCTCATCCGCGCCGTCGCAGCCCTGGCCGAGCAGGAGGGCGAGAAGAACCTCCGCAAGTACATTCAGAAGCTGCAGCGCGCCAACCGCCTCACCGGTATTCGCATGTCCATCGTCACCTCCAAGGTGCTGGACCTGCTGACCCGCAACGCCAAGGTGACCTACACGGGTGCCGAGGAAGCCCCCGCCGCCGCAGAGGCTCCCGCCGAGGCCCCGGCCGAGCAGGCCTGACGCCCTGCGAACACAGGCTTTTCGCAGGGGGCAGTTCTCCGCACTCGGGGGCTGCCCCCTTCCCTTTCCCCACGAAACGCCCCCGCTGCGTATATTTTGCTTGCCAAATGCTCAAAGCGGGGCTAGAATAGGGGCGCGGGCGCAAGTGCGCGCGAACCCCGCATCTTTTAACATCGACAGTTTACCGACACAATGGACTCAAACTTTATATCGGACTACATTTCGGCCCTTCAGCCCTCGCTCACTCTCGCCGTTACCAACCGCGCCAAGGAGATGAAGGCCGCAGGTGAGCAGGTTTTCGGCCTCGCAGGCGGCGAGCCGGACAAGGATACACCGGAGAACATCAAGCAGGCGGCCATCCGCGCGCTCAACGAGGGCAAGACCAAGTACACGCCCTCCGTGGGTCTCCCCGCCCTCCGCCAAGCCATCAGTGACAAGCTGAAGCGCGACAATGGGCTGGACTACGACATCGACCAAATCTGCGTGACCGCCGGTGCCAAGCCCGCCGTCTACCAAGCCCTGCGCGCCGTCCTCAACCCCGGGGACGAGGTCATCATCCCCTCCCCCTATTGGGTGAGCTACCCCTCCATGGTGCAGATCTGCGGCGGCACCCCCGTATTCGTGGAGACGAAGGCCGAGAACAGCTGGAAGATTACCGCTGAGGAGTTCGAGGCGGCCATGACCCCGCGCACCAAGATGATCATCCTCACCACCCCGCACAACCCCACGGGCGCCGTCTACTCCAAGGAGGAGCTGCTCGCCATCGGCGAGGTCGCGCTGGAGGAGGACATCCTCATCATCGCGGATGAAATCTACGAGCACCTCATCTATGACGGTCAGAAGCACGTCTCCATGGCTTCCCTCAGCCCGGAGCTCTACAACATCACCATCACCATCAACGGCTTCTCCAAGGGCTACGCCATGACCGGCTGGCGCCTCGGTTACTCCGCCGCTCCCAAGAATATCGCTAAGTACATCAAGCTCATTCAGGACCACACCGCCTCCAACACCACCACGTTCGCCCAGTACGGTGCCATCGAGGCCCTCACCGGTGACCAGAGCTTCATCGATGACCTGCGGGAGGAGTACGACTTCCGCCGTAACTACGTCTACGACCGCCTTTCCAAGATGCCCAAGGTCAAGGTCGTCAAGCCGCAGGGCGCTTTCTACTTCTTCCTGGACCTCTCTGAGCTCGGCATGGGCTCCGTTGAGCTCTGCAACAAGCTCTTGGAGCGCTACAAGGTTGCGGCCGTCCCCGGAATCGCTTTCGGTAACGACCACGCCATCCGCATCTCCTACTGCACCTCGCTGGACATCCTCAAGGAGGGCCTCGACCGCCTCGAGGAGTTCTGCAAGAAGTGCTGACACCCCTACCCCCTGTCCCCGGCCTCACCCGCCGGGGACAGGGAAATACCCTACATCCCCACTACCCCGTTGAAGCGCAACAGCATAGAA
>CAMEZO010000025.1 GCA_945947905.1 uncultured bacterium
TACACGGGCAACATCGTGAGCTACACCTACACCCGCAATAACGCCAAGCAGGCCCAGCTGCAGGTACAAGTCCGCTGGACCCAAAGCGGCTGGCCGGAGGACGTTACCACACCCCCGGAGACCCGCGACTACGTTATCACCTTCACGAGCGCAACCCAGGGTACCGTAGGCATCGGCTCCCCCGGCAGCACTCCCGTGACCTTTGCACCCACAAGTAACTGAAACACCCTTTTTCTGTCCGATGCTCCGTCCCCGGCCGCAGGGTTCGCCCTCGGCCGGGGAATTTGTGTCCACGGATCCAACGGATAGACACGGAAAGCAAAGCCGCTCGGGAGGGAGGAGAGACTTCCTGCCGCCGGGGTGGTAGCACGCGGGAGGGATTCTGACCGCGGAATAAAGGGAATTTTGGGAGAGTTTGTGGCCTGCTTGGCTCGGTACAGACTGCATGCCAGTGGGATAGCAGCTCCCTTGATTGTTTGATAAAATTCTAAAGCTGCCTACTGTGAACATGCTCCGATGTCTTGCCTGAGAGCAGCATGATATACAGTCTCCAAAAATTCCTTTTATTCCGCGGTCATCAAGCTCTCGGCCTCTACGGCCACGGCGGTCAGCGGTCTCCCACTGCGTCTGCATGGCTCCGCTATCCGTTCATCCCCCTTCATTCCGCGGTCCTACTCCCTCTCGGGGTCTCCTGCCACAGCGGTGTGCGGTCTTGATACAGGCTCCGCCTATCCGCGGTCAGAGTTCGGGTATGATGTCGAGCAGGGCGAACGCGTCCTCCTCCAGGGAGTCGAGGACCTCGAGGTCGGCCTCGCAGCGGACGGTGTAGTACTCCGCGCCCCAGAGGCGAGCGACGGCCTCCAGGTCCACGCCGGGGGGCTGGACGGCGAGGCGGTGAAGCTCCGGGCTCATGCCCGGGGTGCGGGCGGCGGAGGCCCCCTCATTGTTGAGGACCGCCACCACGCGCTTACCGGGCGCAAGCTGGGGAACGATTGCCGCGGCATCCAGGTCCCGCAGCAGCGCGATGTCACCCGTCAGGCAGACCGCGTACGAAGCATCCGCCGCGTTGGCGAGGAAAGCCGAGATGGTACCGTCCGCCCCGCCGGCGGTATTGTTAGCGCGCACGTAAACCGTCGGCACACGCGTCTGCGCGTAGGTATTCCAGGCGCGGATGGTCCCCGGACTGCCGATGAAGATAACATCCGCGATGCAAGCGTGGTTCGAGAGCGCACGCACGAGGGCCTCCGTACTCTCCGGCGCGGCGAGCACATGCTCCTCCAACAGAGCGCACTCATGCCGGCTGTGGCTGAGCAGGCGGTTCACATCCCCCACATGCGGCACATCCCCCAGGGCCTTCATCACCTGCTCAATCTCGCCCTCCACCACCGTACTGCGACGGCGCAGGCCCGCGAAGCCCGTGCGAGTGACGGAAAAGACCTCCACCCCGGGAAGAGACTCCAGCTCGGCCCAGAAGGGGTGGGTGGGGATATCCCCGAGGCGCAGCACATAGCGCGGCGGATTCTTCGCCAGGAAACGCTCCGCACCGTGCAGGATATAGGGCTGCAGCTCCTCCCGCAGGCCGCTGGCCGCCTCCGCCAGCACGGGCACGCGCAGAGTACGGGCCATCCACAGAGCGGGCTCCTGCTCATCCGGGTTCAGCGCGCCGAGCATGAGCACCAGCCCCTCCTGCGCGCGGAAGCGCAGCATCTGCGACAGCGCCACCAGAGAGCCACGGAAACGCGGCGCGGGCGGCGCCTCCGCCACCTCCACCCCGGAGTAGTCACCGGCGGCTGACACCCCCTCCCCTATGTTCAGAGTCAGGTGCACGGGGAAGCCATCCGCCAGAGCGGCGCAGAGGTCCGGCAGGTCGCTGACGGCGCAGGGCAGAGAAAGCTCCATCCCCGCCGCGTGGGTGCCGAACAGCCCCTCGTGGTCGATGCCGCCGTTCACCGTGATGATGAGGAGCGGGCGGCGCTGGTAATAGGCATCCACCACGGCGGGAAGCATGGCCGCCGCGCTGCTGCCGCTGCCGGCCAGGAGAGCGACGGGACGCCCCGTAGCCTGGCTGCGCCCGAGGGCGAAATACGCCGCCGCGCGGTCGTCCGCATGTGTCCAACGGTGAATAAACGGACAGTTGGCCAGAGCCGCCAACAGACTGCGATTAGCAGCCCCCGGGCAGCAAACCCACTCGGCTATACCGGCCATGGCACAGCATGAGATCAATCCCTTCATAACATCAATTCGGTAAAGTTTCCTGCGCCCCCATATGCCGCGGGGTGCGCCCGGTAATCAAATCATATAACATGGCCACCCGCGCCCCGCGCTCGCGAACGAAATGGCGAAGGCGGGAAGAACGCGTGGTGGGCTTCAGCGGCGCGTTCAGCCCCTCCGCCGGGATGTCCAGGTAGTGCGCAATGGCCACCGCCCGCGCCGCGTGCTCCGGCTGGCTGACGATAACCAGCTGCTGCGCGCCGAAGATGCGGTGCGCCCGCACCACGGAATCGTAGGTACAGAGGCCGGCGTAGTCGCAAACGATGCGGTCCGACGGCACCCCGAGAGCCACGAGCGCCCGCCGCATCTCCCGCGGCTCATTGTAGGAGCGGAAACGGTTATCCCCGGAAACGATGAGACAGCGCACCCTGCCGCTGCGCCAAAGCTCCGCCGCCGCCTGCATGCGCCCCGAGAAGTAAAAATTCGTACGCCCCGGCCCCAGGTAGCGCGCGCACCCCAGCACCAGCCCCACCCCGCCCGCAGAGCAGTCCTCCGCCCGGTCACGGCAGCGCCCGTTCGCCGCACAGTAAGTGCAGAGCTCCGCCGTACCGACAGCCAAGGCACACAGAAGCCCGAGCCCGATGACGGCGAAGAGAAAGCAACGCAGCAGTTTGGAAAAGCGCCTCGGCATCACGCCACGGGTATCACCTGAATCCGCGTCACCAGCTCATGCGTCTCGCCGTAGCGCAGCATGATGTTCTCCGCAGGCACCACAGCCGACTCCACGGCCAGGAAACCGCGCTCGTTGCCCGCGCCCAGATCCCCCATGCCGGCGGCCAAGGCAGCGCCGGGGTTCCAGACCACGCAGGAGCCGGAGCCACTGCGCAGGATGCGGATGCTGCGTTTCCACGCGGGGTCATGCACGGTGATTTCCTGCTGCTCCGGCACGGGGTGGTAAATGCGGTCGATGTGTCCCCGGGGCATCAGCGGGTCCTCACTGTGCGGCACGGCGTCCTCCGCAAACTCAGTGAAGGCGCACTCCTCCAGCCCCGTCACGGCCACCTTCTCGTAGTCGCTCACGGCCAAGTAGGTGTGCATGGCAGCAGAGAAAGGCATGGTGTGCGGCACGTCCAGCGTCATCAGGCTCATCAGCAGCTCCTCCCCGGCCTCGATGATGAACGCGGCAGAAGGCAGCCCCTCCTCCGCCGGCGGCAGAGCCAGCACCAGGCGCACCCGCCCGTCCTCCAACTCCTCCGTGGCGGAAACCTGCCAAGTGGAAATACGCGCCACGCCGTGCGAAGGCTTGCCCGCGTCCTGCGGATGCTTACCGAACCAAGGCCAGCAGAGCGGCACGCCGCCGCGCAGGGCCTTCCCGCGGCGATACACCACCTGCGGGCTCGTGAAAATCACCGGCTGCTGCCCCTTGGGGGCCCAGCTCATCACCTGCGCGCCGTACACCGATACCTCCGCCGTGCACAGCGGCGTATCCACCCGAATGATGGGGAACTCCTCCCCGTAGGGGTACTCTGTCGTTATCATGCCCCTATTTTAGCAGAATCAGCCCGCCCGGGCAAGCCGTATCTTGCGGACTGACGCATTTCTGCCCCCGTACGCGCCGACGCCCCCGACCGGACGAACCGATCGGGGGCGATGAAACGGAAGTGAGTAACTTCAACAAATGTGCTTCCGCCTTACAGCACCTCGGGGGCGAGGGAGACGATCTTCATGAAGCCTTTTTCACGAAGCTCGCGAGCCACCGGCCCGAAGATACGCGTGCCGCGCGGGTTGTTGTCCTTATCGATGCAGACAACGGCGTTGGAGTCGAAACGGAGCACCGAACCGTCATCGCGACGGATGGGAGCCGCCGTGCGCACGACCACCGCCTTCACCACGCTGCCCTTCTTGATGGAGGCAGTGGGGATGGACTCGCGGACGTGGATGGTGATGATGTCGCCGACGTGGGCCTGGAACGTGGCCTTACCGATGACGCCGATCATCTTGGCTGTGCGGGCGCCGGTGTTGTCGGCAACCGTTACGAGGGATTCCATCTGGAGCATAGTAATGATGTCCTTTCCGGTTTAGTGTTTGATGATTTCCACAAGCTCCCAGCGCTTCAGCGCGGAAAGCGGGCGGGTTTCACGGATGCGCACCTTATCGCCCACCTTCGCCGTCTCGTTCTCATCATGCGCATAGAACTTCTTGCTGCGCTTGACGATCTTCTTGAACACGGGGTGGGGAACTCGGGCGACGTACTCCACGACGATGGTCTTCTGCATCTTGGTGGACACGACAACGCCGACGCGGGTCTTACGAAGGCCCCGGGGCTTAGCTGTGGTATTTTCTTCGCTCATATAAAGTCCTTGTGGGTTCGTATGGTTTTATCACTTGGCGTCAGCGGCAGCCCCCTCGCCCTGAACCGTCAGGGCGCAGGCAAGCTCCTTGCGGACGATGCGGATACGCTGGTTGTTCTCAAGCTGACCGGCAGCCTGCTGGATGCGCAGGTTGAAGTACTCCTCGCGCAGGGCGCGGATGTGGGCAGCAAGCTCATTGGCGGGAATCCCGCGGAAGTCTTTGGCTTTCTTGACAGGCATGATAACTGTAAGTTAGAGGTGAATTACACGGAATTAGGCCTGGGGCTCAACACCCTGGCGATAGACGAAACGCGTGCGGATACCCAGCTTGTTGGAGGCGAGGCGCAGAGCCTCACGCGCGGCAGACTCGGTCACGCCGCCGACCTCGAACATGATGTTGCCGGGGCGGCAGACGGCCACCCAGCCCTCCACAGCACCCTTACCCTTACCCATACGGGTGTCCGGCGGACGCTTGGTAAAGGACTTCTGCGGGAAGATGCGGATGAACACGCGGCCGCGACGACGCAGGTAGCGGTTGATGGCAATACGGCAGGCTTCGATCTGGTTGTTGGTCACCCAGCCGCGGGTAAGCACCTGCAGGCCGAAGTCACCGAAGGCGACGTAATCACCGCTGGTAGCATTGCCGCCGCGGTTGCCGCGGTGCATCTTGCGGTGGTTACCCTTGACTCGTTTGGGCATTAAAGGCATGTCTTATCTCTCCTATTGTTAAAGGTTGATGAACGAATGGGGCTTACGCATCGCGGCGCGGGTTGTCGCGGCGCGAACGCGGACCGCGGTCGCCGCGATCACGGCGGGGAGAAGGAGCAGCGGCTCCCGCAGCCTCCGGGCGCTTGTTGATCCAGCACTTGATGCCGATGGCACCGTAGAGCGTGCGGGCCTCCGCAAAGCCGTAGTCAATGCCGGCACGCAGCGTCTGCAACGGCACCTTGCCCTCGCGGTACTGCTCGGCACGCGCAATGTCTGCACCGCCCAGACGGCCGGCGCAACGCACGCGGATACCCTCTGCACCGAAGTCCATGGCCACCTGCACGGCACGCTTCATGGCGCGGCGGAAGGCGACACGGCGCTCAAGCTGCGTGGCGATGTTCTCGGCCACAAGCTGGGCGTCCAGCTCCGGCTGGCGGATCTCCATGATGTCGAGCTTGACCTGGGCGCCGCTGCAAATCTTGCTGAGCTCCTTGGTCATGTCCTCGATGTTCTTGCCCTTGGGCCCGATGAGGAGACCGGGACGAGCGGTGGAGATGGTGACGCGAACGCTGTTCCAGGCGCGCTCGATGGTGATGCGGGAGATAGCGGGGGCAGAGCCCTTGTCGCTGTTCAGCTTAGAGGTGCTCTCCTTGATGAACTTGCGGATCTTGAGGTCCTCGTGGAGCTTCGTGGCATAGTCCTTGCCCGTAGCATACCACTTGGAGCGCCAGTCTTTGGTAACGGCGAGGCGGAAGCCGATCGGATTTACTTTTTGACCCATAGTGTTATGTCAGTTTATGATGATTATGCCTCGTTTCCGGCGAGGATGACGGTGATGTGAGAGGTACGCTTGCGGATCATGTTGGCAGAACCGCGGGCGCGCGCCATGGTGCGGCGGAAGGTCGGGCCCTCGTCCACAAGCACGCTCTTGAGCACGAGCTCGTCGGCGGAGAGACCGTTGTTGTTCTCGGCGTTGGCCACAGCGGCCTTGAGCGTCTTATTCAGGAGATAAGCGCCCTTCTTCGGGGAGTAGCTGAGCACGTCGGTAGCCTGCGATACAGACATACCCTGAACGGCAGCGGCTACGTCGCGCATCTTCTTCGCAGAGATGCGTGCATTCTTGTATACTGCTTTCACTTCCATTGTTATGGTATTTGTTGAAGAATTAATCGTTGGTATTGACGGAAACGCGGTCTCCCACGCTGACCCGGAGGGCGGGGTTGAGGTGCTGCTGCACCAGCATACCGGCCACATTCTTGCGCACGTCCGTGACGGTGGCAAGGGCGATGACCTGGTCCCCGCGGGTGATGCGAATGGGCATGCCCACCTGCACCTTGGCAGCTCGCCCGGCGTTGATGACGACCAGGCCGGACTCCGTATCGATGCTGATGACGGTGGCATCATCCAAGCCGTTGGCCACCTGGCCGAGCTGCGCAGCGCGCAGGCCGGTAGCGACGTCCAGCTCCAGAAGAGCAGCCTCCAGCTCCGTGCGGGCGGCTTCGTCCTCCACCATCGCGTTGCGGGCGTAGGCCACAACCGCCGCAGCCAGACGCTGCGAGGCCGTGCGCACCCGCTCCAGCTCCGTGCGGGAGGCCTCCAGCTGGGCTACAGTGTCCAGCAGGTTCTCCTCCCCGTTGCCCAGGGCAGCTCCGCCCAGGGCCTCCATACGGGCCCGGATTTCTGCCAGGCGGCGGCGCGCGGTGTCTGCATCCGCCCTGGCTAGGGCGTAGCTCTCCCGCAGTACCTCCACCTGCTTCTCCAGTTGTGCGATCTTGCGTTCCGCACCATCCGCCCCCGCAGCCGCGGTCGTCCCCCCCTGCACCGCAAGGGCGAGGGTGAGTACACAGATGACCGGGCTGAGGATGCGCATGGTTGGTTGGGTGTTATCCTGTTACTTCTTACCGATGCCGCCGTGCGCCTTGAAGATACGCGTCGGGGCAAACTCACCGAGCTTGTGGCCCACCATGTTCTCCGTCACGTACACCGTGGCAAAGCTCTTGCCGGCGTGCACGAGGAAGGTGAGACCCACAAAGTCCGGAATCACCATGGAGGCGCGGCTCCACGTCTTGATCGGCTTGCGGTCACCGCTCTGCAACTGGGCATCTACCTTGTCGAGAAGAGGCTGGCTTACGAAGGGTCCTTTTTTGAGGGAACGTCCCATTGTCGTTAAATGAGTTGATGGTTATGATTACTTGGACTTGCGGCGCTGCACGATGAACACATCGGAGGGCTTGCGGATACGGCGGGTCTTCTGGCCCTTCACATGTCCCCACGGGGACTTGAGGTGCTGGCGACCGCCACCGGACTTGGACTTACCCTCACCACCACCGTTGGGGTGGTCGACGGGGTTCATGCACATACCGCGCACGGTCGGGCGGATGCCCATCCAGCGCGTACGGCCGGCCTTACCGGAGGACTCGTTCATGTGCTGGGTGTTGCCCACCTGACCGATGGTGCAGAGGCACTCCACGCGGAACTTGCGCACCTCACCGGAGGGCATCTTGACGAGCGCGTACTCGCCGTCGCGGTTGGAGAGGATGGCCTGCTGGCCGGCAGAGCGGGCAATCTTGCCGCCGGTGCCGGGGCGCACCTCGATGTTATGGATGGCCGTGCCGAGGGGGACGTTCTTGAGGGGCATCGCGTTGCCCACCTTCGGGGCAACGTTGTTGCCGCTCTGCACCGTCATGCCCACCGTCAGACCCACCGGGGCCAGGATGTAGCTCTTCGTGCCGTCCGTGTACTGAATCAGCGCGATGCGGCAGGTGCGGTTCGGGTCATACTCGATGGCCAGCACCGTCGCGGCCTCCTGCTTGGTGCGACGGAAGTCCACCAAACGATAATGGAACTTGTGACCGCCGCCGATGTGGCGGGTCGTGATGCGGCCGTTGTTGTTGCGGCCGCCGCTCTTGCGGATCGGCTCCAGCAAGGCCTTCTCAGGCTTGGACTTGGTGATCTCGTCGAAGGACGGAAGCACCTTGTAGCGGTTGGAAGGGGTGGTAGGCTTAAATGACTTAAGGGACATAATAGCTTACGATTTGAGGGGTTAACGGATCAGACCAGGTCGAGGGACTCACCGGCGGCGAGACGCACATAGGCCTTCTTCCATGCCGGAGCAACACCGGCATCCTTCGTGCGGCTGCGGCGCACCTTGCCGTCGCAGTTAGCCGTGCGCACCGATGCCACCTTCTTGCCGAAAGCCTTGGCAACGGCTCGCTTGATCTCGGACTTGGTCGCCTTTACAGCTACCTCGAACACGATTTCACCCGTCTTCTCATGCAGCACAACGGCCTTCTCGGATACGCGCGGGCGCTTGATAACGTCGTAGATGTCGTTCATATTTACTTGGTGGTTTTGGTGCGATCAGCAAGAATGGTCAGCGCAGACTCCACAAGCACCACCTTCGTGGCATGCAGCAGCTGCTCCACATTTACTTCCGAGGCCGTCATGAGCAGGACCTCGCCCACATTGCGGCCGGCGCGCTTCGTCATCTCGTCGAAGGACTCCGCGACGATGAGGATCTTCTTGCCCTCGGCAATCCCTGCCACAGCGGCAACGAAGCTCTTGGTCTTGCCGTCCTCGATGCTGAAGCTCGGAACGGTCACAACCTTACCCCCGGTGATGATGTCACCCAACACGCGGCGCAGGGCCAGCTTACGGGTGCTCTTGTTCACCTTCTTGGAGTAATCACGGGGACGCGGGCCGAACACGACGCCGCCACCCACGAAGATGGGAGCGCGACGGTCGCCGTGACGGGCATTACCCGTGCCCTTCTGGCGGTACATCTTGCGGTTGTTGCCCGCTACCTCGGCGCGGGTCTTGGTGTTGGCAGAGCCGGTGCGGCGGTTGGCGGCGTAGGCTACCACCAGGTCATGCACGGCCTGGTTGCCCTTGTCGCTGCCCACGGTCACGATGCCGGCGGCTGTTGCTGCCTCAATGGTGAATTCTGTTGCGGACATAGATAGGTTCTCCTAGTTCGTTTTTTGTTTACTTGCCAATCTTCTTCTTAGCCGCGCGGATGACGACGTAGGAACCCTTGGCGCCCGGAACCGGCCCGGAGACGAGGATCACGTTGTCGTCCTTGCGGACCTGAACGACCTTGAGGTTCTGAACGGTCTTGCGCTCGTTACCCATGTGGCCGGGCATCTTCTGGCCCTTCCACACGCGGGACGGTGTGGCGCAGGCGCCCACACCACCCGTACGGCGGTGCATCATGGAGCCGTGGGCCGCGGGGGAACCGTGGAAGTTGTGGCGGCGCATCACACCCTGGAAGCCCTTGCCCTTGGAGGTGCCGATGACATCCACCCAAGCGCCCTCTTCAAAGAGCTCGCAGCCCGGGTGCTGAGCACCCTCGGCAGGAAGCTCGGAGGCCTCCACGCGGAACTCCTTGAGGAGCTTGGTCGGGGCAATGCCCAGCTTCTTGAAGTGGCCGGCCACCGGCTTGCTCAGGCGGCTCTCCTTCTGCGCGTCGAAGGCTACCTGTACGGCGCTGTAACCGTCCTTCTCCTCCGTCTTGATCTGGCCGAAGGTGTTGCCGGTCACGTCGATGACGGTCACGGGAATCATGGCCCCGGTCTCCTGGTTGAAAACGCGGGTCATGCCAACCTTTTTACCAATAAGTCCTAATGACATGTTGTGCAATCTGTGTTAGTGGTTCGGATCGTGGGGACTAGATCTTGATGGTGATGTCCACACCGGCGGGCAGGTTGAGCTTCTTGAGCTCCTCAACCGTGCGGCTGGTCGGCTCCACAATGTCCAGAAGACGCTTGTGGGTGCGGATTTCGAACTGGTCGGCAGATTTCTTATTAACATGGACCGAGCGGTTCACAGAGAACTTCTCGATACGAGTCGGCAAAGGAATCGGTCCGGCGACTTTAGCTCCGGTGCGCTTGGCCGTCTCGACGATCTCCGAAGCGGAGCGGTCGATGGCGCGGCTGTCAAAGGCACGAAGACGAATGCGGATTTTGGGACTTTGCATGAACGTGCGGTTATGTTGATGGTTAATAATAGGTTGGTTTCTTACTTGGCGGCACCGCCGCGTGCCTTGACGATCTGGGCGACAAGGTTCGGGGGGACCTGTTCAAAGTGGGAGGGCTCCATGGAGTAGGAGGCAAGGCCCTTGGAGAGGGTGCGGATGTCCGTGGAGTAGCCGAACATCTCCGCCAGCGGGACAGAGGCAGACAGAATGCACTCGGAGCCGCGGTGCTCCATGTTGTTGACGGCGGCACGGCGGCGGTTGAGGTCGCCCATGATGTCGCCCTGGTTCTCGGCGGGGGTCACGACCTCCACGCTCATGATCGGCTCCAGAAGCACGGGGCCGCACTTGGCAAAGGCGTTCTTCATCGCGAAGATAGCCGCCATCTTGAACGCGTTTTCGTTGGAGTCCACTTCGTGGTAGGAGCCGTCGATGACGTCCACCTCCACATCCTCCACCGGGTAGCCGGCCACGCAGCCGGAGTTCATGGCCTCATTCAGACCGGCGTACACGGCGTTCATGTACTCCTTCGGAATGGCACCACCGACAATCTTGTTGGCAATCTTGAGACCCGTGCCGCGCTCACCCGGGCGCATGGCGATGACCACATCACCGTACTGGCCGCGGCCGCCGGACTGCTTGACGAGCTTGCCCTGCACGCGGTCGGCGCTCTTGGTGATGGTCTCGCGGTAGGCGATCTGGGGCTTACCGGTGTTGGCCTCCACCTTGAACTCGCGGCGCAGACGGTCCACGATGATGTCCAGGTGCAGCTCACCCATGCCGGCGATGATGGTCTGGCCGGTCTCTTCGTCCGTCTTCACGCGGAAGGTCGGGTCCTCCGCAGAGAGGCGCTGCAGCGCGTTGGACATCTTCTCCTGGTCGCCCTTGGTGAGGGGCTCCACCGCCATGGAAATCACGGTGTCCGGGAAGGTCGGGGGCTCGAGCGTGTAGTCGAAGTCGTCCGTAGCGAGGGTGTCACCCGTGGTGGCGTTCTTGAGGCCCACGATGGCGGCAATGTCACCGGAGTACACGGCATCCACATCCGTGTGCACGTTGGCCTGAATCTGGAGCAGACGGCCGACACGCTCGCGCTTGCGGGTGCGGGGGTTGTACACGGTATCGCCCTTGTGGATAACACCCGTGTACACGCGGATGAAGACGAGGGAGCCCACGAACTTATCTGCCCAGAGCTTGAACGCAAGGGCCACGGGCTTGTCCTCATCGGAGGGCTCCAGCACCTTCGTCTCGTAGGTCTCGTAGCCGTTCTCGTCCAGACCATTGGAGATCGTGGAGGTGACCACGGCGGGCTTGGCCTCCAGCGGGGAGGGCAGGTAGTCCACCACAGCGTCCAGCAGGGCCTGAATACCCTTGTTCTTGAACGCGGAACCACCGGCGACGGGCACGAACTTGTTAGCGATGCAGGCGCGGCGGATGGCGGCCTTCAGCGTGGGGGCGTCAATCGGCTCCTCCATCAGGTAAAGCTCGGCCAGCTCGTCGTCCACATCGGCCACGCGGCTCTTGAGGTCCTCCAGAGCCTCCGCAGCCTTGTCCTTAAGCTCGGCGGACAGCTCCTCCACGGTGTAGGTGGAGCCCATGCGGTCATTGTCGGCGTAGATGATGGCCTTCTGGTTCACCACGTCGATCTGGCCGTGCAGGGAGTCCTCGGAGCCGATCGGGATGAGGATGGGGGCAGCGTTGGCGCCCAGCTTGGTGCGGATGTCGTTGAGAACGTTGTCAAAGTTGGCACCCACGCGGTCCATCTTGTTCACGAAGCAGATGCGGGGCACGTTGTACTTGGTGGCCTGGCGCCACACCGTCTGGGTCTGGGGCTGCACGCCGGCCACACCGCAGAACACCACGATGGCACCGTCCAGCACACGCAGAGAGCGCTCCACCTCGGCGGTGAAGTCTACGTGCCCGGGGGTGTCAATCACGTTAAGCTGGAAGTTTTCGTTCTCGAAAAGCTTGCAGCAGCCCTCCGAGGGGAGCTGTTTCCAGTTGGTCGTAACGGCGGCGGAGGTGATGGTGATACCGCGCTCCTGCTCCTGTTCCATCCAGTCGGTCGTTGCGGCGCCGTCATGCACCTCACCGATCTTGTGGATCATGCCGGTGTAGAAAAGGATACGTTCGGAGAGCGTCGTTTTGCCACCGTCGATGTGAGCGGCAATACCGAAGTTGCGGTAGCGCTCAAGCGGGGCCTTACGGTCAGGGCTGCTTACATTAGCCATATGATAAAAGTAATATGAATGGTGTTATGTTCAGAGATTACGCAAAAACTTCCGGGGGAATGACTTACCAGCGGAAGTGAGCAAAGGCGCGGTTGGCCTGAGCCATCTTGTGCACGTCATCGCGCTTGCGAACGGCGGCACCCTGGTTGGCAGCGGCCTCCTTGATCTCGTTGGCAAGGGCCTTCGCCATCGGCACACCCTTGCGGCTGCGCGCGTAGTTGATGATCCAGCGCATGGCCAGAGCCTCAGAACGCTCCGGAGCCACCTCCAACGGCACCTGGTAGGTCGCACCGCCCACGCGGCGGCTCTTCACCTCCACACGCGGCTTCGCGTTCTCAATGGCGCGGGTCAGCACCTCCAGCGGGCTCACGGTGTCCGTGCCCTCGTTGGCCAGGTCAATAGCCTTGTACACAATGCTCTCCGCCAGAGAGCGCTTACCGGCAAGCATCACCTTGCCGATCAGACGACCCACCAGCGCGGAATCGTACCGGGAGTCACGACGTTCAATCTTCTTGTAGACGCGTTTGCGACGAGCCATAGTCTTGTTCTTGTGTTAAGGGTTGGGTTTACTTCTTCTTGGCAGGAGCGGCGGCACCGGCCTTCGGGCGCTTGGCACCGTACTTCGAACGACCGCGGCGGCGCTTGTCCACGCCCAGGCAGTCCAGTGCGCCGCGCACAATGTGGTAGCGCACACCGGGAAGGTCTTTCACACGACCACCGCGCACCAGCACGATGGAGTGCTCCTGCAGGTTATGGCCCTCACCGCCGATGTAGGCAATGACTTCTTCGCCGTTCGTCAGGCGAACCTTGGCCACTTTACGGAGAGCGGAGTTCGGCTTCTTGGGCGTGCGGGTCATCACCTGAAGGCAGACACCGCGACGCTGCGGGCAGCTGTGAAGAGCGCGAGACTTCGACTTCTCTTCCGGTACGATACGTCCCTTGCGGACGAGCTGATTAATGGTCGGCATGTTTCCTTTGAGTTTGTGTTTGTCGGGCGCTCGCGGTCTTGTACATGCCCCCTCTCACCTTGAGGGAAACCTGCCAGTTTTCCGGTGGCGTACCCGATAATTCCCCGCTTGTGCACGTAATCCTACGCATGAAGGGGTGCGCTATTTTAGCCGATTTTCCCGATTTAGCAAGCCTTTTTTTTGTCTTTGCTCCTTTTTTATGCGTTTCCGGCCCCTTTTCCGCCGCTTTTTCCTGCCATGGCAGGCCGGGAATGCGTGTGCACACGCGTTTTGAGCTTGCCATGCCGCCGCTCACTCTTTATAATAGAGGGCGTATGAATAAGCTTCCCCTTCTGCTTCTTTCGCTCTCCCTGCCCGCGCTCGCGGTCGATGACCTGCCGCCGCTCATCCCCACCGGGCCCGTGGAGTACAGCAATGAACCCGCTTTGGAGTCCGCCCCGCCGCTGAACACGGATACGGGGAACCCCTTCCTTACGGAGTCCGAGCCGGCTGCGTCTTCCCCTGCCCCGCTGACCACCACCGGCAACAACGGTAAGGGCTACGTTCGACTGAATGCTTTCACCAGCCACTACAATGTGCGCGGTATGGGCGTGGAGCACGGGCTGAGTAAGTGGGGGTTCAGCTCGCTGGATGCCTCGTACACGCTGCCGAATGACAATCTGCTGAACTGGGGGCTGCAGGCTCGTATCGCTGCGGGGGCGGATCTCATTTGGGGCAGCCCCACCCCGCTGGGCAAGGATACCCCCCTGCGTTTCCGGGCGGCTATCGGTAAGGAGATTTTCCCGAACCTGCTCGTGGAGGTAGGCTACACCATCCGCCGCGCCGGCTTCGAGGGCTTTATGGCTACGGAGGGCCGCGGCAGCGCTAACCACACCACGCAGGATCTCTTCCTCTGCGCGACTTTCGATGACCACGGTAAGGGCTTCTTCGGCCACGCTCTCTGGGGCTTCGGCTTCCAGGGACTCACCGGTAGCTACTTCGACATCGAGGGCGGTTACCGTTTCACGGATGTGATCGCTGTGGGTAACATCGGGTCGGATCTGGAGGTCTCGGTCGGTGTGGCGCCGTCCATCGGCTACTGGGGCAGAAATGTGGAGGGTATTGATGACGTACGCGTGCGCGTGGCCCTGCAGCCCTTCTCCCAGACCGGCTCTTTCGGGCGCGATGCTCACCTCTACTTCACGCCTTGGGTCCAGCTCGCCTGGGCCGGCAGCAATCGTAACAAGATTCGTCACATCACGGGCCACAAGACGGTCTCCAACGCCCAGCTCACTTTCGGCTTGGAGGCAGGCTGGAAGTTCTGATGCTGACAAAAAAAAGTCTTGCCAAGGCACATTCTCTGCGCTAGAATGTGCCCACCTCGCCGGTTTAGCTCAGCGGTAGAGCACCCGATTTGTAATCGGACGGTCGTCAGTTCAATCCTGACAACCGGCTTTGGGTTAGAAGAGAGAGACCCGCGATTCTCGCACGAGAGTCGCGGGCTTTTTATCGCCGTGATTCTGTAGGAGCCAAGGGGCAAGCCCCGGCTCACGCCCCTCGAACGCTTTGTTGTTGACTTCTCCGCCCTGTTGTGCTACACCACATGTCGGATATGTTCTGGATCAATGAGAAATTAGGTGTCGCGCTGGAACTTACTGAAGCAGGCTTTATGGCTTTCGATATGAAGTCCGGCGACTTCAACATGCCCACCACGCCGGAACTAAGAGAGAAATTCTTTAGCTCTGATTTTAGGCCTTCCAACGCTGACGAAGCGGAAGACTTCGCGCGAGCAAGGCTTGCTGAGCAGGCAAAGGAGGCACAACGTCCCCCGGAGAGGATGCCCGCATCAGGATTTCTCGACCTTTTTTCCATAACGTATTGACTTCTGACGTATTTTTGCTACCATCTCCGCAGCTCCCCGGAAGTCGGCCCGGTGAAACATCCGGTTCTTTCTTCCGTGGGAGCTTCTCTTTTCGCGCGTAAGAAGGCAGCCCGTTTACAGAGGCGGAGGTTATTTGAGAAAATACGCATCATGGGTATTGAAAGAATGTGCTTTTGATGATTTAATATCCATGGCCGCATTCCTGGAGATTATGGGCGTTACAAGCGCACTGCTCCATTCGGGGATGCGGCTTTTTTGTCCCCACAGGCGACGGGCGCTTTGTCCTTGACATTTCCGCCGTTTTGTGCTACACCGCATATCGGATATGTTCTGGATCAATGAGAAATTAGGCGTCGCCGTAGAGACAACTGAAGCAGGCTTGATGACTTTCGACATTAAGTCAGGAGACTTCACCATATCTGCAACAGAAGAACTCAACAAGAAGTTTTTCACTCCTAAATCAGGCTGGAGACCTTCCAACGCCGACGAAGCGGAAGACTTCGCGCGAGCAAGGCTAGCCGAGCAGGCAAAGGAGGCATAGCCCCCGAATCGCCTTCCTGTTTTCATCTCCGATATTCCGAGGGAGTATTGACTTCTGCTGTCCTCTGTGCTATTCTTCCTCCCGGAAGCTCGGCACGTGCCTCCTTCAGTGGGGGTCTTGAACACGTTTTGCCGAGCTTCTGTTTTCCTCAACTCCGCACAGAGGAAAAGAAAAGCCCTGCGGGGTTCAAGCCGCAGGGTTGATATGATGGATTGAGAGGCGGGAGTGGGATTTGAACCCACGAATGACGGTTTTGCAAACCGTTGCCTTAGGCCACTTGGCTATCCCGCCGATGTGTGGTTGCGGGGGTAGTTTACAGGAAACGGGGGGAAGAGTCAAGCAGAATTTTGCATGCAGGGGCTATTTTTTATGAGGAAAGCTCATTTCAAGACCAGTCGGATGGCATTATCGGCGCAGATGCAGGACTCACAGAGGCGGCGGGTGAGCAGGCGGAAGGTGTCCCCTGCCTCGTCGTGGCGGGTGAGCGGGTCCGTGATGGGGGAGAGGTAGCGGAACTCGAGGTCGAGGTAGCCGGTGGCCTCCGCGCAGTTGACGGTGATGTCGATACCGGCCTCCGTGGGCGGCAGCACGGTGCTGTAGAGGGCATCCATGAGCATAGCCAGGTTGTGCAGGCGGAAGGGCTGGATGAGGTGGGTCTCCGCAAAGGCGGTGAACTGCGCGTTGAGGGTGCGGGCGTCCTGCGGCGCGGGGGTGAAATGAAAGCGGAAGGTGCTGAGGCGGTGGATGAAGGCGCGCGTCTTCTCCCGCTTGGGGGAGCCGAAGATGTCGGCGGGGGCGCCTTCCTCATAAATCACGCCCTCATCCATGTAGAACACGCGGGAGCTGACATCGCGGGCAAACTTCATCTCGTGCGTGACCACCAGCATGGTGATACCGGAGGAGGCGAGGCGCTGAATGACCGCCAGCACCTCGCTGACCATGGTGGGGTCCAGGGCACTGGTCGGCTCATCAAAGAGCACGATCTCCGGGTTCATGGCTAGGGTGCGGGCGATGGCCACGCGCTGTTTCTGCCCGCCGGAGAGTTGGGCGGGGTAGGCCGTTGCCTTGTCGCGCAGGCCGACCATCTCCAGCAGCTCCAGCGCCCGGGCACCGGCGGCGGAGCGGGTGTGGTGCAGGAGCTTGACGGGGCCGAGCATGATGTTCTCCACCACGGATAGGTGGGAGAAGAGGTTGAAGCTCTGGAATACCATGCCCATCCGGCGGCGGAGGGCGAGCACATCCGCATGCGGGGCCAGAATGTTGCAGCCGTCCACCAGAATCTCCCCGCCGTCCGGGGTTTCCAAGCGGTTCAGGCAGCGCAGGAAGGTCGATTTGCCGGTGCCGCTGGGGCCGATGATCGAGATGACCTCGCCGCGGCGAATGTGGGCGCAGACATCGCGCAGCACGGGCACGCCGCCGAAGCTCTTGGAAAGGTGGTTAATGCGTATCATGAGGGGTATCCTTGATGAAGTCGAGAGACACACGGCGGCGCTGCGGGTCGATGCTGCGCTCTACCAGCCCCACCAGCTCCGAGATGCTGTAGGCGAGCAGGAAGTAGATGACAGCCGTGGCTACCAGGGGGAAGAAGGCTTCGTAGGTGCGCCCGCGGATGATGTCGCTCACCTTCGTGAGGTCCTGGATGGCGATGTAGCCCACGATGGAGGTGTCCTTGATGATGGAGATGATGTCCCCCTTGTACACGGGCAACACATGGCGCACGGCCTGCGGCAGGGAGATGTAGAGGAAGGAGCGCCACTTGCTGAAGCCCATGGCCGCGGCGGCTTCCAGTTGCCCGGGGTCGATGGCGTTCATGCCGGAGCGGAAGGTCTCCGCGGAGTAGGCGCCGAAGTTGAGCGCAAAGCCCACGATGGCCACCGGCACCGGCCCGATGCCGCCGCTGCGGAAGACGATGTAGTACAGGATCATCAGCACCACCACGATGGGGGTTCCGCGCATCACGGCAATGTAGGCCGCAGCGGGCAGGCGCAGCCAGGCGCGGGGGGATCGGCGCATGGCGCACACCACCATGGCCAGCAGCGTGCCGGCCGCTATGCTGCACAGGGCAATGAGCAGGGTGATGCCCAGGCCGCGCAGGATCATCTGCCAGCGGGCCTCCGTCACAAAGGTGCGCACGAAGCTGTCCCTGACGCCCTGCCACCAAGTGCCCTCCGCCGCACCGGCGCTCGCATCGCGCACAATCAGCACCGTGCCGCCCTTATACACGGGCTCCGTAAACAGGGCGCTCTGCTTGCGCTCCGGGGTGACGCTGATGCCGGAGAAACCTAAATCGGCCTTGCCGGATACCACGCAGGGGATGACGGAGGAGAATTCCATGTCCTTGAACTCCAGCCCATAGCCCAGGCGGCGGCAAATCTCGGCCAGGATGTCCGGGTCATACCCCGCCATGCGCCCCTGCACCACCACGCTGAAGGGTGGGAAGCCGGAGTTGGTGGCGGCCACGATGGTCCCCTTCCCCGTGTCCGGCGGCAGGTTCGGCGGCAGCTTGACCGACTCGTCGTTGCCGAACCAGCGCTCGTCGATCCTGCGGATGGTGCCGTCCGCCTCCAGCTCGCGGATGGCGCGGGAGAAGGTCTCGCACAGCTCTGCGTTGTCCTTGGAGAAGAGGTAGGCGTACTCCTCCGGGGCCAGGGTGCAGAGGATGCGGATGCCGCTGTTCTCGCGCATCAGGTCGCGCGCCACGGGCTCATCGCTCACGATGGCATCGCACTTGCCGCTCTTGAGGGATTGCAGACCGTTGGCCATCCCGCTTTCATAATAGGGCTTGGCCGTGGGGATGTGCTGCAGCAGCACCCGGTCGAACACTGCCCCCGTCATGGTGGACACATTGCGTCCCGCTAAATCCTCCGGCGCGTTGATCACCGGAAGCTCCTCCCGCCCGCAGCCGACCAACACGGCACAGACCACCCACAGGCAGCAGAAATACAGTCCTTGCTTGAACCATCTGTTCATCTGCCCCCATTGTAACACGCCCGCCCCCTTTTTGCAAACGCAAATCGCCGCGCCGTGAACCACGGGGAAGCAGTCCACGGATCTCACGGATGAGCACGGATGCAAAGCCAAGCGGCGCGGGTGCGAGACTTCACGCCGCCGAGGTAGAAGAGAGCGAAAAGGAGAGGACCGCGGAATAAAAGGAATTTTCGGAGAGTCGGTGGTATGCTAGGCTCGGGTCAGACTTCATGCCGCAGGGGTAGTAGGTAACTGAAGTTTTCAGAACGCAGAATTTTCGGAAGGAGTCGGAAACTGATCGGCATACATGGCTCCGCTCAGACTGCGCTCCGCCGAAGATAGTAGGGGCCTTTGCTTTTTTGATAAAGTTCTGAAGCTGCCTCCTATGAGCTTGCCATGAAGTCTCTCCAAAGCTCTGAAGGCCGCAAACTCTCCAAAAATTCCTTTTATTCCGCGGTCAGACCATTCTCTCTTCCTACCAGCATTGCGGTCTGTAGTCTCCCGCTGCCTCTGCACGGCTCTGCTTATCCGTGGTCATCCGTGTAATCTGTGGACTTTCTCCTCTCCTCTGAATGCAGTGAAGCCCGCGTTCCTTTCGGAACGCGGGCTTCGTTATTCCCGGCAGCTATCTACTCTTGCGGGGCC
>CAMEZO010000026.1 GCA_945947905.1 uncultured bacterium
TCATCCCCGGAACGGATTTCGACGAGCTGCATCTGAACCTGTACCACGGCCACAGAAAGGAAGAGATTACCCTGATTCCGTCAGAAATCCCGTGGTTCGGGGAATAGTTTGGATATTTACGGCTTGACGCGGGGGAGGATGGGGAGTAAAATGGGGGCGTATGGGGTTGGAGAAACTAAACGTCAAGAAGGTAGACAAGATCAGTGTGGCGAGGTTTTATGAGACGAACCGGTCATCGCTGGCGCTGCGTTTACAGAACTCGCCGTTGGGGATGGCGAGGAATATACGGCAACCTGCATTGAACAGGCCGGGTCTGGCTTTGGCGGGATATTTCGGGTATTTTGCGCACGAGCGCATTCAGGTATTCGGGGCGGCGGAGATGGCTTATCTCTCCACCCTGCGGGGAGAAGAGAGGCGGGAGCGCCTGGCACAGGTATGCAGCGATGACGTGCCGTGCCTCATCTTCTCCCGCAATGCGGAGGTGCCGCATGATGTGCTGGCCATGGCGGATGCTAACTCCATCTCTGTTTTCTCCACCTCCCTGCCGACGATGACGCTGATGAACCGCGCCACGATTATCTTGGAAAACGAGTTTGCCGACAGCTCGACGGTGCATGCCTGCGCGGTGGATGTCCGCGGCGTGGGTATATTGATAACAGGCGTGAGCGGCATCGGCAAGAGCGAGATTGCCCTGGGCCTGGTGGAGCGCGGCGCAGCACTGGTGGCGGACGACGCGGTGCGCATTCGCAACAGAAGCGGTAAAATCATCGCCTGTGCCCCCAACCTCTGCAAAGGCTACATCGAGATACGCGGCATCGGCATCATGAATGTCACCACGCTGTACGGCTACAAAGCCATGCGCCATGAGGTAGCCGTCGACCTCGTCATCAACCTGACGAAAGACGAACCGATCCGCATGATGGACCGCCTGGGCCTCTCCCCCAAGAAAATATCCGTACTGGGGGTAGAAGTCGACCGACTGAACCTGCCCGTAGCCCCGGGGCGCGATATGTCCCGCTTGGTCGAGGTAGCCGCCATGAGCCAATACCTGCGCAACAGCGGCGTGGATATTGCCGCCCAGTTCAACAATGCCCTGCACAACGAAATCGCCCGTAACAGCAAGAACTGACGCCATGACAACATTAGCAGATATTACCGCCCTACTCGACCGCGAACTGAGAATCGCGGATATCAAGGACGCCCCCGTAGCCCTCAACGGCCTGCAGGTAGAAAACAACGGATACGTTACCAAGGTAGCCCTGGCCGTGGACGGCAGCCAAAAGACCCTGGACGATGCCGTTGCGGCCGGGGCGGATCTTCTCCTGCTGCACCACGGCATCTTCTGGAGCGGCCTGCGCCCGATCACCGGCTGGTGGCGCCGCAAAATCCGAACCTGCCTGGAGCATAACCTCGCCGTCTACGCCGCCCACCTGCCCCTGGACCTGCACCCCACCCTCGGCAACAACGCCGGACTCTCCGCCGGGCTGGGCCTGACGGATACCGCGCCGGAGGTTGACTACCACGGCGTCTCCATCGGCGTGGCCGGCAACTACCCCGGCACGGTCGGCGAGCTGCGCCGGCGCCTGGCAGAAATCACCGGATCCGATGTTACCGGCGTGGTCCGTGACCCCGCTGCACCCGCGGGCCGAGTGGCTGTCTGCAGCGGCGGCGCGGGAGAGGAAATCTACCAAATGCACGCCAAGGGCTACCGTTGCTACATCACCGGTGAGGAGAATCACTGGGTGCGCAACGCCGCGCAGGACATGGGCATCGACATCCTCTTCGCCGGCCACTACGCCACCGAGACCTTCGGCGTCAAAAGTTTAGGGCGACTCCTCGCCGATACCTTCGGCCTGCCCACCCTCTTCATCGACAACCCCACCGGCATGTAATGACCATCATCCCGGAAGACTCCGTCGGCACCCGTCTGGACCAATACCTCGCGGCGCGACTGCCCGAGCTCTCCCGAGCCCGCATCCAGGCTCTGTTAAAAGACGGCAGCATCACCGTGAACGACAAGCCGGCCAAGCCCAAAACACCGGTAGAGCGCGGGATGATCATCGAGGTAAACCTGCCGGAGGAGGAACCGGAGGATGCACAGCCGCAGGATATACCGCTATCCGTTCTATACGAGGACGACGACGTCATCGTGGTCAACAAAGCCCCCGGCATGGTCGTGCACCCCGCAGCCGGCAACCCGGACGGCACGCTCGTAAACGCCCTGCTCTACCACTGCGGTACGCTTTCCACCCTGGGCGGCGGCGCGCGCCCCGGCATCGTGCACCGGCTGGACAAGGACACGAGCGGCTGCATCGTTGCTGCTAAAAACGATGCAGCCCACCTCTCCCTCTGCTCCCAGTTTGCCGAGCGCGACACCTCCAAAATCTACCTGGCCGTCGTGCAGGGCCGCCCGAGAGAAGACTCCGGCACCGTCTTCACCAACATCGGCCGCCACCCCGTCAACCGCCTGCGCATGGCCGTGGTGAACCCGGGGTCCGGCAAGCCCGCCATCACGGACTGGCGCGTGCTGCGCCACGATGCCGCCACCGACACAACATTGGTGCTCTGCACCCTGCACACAGGCCGCACCCACCAGATACGCGTGCACATGCTGCACCTGGGCCACCCCCTCATCGGCGATCCCATCTACGCCAACCCCAAGCGGCAGAAAGCACAACCGGGCCGGCTGATGCTGCACGCCTGGCGCCTCGCCTTCAACCACCCCGGGGACGGGCATCGTGTAGCGACAGAGGCCCCGATTCCGCCGGAATTTGCCCCCTGGCTGGCCGGCGCAGAGCTTCCCGCCCCCGCGGAGTAGGGATTTTCCTCCCCATTCGGTGCGAAATCGGCGCGTCCGCGTGCTTTTTGGCTTGCCAAGCGGGGGGCGCATGTGCTACCATGCAGACAGTCATGCTCGAAGCTCGTAATATCTGTCTGGAGGTCGACCACGAGGGGGAATCACTCTTCCTCCTCAACGGCATCAACTTTTGCGTGCCGCGCGGGCACTTCATGGCCATCGTCGGCCCGTCCGGTTGCGGTAAAACCACCCTGCTCAAGGCCATCGCAGGCATCAAGGAGAACACCTCCGGCTCCTTCCTGTGGCAGGGCAAAGACTTGGCGGAGGAGGGCGACTTCGAGCCCCACGAGATCGGCTACGTGCCCCAGTTCAGCATCGCCTACGATGAGTTAACCGTGGACGAGAGCGTAGCCAACTCCGCGCGGCTGCGTGTGCAGGCCGACGAGGAGGAACTCAACGACATCATCGACAACGTCCTGGCCGAGACAGGGTTGGCAGATATTGCCGACAGGCAGGTCAAGATGCTCTCCGGCGGGCAAAAACGGCGCCTGGCCCTGGCCATGGAGCTGGTCTCCAACCCCTCCCTGCTGCTCTGCGATGAGGTGACGAGCGGCCTGGACCCGCGCTCCGAGCGCGAAATCGTGACCCTGCTGCACAAACTGAGCCGTCGCGAGGGACGACTCATTATATCCGTCACGCACAGCCTGGCCCAGCCGGAGCTCTACGACAGCATCATGGTGCTGGTGCGCGGCCACTTGGCCTATCACGGTTCACCGGCAGCAATGACGCACTACTTCGGCGTCGGCAACTTTGAGGAAGTCTACCCCCAGCTCGCCCTGCGGGAACCCGATGCATGGGCCGCCAGCTGGATGAAACACCGCGCGGACTACTACGAGCGCATGGAGAAGGAGCACATCCAAAAGCTGGAGAGCACCCCCGGCGGCATACCGGACTGGGCCAAGTGCACCCCGAAGACCGATGAAGAGGAGGAAGAGGAATACCAACCCTCCGCCCTCTCCCAATTTGTTACCCTGTTGCAGCGGCGTTTCACCCTGCTCTTCCGCGACAGAACGCAGCTTCTGCTGCAACTGGCCATGATGCTCATCTTCCCCATCATGGTTGCGCTCTTCTCCGGCAAGGGGCAGGAGCAGCTCATGCACCTGACGGACTCGCAGTCCGCCGACATTGCGGTGGAGGTGCAGCGGCAGCAGGCGCAGGCGGAGAACCGGGCCAAGGTCGGCTCCGCCGTGTCGGGTATCATCATGTTCGAGGTCATTTTGCTGGGGCTTATGGGCTCCAACAACTCCTCCCGCGAGGTCGCGACGGAGCGTCAGATCCTGGAGAAAGAGAAGATGAGCGGTGTCTCCCCCGGGGCTTATCTAGCCTCCAAGAGCGTATTCCTGTCCTGCCTGGTGCTGGTGCAGAGCCTGTGGATGTTTGCCTTCGTGCAGTACTTCTGGCCCTACCGGGGCGACCTGATGAACCACCTGCTCTTCCTGATTCTGGCGAATGCGGCCATGACCAGCGTGTGCTTGGGTATATCCGCTAACTGTAAGACGGGCGACCAGGCTTCCCTGCTCAGCATTTATCTGGTGGGCTTCCAGCTCCCGCTCTCCGGGGCCGTGCTGGCCCTGCCGGGCTTCATCGAGTCCCTCACACAGCCCTTCATCTCCGCCTACTGGGCCTGGAGCGGCAGCATCAAGGGCGGGCTGATGGGCGACACGGGGCTGGAGTCCGAGGTATACAAGGCGGTCACCTCCATCGTGCAAACCGGCTTCAGCGGGGGTGCCCTGTGCTTCTGGGTCTTGGTGCTGCACATCCTCATCGGCCTGGTACTGGCCTACGTCGGCATTCGTCGCAGCCGTTGGGACTGATCACGAAACAACAACATTTTAACAGATATGGCAAGAAGAAGAACCAAAAAGGGAGGCAACTCCAAATCCCTTCTCATCATCGGGGGCGGCGTGGCCGTCTTTGTGCTGGCCGTGGCTGCCCTGCTCACGCAGGGGGGCAACTCGGAGGTACCGAAGCAGCATGACATCGACCCCGCCGATTACCGTTCCCACGGCTCCTCCAAGAACGGCAACACCTACGTCTTTACGGCACGGGTGGAGGACATCGATACCATCGGGGACAACCGCCTGCTGGCGGTCTCCTGCAACGGGTCGCCGCAGGAGCGCCTGCCCATTCTCGTCACGCCCAAGACCAAGACGGAGGTGAACATTACCCGCGGGGATTCCTTTATCTTTACCGTCAAGTGCATGAACGGCCGCGATGCGGAGAAGAACCTCGTGCGCGGCATTCTGGTCGTCAAAAAAGTAGAAGTCAAGTGATATGAAAAAAGAACTTTTAACAGCTGTTTTCCTTCTGCTGCCCGGCATGACCGCCGCGCAGATGCCCAGCAGCTTTGATGCCAGTGGCAAATCCGCCCAGGCAGCCAACGGGGTGCAGAATGATGACCCGAACAGCGTCGGCGAGACCCCGAATCCGCAGATCTTCGGCATGGAGCTTCCCCTGTTGGACCCCTCCAACGACAGCGTGAAGTACGGCGGCGGCAAGTTCGATGTAGGCAACAACGCCTTGGTGCGTGCGCGCTTTGAAAAATACCTGAGCCAGAACCCGGATGAGCGGGCGGAGGCGAAGAAGTACCGCAAGATTATGCGCGAGCTTCTTTCCCTGACCCGCAAGTACACCAAGGACCGCCAGAAAATCGGCAGCAAGGTGCTCGTGAAGGTCGGCAAGGCGCTGTATGCCGCTGCGGAGTTCGACATGGATAACGGGCAGTGCGATGCCCTGGGCACTGCCATCATCAGCGCGCTGGAGACCCAGCGCGGCAACCGCGACCTGGAAGAGGAAAACCAGCGGATGGACGAGGAAATCGAGCGGATGATGAAGCAGAATAACATCATCGAGAACCGCAACGCCCACACCCGCGCCATCAAGGCCAACGCCGGCAAAGGCAAGACCGGCGGCGGCAATGATGCCAGCGAGCGCAATACCGTCAAGCTGGCCGATAACACCAAGAAAGTGGCCACCAACACCGCCGCCCAGGTGAAGAACGACGCCACCCGCGCCGCGAACCTCCTGGCCGCCAAGACGCAGTACCAGGCCATGATGGTGCACATGTTCATCCAGCGTTACTATGACCACGCCGTGATCGCCGCGCGCCTGTACCGCCACATCTTCCGGGACGGTGACAGCAAGCTGCAGATCAAGGAGGACTCCGATGCCTCCAAGACCTTCGTGGGTGTCACCGGCATGCCGCCCACCGTCGCTACGGTGGATTCCCTGGCCAGCACCGCCGCCGGAGATGTGGACAAGAGCATGGAGAGTGTGCGCAACCTCATCGCGCAGAACAAGATGGGCGCCGCAACCCAGCGGCTCATCGAGGCCGTGGCCGTCGGCGAGTTCATGGAGAGCGTCTGCACCTTCCCCATGGAGAGCCGCAACAAGGTCGCCAAGTTCTGGAGCCTGCGCAAGCGCGCCCTCACCGCCATGAACGGCCGCGACTACGGCGGCGTGATGGACATCGCGAAGGAGATGCGGGAGATGGACATCGACTTCGACGATGCGCAGTTGAAGGCCTATTGCAGCGCGAAGATGAAGCAAAGCAACATGGAGCTGGCCTCTGCCCAACAGGCCGCCGAGAAGGGCGACACGGAGGCCGCCAAGCAGCACGCGCAGAACGCCGCCATCGTGTGGCCCCTCAACCCCAAGCTGGATCAGTTCCAGAACGCGGTGGAGGATGTGGTGAACAAGGCCCCGCTGAGGGATGAGTTCCGCAAGCTGTACGATGCCAAGGAGTACCGCCGCATTGCCGCGGACCAAGCGCGCTTCGCCCCCGTGGCGATGGACCCGGTGCTGAAGGAGCAGTACATGGAGGCCATCCGCCGCGTGGAGACCATCGAGGGGACCCTCACCCAGGTGGCCGAGATGTCGCGCACGGATCGCACCATGGGCCCCTGCATTGCGTACGAGGCTCTGCGCCGCATCATGCGCGAGCACCCGGAGTATGCCGATGATGTGCCGCTGGATAAGGCGCTGCGCAACTATGAGACGGAGGCGCATGACTTCGTGAAGCTGCTGCGGGATGCGGAGAACTTCGAGCAGGAGCGGGAGTTCGGCAGCGCGCTGTCCTCTTACCTGCGCGCGCGGGTCATCTATCCCAATTCGTACATGGCCAAGGACGGCATCCGCCGCGTGTCGGATATCATCGCTTCGGCAACGTATCAATAACCTTGCTCACGCCACCGGTTATCACCCGCTTCGCGCCGACGCCGAGCGGCCCGCTGCATGTGGGGCATCTGCTGGCGGCGGAGCAGGCGCGCCGCATGGCGGATGAACACGGCGGCCGCTGCCTGCTGCGTATCGAGGACATCGACCCGCGGGCGCAGGATCCGCAGTGGCACCGCCTGATGGAGGAGGACCTGGCCTGGCTGGGCCTGCACTTCGACGGCGAGGTGATGGTGCAGAGCCGGCGTTTCGGCGTCTATGCCCGGGTGCTGGACGACCTGCGCCGGCGCGGCCTGCTCTACCCCTGCTTCTGCCGCCGCGGGGAGATACGCGCGCAGGCGGCGGAGGCGGGCCGTGCCCCGCACGCCACGCTGGGCTACCAATACCCCGGTACCTGCCGCGCCCTGTCCCCCGCGGAGGCCGCGGAGCGCATCGCCCGGGGAGAGCCGCACAGCTGGCGGCTCAACATGCAGCGCGTGCAGGATCTCATCGGCTGCCCGGAGTGGGAGGACCTGCGGCGCGGGCGGCAGCGCTGCGTGCCCACGGACTTCGGCGACCCCGTTCTGGCGCGCAAGGAGCTGCCGGCCAGCTACCACCTCTGCGTCGTGGTGGATGACGCCGCCCAGGGTGTGACGCTCGTGACGCGGGGCGAGGATCTTTTCGAGGCCACGCACATCCACCGAGCCCTGCAGGGGGTGCTCGGACTGCCCGTGCCCCTCTACCGCCACCATGAACTGCTGCGCGATAACAACGGCAAGCGCCTCGCCAAACGCGATGGCGCCCGCTCTTTGGCCTCCCTGCGCGACGCCGGGTTCTCCCCGCAGCAGGTGCGTGCCTCCCTGCGCGCGGCCTTGTCCTGCGGCGGGGTGTGGCAGGTGTAGCCGCCCCTTTTCTTGCATTTTGTAGGCATGCAGGCGCATTATGCGCTTGACAAGCGGGGCCGCGCTCTTTACAATTCCCCCGTGGCGGTGTGCAGCTGTGTCCGCCTGCCGCCACACCGCAGGGCTAGCGCTCTTATCAATGAGGCTTCATCCCGTGAAAAGGGAAGCCTCGATTCCTGCGCCCCCCTGCCCGAACCATCATCATAAGCCTTTCACCATGAAACACTTTTTCAAGAAACTCGCCGGGATGTTTTCCTATGATATAGGGATAGACCTCGGCACCGCCAATACCTTGGTCTACATCAAAAACCAGGGTATTGTGCTGCGGGAACCTTCCGTTGTTGCCATGAAGGGCGACAAAGTGAAGGCCGTGGGTGAGGACGCCAAGCGCATGCTGGGCCGCACCCCGGGCAGCATGGTGGCCATCCGCCCCCTCAAGGATGGCGTTATTGCCGACTTCGAGGTAGCGCAGATCATGATGCGCCACTTCATCAAGAAAGCCTGCCAGCGCCGCAGTCTGCGCGGCCCGCGCGTGCTCATCGCCCACCCCTCCGGCATCACGGAGGTGGAGCGCCGCGCCATCGAGGATTCCGCCTACGAGGCCGGTGCCGTGCGTGTGCAGTTGATCGACGAGCCCATGGCCGCTGCCATCGGTTGCGGTCTGCGTGTTACGGAGCCCATCGGTAACATGATCGTTGACATCGGCGGCGGCACCACGGAGGTGGCTATCGTGGCCCTCTCCGGCATCGTCTACAGCCAGTCGGAAAACTGCGGCGGCGATGCGCTGGATGACACGATTACCCAATACATGCTCTCCTCTCACAACCTCCTCGTCGGCCCGCGTACGGCGGAGGAGATCAAGATCCGCATCGGCTCCGCCCACCCCCTGCAGCAGGAGCTGCAGATGGAGGTGAAGGGGCGGGACCGCAGTACGGGTCTGCCCAAGACGGTCGAGGTTCGCTCGGAGGAGATTCGGGAGGCCTTGCAACCCAAGCTGGAGGTCATCGTCAACGCGGTGCGCAAGACCCTGGACCACTGCCCGCCGGAGCTGGCCAGCGACTTGTACGACGCGGGCATCATGGTGGCCGGCGGCGGCGCCCTGCTGCGCGGCATCGCGGACCTGCTGCACGAGCAAACGGGGCTCCCCATCACCATCGCGGATGATCCCCTGAGTGCCGTTGCAGAGGGTACCGGCCGGTACCTTCAGGAGAACGATGACGTCTTCGACGACTGAGCAACACAGCCCCACGCCCCACCGCGCGGGGCTTGCCTGCTCATAGGTTTCTATCAACTTTTCAACGAGGAAATACAACTTTGTCATTTATATCTAAAATGATTAATTCTGTCAAACGCCTCTTCGGGTTCGGCCAGTGCAACCCGAAGGAGGGAACCACTATCGTCATCAACGCCGAGAAACTGGAACGGCGCGCCGCCCTGCTGGAGGACGGCGTGTTGGAGGAGTACAGCATCGAGCGCGAGGGTGAGGATAACATCGTCGGCGGCATTTTCAAGGGCCGGGTCAAGAACATCGAGCAGGGCCTCAAGGCCATGTTCGTGGATATCGGTTATGAGAAAAATGCCTTCCTGCACTTCTGGGATGCCCTGCCCTTGGCGCTCGATTCTTCCCTGGAGGAGATTCAGCGTGAGGGGCGGCCGCGCAAACAGCAGAAGAAGATTACCAGCAAGGATATACCGGACATCTACCCCATCGGCTCGGATATCATGGTGCAGGTAACCAAGGGGCCCATCAGCAGCAAGGGACCGCGCGTTACGACCAACATTTCCCTGGCCGGTCGTTACATCGTGCTGATGCCCTTCACGGACCAGTTCGGTATCTCTCGCAAGATCGATGACCCGAAGGAGCGGCAGCGTCTGCGCCAAATCGTGCAGAAGCTGAATGTGCCGGAGGGCATGGGTATCATCATGCGCACGGTGGCGCAGGGTCAGCGTTTCCGCCACTTTGTGCGGGACCTCGCCATGCTGCTGGAGCAGTGGCGCGAGGTGGAGGAGAAGTTCAACTCCAAGCCGGCCCCGCTCTGTGTCTACCGCGAGCCCGATCTCATCGAGCGTACGGCGCGTGATTTCCTGACGGATAACGTTGATAACATCGTCTGCGACAGCCAGGATGTGACGGAGCGCATGCAGGAGATCGCCGGTAAGATTTCCCGCCGGGCCAAGCGGCACATTCAGTACCTGCCCTGCCGCCAGCCGATTTTCGAGGAGCTCGGCATCGAGAAGCAGATCACGGCGGCTTTCCAGCGCCAGGTGCTGCTGCCCTGCGGCGGTTACCTCGTTATCGATGAGACGGAGGCTCTCATTGCCATCGATATCAACACGGGTCGCAATAAGGGTAACAAGGATCTGGATAAGACGATTCTGGAGACGAATCTGGAATCCGCGCGGGAGATCGCCCGCCAGCTCCGCCTGCGTAACATCGGCGGCTTGGTGGTGGTGGACTTCATCGATATGCGCCACCGCAAGGACCAGTTGGCCGTCTACAAGACCATGAAGGAGGCCCTCAAGCGCGACAAGGCGAAGACGCAGGTGATGCAGATTACCCCCATCGGTCTGATGGAGATGACGCGTCAGCGCATCAATGAGTCTCTGCTGGATTATGTGAACGACCACTGCCCGTACTGCCACGGGCGCGGACGCGTGAAGAGTGTGATGACCATGAGCGTGGAGATTCAGCGCCAACTGAAGGCCACCATTATGCGCTATCGCGATTCCGTGGGGGATATGATGGTCGTTGTCAACAGCGATGTGCTCTCCCGCTTCAAGAATGAGGATGCGAAGCTCCTGATGGAGCTGGAGCGCCAGTGCGCGGGCCGCCTCATCTTCCGCAGTGATCCTTCCATCCATCGGGAGGCGTTCGCGATTCTGGATCCGGCTAACAATAAGACGCTGTACCAGATGAACATGTAACAGCCCCTTCCCCCTGTATACAGCTCCGCCCCTGTCGGCTTTCGCGCTCGGCAGGGGCAGTTTGTTACGCCTCCTCGGCAGGGGTGGCGCGGTAGACGTAGCCCACGCCGCGTTCCGTGGCAATGCGGCCGGCGTAGGCGCCCAGTTTCTTGCGCAGGCGTTTGATGTGTGTGTCCAGCGCGCGGGATTGCGTGGTATCGGCGTACCCGAAGATTTCGTGCTGCAGGTCGTAGCGGTTCTGCACCTGCCCCTCGCGCTCCAACAGGCAGGCCAGCAGGCGGAACTCGGTGGCGGTCAGTTCCAAAGGCTCGCCGTCCAAGGTGGCAGCCAGGGTGTTTTTGTCCAGCACGATGGGAGCACTGCGTAACAGAAGCTGCGAGGCACGGGTGTTCTGACGTGCAAAGATGTTGCGGATGCGCAGGACGAGTTCCTTGGTGCTGAAAGGCTTGGTGATGTAGTCGTCCGCGCCCAGCTCCAAGCCGCGCAGGCGGTCTTCCAACTGCGCGCGGGCGGTCAGGAAGAGGGCGGGTATGCCGGAGGTGGCGGGGTTATCCCGCATGCGGCGGTAGATCTCGATGCCATCGAGCCCGGGCAGCATGATGTCCAGAATAACCATGTCCGGCAGCAGGGCCGCGATGCGTTCCGGAGCTTCGTCGCCGCGGTGTACCTGGGTGGTCTGCCAGCCCTGGCGCTCCAGTTTAAAGGAGACCAGGTCGGCAATGTCTTCGTCGTCTTCAACTATCAGGATGTGCATAACTCAGTGTTCGGGTGATGCGATGGTAAAGGTGGTGCAGCGGCCGGGAACGGATGCGGCGGATATACGGAGCCCGTGGGCTTCTACAGCGTGGCGCACAATGGCCAGGCCCAGTCCGGTGCCGCGCACGCCGTTCCCGCCGTCGGCGCGGTAGAAGCGGTTGAAGATAAAGGGCAGCGAGGCCGCGGGTATGCCTACGCCGTTATCGGATACGCGGATGCACGGCGCGCCCTGCTCATCCCGCTGTACCTGCACACTCATGAGCAGACCGGTTTGCGGGTTATTTTTGAGGGCGTTTTCTAACAGGTTAAACATGATCTGCGACCAGTAAAATTTATCGCCCTGCATCAGGAAGGGATTGGGTTGCAGGGATACATCCAACACGGCGCCGCGCTCGCGTATCATGCTTTCCAGGCGCAGGCGCGTGTCGTCGATCACCTCGCCCAGGTCAAATTCTTCCATCGTCAGGCGGGGGCCTTCTTTGTTCTCCAGGCGATACACGGTCAGCATGTCCTCCACCAGGCGCACGATGCGGTCGGCGTGTTTTTTCATGATGCGGAGGGAGCGCATGCGCAGGGCCTCGTTCTCCGCGGTGGCGGGGTCTTCCAGCAGGGTTTCGATGTAGCCTTTGATAATAGTAAGGGGGGTGCGCAGCTCGTGGGAGACGTTGGCCACGAAGTCGCGGCGTATGGTCTGGGTGCGTTCTTCCTCGGTCATGTCGTTGAATACCATGCCGATGTGCTCCGTGGGGTGTTCGATACGCGTGCTTGTTACCCGAAAGAGACGTTCCTCGCCGTTAATGTCCAGCCTCAGGGTGTCTTCGTAGTCGGGGGCACCGGCTATGGCTCCCTCCACGGCCCGGCGCAGGCCGCCTTCCGGCAGGCTTTTGAGCAGTTGGTCGTTGTTTTCCAGGCTCAGCAGGCGGCGTGCATATTTGTTGGACATCACCACGCGCCCGGAGGGACGCAGCAGCAGGAAGGGCACCCCCAATGCCTCCAGAAAAAGCGCCTTGTCGCTGTAGCTCTGCTCCTCCGTACTGCGCAGCAGGCGCTGCAGGTGGCGCGCCTCGGTCTCCGCGCGATGGGCGCGCTGCGTCAGGCTGCGGCATTGCCAGGCAAAGAGCACGAAGGGGATGATGAAAGCCAGCACGCACAGGGCCAGCAATGTATTCCAACTCACCATAAGAATTCCGGGGAAATCATACCACAATGGGGGACGTTTGGCAACTGAAAACCCGCCCCCCGCCCGCGCGCACGGGTACGGGGGGCGGATGCCGCAGGGCGCTAGGCGGTGAACAGCCCGCGCTCCGTCTTGATGAGCGAGAAGCCCTTGCGCACCAGCGAGCGGGTCTCGTTCAGCAGGCTCAGGTAGAGCAGGCTCGTGCGGATGCCGCTCTCGTCCTCGGCTTCGCGCAGCAGGTGGCGGTAGATGCAGGCGCCGAATTCCTCGCCGAGGTCGTCGGCCTGCTTCATGATCTCCTGCTCGCGGCTGAAGTCGCGGGCCTTGAGGGTACGGCACAGGTCCGGGAAGAAGAGTTCCAGCTTGGCCACCAGGGCCAGCAGCTCCTCCGCCTGGGTCGGGGTAAGACCGGCGTGGTTGTTGTCGATGTGGTTGAAGCTACTCTTCACGATGCTCATGAGGCTCTCACGCATGGAGATACCATCCTCGCAGATGCGCAGCAGGAGCTGGCCGTGGCGGGCCTGCGAGGGCGGAAGCTGGCCGAGGGTGGGCAGCACCACGGTCTCGCGGGTCAGGGCCTGTGCGCGGCCCAGGCGGCGGGCCTGCTTCTTAAGGGCCTTCAGCTCGCTGCGGTCTTCCTTCAGCAGGGCGTTCACGGTGTTGCGGTAGATGTCCATCATCTGCTCCAGATCGGCAGCGGCGTGCTCGCCCACATACTGCATGGTCTCGGGGTCCTCCAAGTTCAGCACCTTCTCCTGCTGCACGCTGCGGTTGCGGTGCAGGACGGCGGATTTAATGAGGATGGCGACGGCGGCGACCACCATCAGGCCCACGCCCCAGTAGCCCAGCCACATCATCGCGCCCGCTGCCAGGAAGGCGGCCAAGCAGGCCACAAAGCCGGTCATGAACCAGCCGCCGATCACGGTGAACACGCCGGTGATGCGGTACACGGCGGATTCCCGGCCCCAGGCGCGGTCGGCCAGGGAGGAGCCCATGCCGACCATGAAGGTGACATAGGTGGTGGAGAGCGGCAGCTTGAGGGAGGTGGCCAGCGAGATGAGGAGGGCCGCGACGGTGAGGTTCACGGAGCCTCGCACCAGGTCGAAGGCGGCATCATCGCGCTCTTCCTCGCTCAGGGGCTCAAAGCGCTTGCTCACGAAGTTCACCACGCAGGCCGGCAGCACGCGCTCGGCGATGCGGCAGGCGTTCATGGTGCAGCGCACGGCGGCACGGGCGGCGGCGCAGGAGCCGAAGCGTTCCTTGGCAGTGGCTTTGCTGCGGGCCAGTTGCACCTCGGTATCCGTCACGGTGCGGGCTTTCTTGGAGAAGGCCAGGGCCAGCACCATGACGGCACCGGCGGTGAAGAGGTACAGGGTGTTGGCCTGCACGGGGCCCTCCAGCGCGCCCATGGTCAGGGTGCTCAGGTCACCGCCTTGGGCGGCTACGCTGCCCGCTACCTCGTAGGCGGAGTGGGCGGCCATGAAGGCACCGATGAAGTTCACCAGGTCGTTGCCCGCAAAGGCCAGGGCCAGGGCAAAGGTGCCGGCCAGCACGGCAAACTTGAGGGTGCTGACGCGCAGAACGTACTGCAACAGGCAGGAGAGCAACAGCCAGCCCACAAAGACGCAGGAGACCAAGGCGCCGAGGTTATCCTGCAGCATGTGCAGCGTGGCTTTGTCTACCAGGCTGCTGCTCTTCAGGCCCTTGAAGATGGCGAAGTAGGTGATGGCCGTGAGGGCCAGGGCGGACCACAGCGGGCCGATGAAGCGGTACATGCGCTGGTAGCGGAAGCTGAAGAGCAGTCGGCTGAACCACATGACCACGCAGCCGCAGGTGAAGGCCACGATCACGGAGGAGAAGATACCGGAGATAATCCGCAGGGCATTGCCGCTGTTGATGTATTCCCCCAAGTTCGGGCAGACGTCCGGGCCGCCGGTGTAGATCTTGAAGAGGGCCACGGCGATGCCCGCGCCCAGCAACTCGAACACCAGGGATACCGTGGTGGAGGTGGGCATGCCGAAGGTGTTGAAGAGGTCCAGCAGGATGACATCCGTCAGCATCACGGCCAGGAAGAGGATCATGATGTCGTGGAAGCCGTACATGTGCGGCAGGAAGACGCCGCTGCGGGCTACCTCCATCATGCCGGCGGAGAACGAGGCGCCCAGCACCACGCCCACAGCCGCCACAGCCACCAACACACTGCGGCGGGCAGCTCGGCAGCCCACGGCAGAGTTGAGGAAGTTCGCTGCATCGTTGGAGACGCCCACGGTCAGATCGTAGACGGTGAGGGCCAGCAGGAGCAGCAGAATCAGTGTGTAGAATATGCTCATGATTGTTTGGTTTCGTTATTGTTCAACAGGTAGAAGGAAGGGACGGCGAGCTGCTTCGCGTGGTCGCCGATGCGCTCGATGGCGCGCAGGATGAACAGCAGGCCGATGCCGGTGCGGAATTCGTAGAACATCGCACCGCTCGCCGCGCGGAAGATGCGCTCCATCTCCTTGGCGTACATCTCATCCAGCTCCGCGTCCTTGCGCACCACACCGTGCGCCAGGCTCTCATCCCCGCGCAGCACGGAGAGCACCGCGTCGGAGAGCTCCACCTCGGCCAGCAGGTAGATGCTGCGGAAGGCCTCCAACTCCTCGGGCAGCACATCCTTGGCGATCTCCTGCAGGTTCTGCACCAGCACGCTCAGCTGGTGTACGATGCGCCCCAAGCGGCTGTACTGCTGCGCGCGGCGCACGCAACCCAGCCTCTCCTCCTCCGTCGCGATGCCCACCAGCACCCCGGCATTGCAATCCGCCTCCGCCTTCCGCGTCTCTGCGGCCAGCGCACTGCACTCCCCGCCCAGCCGCTTGGCCAGCGCCGCATCCGGGGTAAACAGGGCATCGCGCACCCGGCGCATCAGCCCCAACACCTTCTCGCTCAGCTCCGGGAACACCCCCGGCTCCTCTGCTTCATTTATGTCCATATCGTTCTTCTTACGTTCACGGCCCCGGGGCCTTCCCCGAAGCACAGCTATGATTTACTCCACCTCGCCGCAACTTTCAAGCTTTCTATGGTGACCTTTCCGCCCCCTCCCCTGTGGCATTTTCGCCACATTCCCCTTTTGCAAGAGGGGGTGTAAGATCATGTCTGTAAATCTCAGCATCTCCTTTTCATTCGTGCATTTTCTCAATGATGTCGCAACCTACCGTCCGTGCCGGAAGAGTAGCATGACCGTCATGTGAGCAATCCGTTTCCACGGCTACTGATACGGCGTTTTGGGCGAAATGAAGATTTTACTTGCATTTTGGACAGATTTTATTACAATAAGCGCATGGCCATCATTCCGCGAGCGATTTCTCCTGTTTTCCTGAAGATGCTTTCGCAGTATCCGGTCGTGACCCTGACCGGGCCGCGGCAATGCGGAAAAACGACTTTGGCGAAGTATCTTCTGCCGGGGTGGAATTACGTCAACATGGAGTCGCCGAGCGCGAGGAGGGAATTTGAGGATGACCCGGAGGGCTTCATGATGCGCTACTCTGCGCCCTGTATCTTCGACGAGGTGCAGAATGTGCCGGAGCTGCCTTCCCAGATTCAGGTGGCGGTCGATGAATCGGGCAAGGTGGGTCAGTACGTCCTCACCGGGAGTTATCAGGCAGCCCTGCGGAGGTCGGTGGCGCAGTCATTGGCAGGGCGAACCGCGATTTTGCGGCTTCTTCCGCTCTCGATCGCCGAACTCAAGGCCGCCGGGATTGAGATGACGCGTGACGAGCTGTTGCTCCGCGGGTTGATGCCCCGGCTCTTCGGCACGGAGATTACGGACATCGATCCGTATGGTTATTATGACAGCTACTACCAAACCTATGTGGAGCGGGACGTACTGAGCATTCTCTCACTGCGCTCGCTCGGCGCGTTCGATAAGTTCCTGCGCCTGCTTGCCGGTCGCGTGGGACAAGAGGTATCCCTGGCTTCCCTATCGAATGACATCGGCGTCTCCCGCACGACACTGGCAGAGTGGCTGAGCATCCTCATCGCCTGTTATGTCATTTATCCCTTAGAGTCCTACAGCAACAATCCCGGCAAAAGGGTTATCAAGACTCCCAAGCTCTACTTCACCGAGCCCGGGTTGGCGGCCTATCTGCTGAAAATCCATCGTCCCGAGCATGTGGAGACCCACCCCCTCATCGGCCATTTATTTGAGAACCTCGTTGTATCCGAGATTCTGAAGGGGAAGTATAACACCGCCTCCCCCGCCGATCTGTACTTCTACCGCGATAAATCCAAGCTGGAGGTCGACCTCCTTCTCGACCGAGGTAACTCCCTCACCCCCATCGAAATCAAGTCGGCTTACACCCCCAACGGCAAATTCTCGGATAACATCTCGACATTCCGAAAACACTTCCCCACTGCGGACAAAGGCGCTGTCATCTACTCCGGCGACACCCATCCCGGCGGCCCTCAACACGTCGACTGGTATAACTTTGCCGACTCTGCCCGTTTGCTACAGAGCTAAACTCCTTTCGGCCTCCCCCTACAGCACCGCAGAATCGGCTCATTATTGGCTTGCAATCGGCTCAAAATGGGGCTATCATGAGCCGAAAACGAGAGAAAATTGAGCCGAAAGGAGAATGGCAGCTCTCGCCGCGGCGGCGGCCGCTCTTTCCGAATTTGCTAACCCGGGGAGGGGGAAAGGGATAGGACACAGATTGAGCTTGCGGGGAGGGGTGGGTGGGTGTATAATATGGGGCGAGATATGAGTTTTCTTCCCCCGGAGAGCGGTGCCGCAGCGGCAGCCGCAGGAGAGCGCCCCGCATGGCAGATACGCCTGAAGGCGGTGGGGGTGATGGTGCTTTGTGCCGTGGTTACGGCGTGTCTGGCGACGTATCGCATGGAGGAGATGGGATGGGCGTTGCTGAACACGGGGGATGCCGTGAAGGCGTCCACCACGCCGTGCAGCAATGCGCTGGGGGTTCCGGGACTTTATGCGGCGGGAATCTTGTTAGCTTTATTCGGCGCGTCTGCGTATTACCTCTGTGCCCTGGCGGCGGGGGTGGCCTTGGTGGTGCTGGTGCACCCGCGGGCGCGACTGACGGGGCAGATAACGGCGGCGGCGTGCATGCTGGTGTGTGCGCTTGCGGCCCTCTCTCTGCAACCCTGGGTGCTGCACGAATGGGCCGCCGCGCGCGGTGTGGTATCCGCCGGCGGGCGCTTGGGTTATTGGTTGGGCGACTGCCTGTGGGGCGCCATCCTCGGGCCGAAGGCTGCCCTGGTGCTGTTGATAACGGGGCATGCCGCAGCGATGATTTACTACGCCCGCCTGCGGGCCGGTGAGTACGGCCGGGCCGTGGTGCGAGAGGTTCGGCATGCCCGGGACGCCATTCGCGCTGCGCGAGAGGCGCGGAAGGAGCGAGCCCGCCGCCCCTCCGATGCCTGGGGGGCCCCCTTCACCCCGCGCAGCGGCGCCCCGAATTTAGCCCCGGCCCTGCCGCAGGAGACCGCCCCTGCGCTCCCCTCCTCCGTGCTGCCGGACTACACGCCGCCCACGCCTCAGCGCACCCCCGCGCCGCGCATGCCCGAGCCGGAACCCGCCCCCGGGACACCCGAGCCCCCTACCGAGCAGGCGCCCCTGCCCACTCCCCTTCGCCGCAAAGCCGTCCGCCGGGATGACTCCCTGCACTATCCCCCCCCGCCGAGCAAGCCGGAAGAAGAAGCCCCCCGCCGCCCGGCGCCCGCGGAGGAACCCCGCCGTCCGCAACCACTGCCCCCCATGCCCGAGCCCAAGCCGCAGGACCGGCCGCCGCAGGAGCGCATGCAGCGCCGGGCTGAAGCCCCCCTGCGCGGTGCTTTTGCCACGCGGAACGACCGCAGCAACCTGCTCGGCCTGATGCCGCAGACAGAGGAAGACCTCCGCGACTTCCGCCCCGATGTCCCGCCGGAGCTGTTGGACGACACGCCGCCGCCCATCAACCCCGCCACCCTCGACGGCCTGCGCCGCGCCCTGGGCCGGGAGATACCGGAGGAAGAGGAACCCACACCTCCGCAACCCGATCCCCCCATGCCCAAGCCCGAACCGAGACCGACCCCGCCCGCTCCCGCCGCCATCCGCCGCCCGGAGCCCCCGCCCGCAGCGCCCCACGAGGATGAGCGCGAGATGTATGATGACTACCCCCTGCCGCCCTACGAGCTGCTGGACTACCACCCCGTGCCCATCGAGGTACAGGAGGCATCCCGCGCCGAAATGCAGGAAAAACAGGCCGCCATTATGGATACCTTTGCCACCTTCCGCATGGCGGTGGAGGCCGGGGACATCACCTGCGGGCCGAGTTTCACGCGCTTTGAGTTTATTCCGCCCCGGAATATACGCGTGAAGAGCTTTGAGCAGATGGGCAAGGACATCATGCTGGCCACCGGGGCCAAATCCGTCAACATCTTGGCCCCCATCCCGGGCCTTAAAACCGTGGGTGTGGAGCTGGAGAACTCCGTCAAGACCCCCGTCTACCTGCGGGAGCTCCTCAAATCCGCCGCCTTCTCCAACCCCAAACTGCGCATTCCCGTGGCCCTGGGCAAGGACGTGTACGGCAACCCCGTGATCGGCGACCTGGCAGAAATGCCGCACACCCTGGTGGCCGGCACCACGGG
>CAMEZO010000027.1 GCA_945947905.1 uncultured bacterium
AATTTCGTTGGCTATACTCCTCTCTCTCTTCGGAACTCTTTTGGCCGTATTCGGCGGTATATATAATTTTGGCCATTATTATGCTTCGTTTATCCCTTTTCAAATCATTTTGCTAAGTTTGCTTTATCGATTTTTTTTCGATAGAAAGAGCGATTCTAACGAGCGTAAATTCGTTCAATATGTCTTTTTGGTTATTTCGAGTATAGTATGTTTTCTATATGCTCACCATCGCTATGAGTCGGAATGGAAGCAGGCCAATGAGTCCGGGCGCGAGCTACTAAGTGAGTTCGTCCGAGTGACTTCAGAAAATAAGAACTATTTGCTTCTTGATGGGGTGCCGACTTTCTTTTATAATGCACTCGGTGTTTTGCCTCCTATTTGTCACTTTTATCAACCGGCGGTCAGCCGAAGTATTTCGGACCATTTTTATATTGAAGCGACTCAAGCGATTAGGTTTCGAGCAACGGAGTATGTTGTTCTGGGAAGGGAGACGTCGGAGTGGGAGATGTTCATGGATTCAGGGTATGAATATGTTGGGGCTGTTGGAGGGAAGTACAGGGTTTTCAGGCGAAGAAATCGCTTGGAAGGAGTTGGAAGTTGATTCTGGGTTTTTTATTGGTTTATAAATATTATCAAAATATTTGACTCCGTGCGGAGTGCGTTTGTGTGTTGTTTTGAGAGTATGACATCAAGGTGTTTTTACTTGTCACTCTATTATATTGAGTTCATGCCCTTGCCATGAGGGGAGGGGTGTGGTACAATAGGGGCATGAGAATGCTGTTGATAGGAGCTGCTGTGGCGGGGGCGGTGTTTGCCGGGGGCTGTGCGGGTGAGAGAAACGGAGCGGTTTTTTGTGCCGGTGTCAGGCAGAAGTTGTGCTACCTGGATGCGGTGGTGCCGGGGGTGAGAACGGATTTGCGGTATGCGGGGTATGATAACTTCGTCGGGAGGCCCTTGGCGGGGTATGAGGGGCACAGGGCCGTGCTGCGGCTGGATGCGGCGCGGGCTCTTGCGAAGGCGGCGCGAGCGTTGGCCAAGGAGGGGTTGGGGCTGCTGGTGTATGATGCTTATCGCCCGGCGCGGGCCATGAAAGATTTTTACGAGTGGTCCAAGACTCCGGATGACCGGATGCGGAGGAAGTATTACCCGAATATCACCAAGCAGGGAATATACGAGGGAAAATATATCCGCGATGTTTCGGAGCACAGTTGGTGCATAGCCGTGGACATTACCCTGTGTGATTTGCAGACCGGAGAGCCGCTGGATATGGGCGGGCACCATGATTTGCTGGACGTGAGCTCTGCAACGGATTACCCGGGAATTACCCCGGCGCAGCAGGCGAATCGGCGAAAGCTTCGGGATGCCCTTCAGAAGGTCGGTTTTTCCAACTACTCCAAGGAGTGGTGGCACTATTACTTCGACTCGGATGCGCCTCTTTACAGTTACGATTTCCTCATCCGCGATTGAGCGGACGGAGCCCGGGGGCGCAAAAAAACGGTGTACAGACAGCCAAAGGGCTTGAATGAAGCGCAGAAATGCGATACAATGCGCCCCGTCTATGCAAAATCTGTTCATCGAATCGTGCAACATGCTTCTTGCGGATGCCGGCAGCATGGGTAATGTGGCGGACCTCTTCGACAAGGGTGGTAAGTTGATGTACCCGCTCTTCGGTCTTTCCGTGATAGCTGCCATGATTTTCTTCATCTGCATGTGGACGACACGCCCCTCCGCCGTGCTGCCCAATCGCATGGTCACGCAGGTGGAGAGCGGTATTCGCCGCAAGGATTATACGGCGCTTTTGGACCTCTGTGAACGGGATAACTCCTGTTTTGCCCTGACAGTGCAGGTGATTATCATGTTCCTGCGCCGCAACCCCCGCGCCACCATTGACGAAGTGCGCGAGATTGCCGCTGCCGAGGGCTCGCGACAGGCCAGCCAGCTCAGCCGGCAGATCAGCTGGCTTTCCGATATCGGCTCCATCGCCCCCATGCTCGGTCTCCTCGGTACCGTGTTGGGCATGATGAAGACCTTCTACGAGATGGCTAACGGTAACTTCGAGGGCGTGAAGCAGATGCAGATGGCCAACGGTATTTACGAGGCCATGGTGACAACCGCCGGCGGCTTGGTGTTGGCCATTCCCTGTATGGCTTCCTACTTCTTCTTCCGCAGCCGCATTCAGAAGAGTATCACGGATATGGAGGTAGCCATTACTCACATTCTGTCTGTTATCTCCGTGCAGATGGACCGTGAGGAACGCCTCGGTATCGAGCGCGTGGACAGCAACACATCGGAGATTTATCGCGATTGATGCAGCATGAAACTTACCGTTAAAGCGCCGGAGTCCGTGGGTTTCCAGCTTGCCCCGATGCTGGATATCGTCTTCCTTCTGCTCATTTTCTTCGTGGTGACCACCAAGTTCATTCTCAACGAGCAGGACTTGAAGGTGAAGGTACCCACGGCCCCCAAGACCACGGAAGAGACATCCCGCGCCATTGATGAGATTATCATCAATGCACGGGAAGATAACGGCGAGTTGATCATTACCGTAGATCGTGAGGAGTTTACCCGCGAGAAGCTGGGGGCTATGTTGGAGCGCATGGTGCGCCTGAATCCCGACCAGCCCGTGCGTATCCGCGGGGATGCGCAGATGACTTGGCAGATGATGGCCGACGTTATTACAACCTGCACCAAAGCCGGAATCAGCCAGGTGAGTTTCTCCAAACAAATGCCCAAGGAAGGGCAGTAGTCTTTGTCGTGTTATGCTGTGCCCTTTTTCGCTGACTTTTTTGCTGATTTCGCCCCTGGCTCTATTCACGTTCTCACTGCTTCCGGTGGAGGGGGAGCCTCCGGTGATGCCGAAGGCTGAAGCTCCGGAGCCTATCGAGAATGAGCTGATTCTCGATGTCAGAATGGCAGGTGAGCGACTTGGTATTCGGGTAGACGGCCGGGAGTGTACACTTGAGGAGTTGCCCGTGCTGCTGAAGCCTATGGCCCAGCAGAATCCCGACCGCAGCGTGCGCATTCGCGGGGCGGCAGATATGCCGCGCGAGCGGATGGAGCTTGTCCGCATCTGTCTCGAAGCGGGATTCACCAATCTGATTTTCAGCGCAAACTTTAATCTGCAAGAACAATGAAACAAGTATTGATACCGGCCTTGTTGCTGGCAAGTGTGCCGGCATGGGCGCAAAACACGGATTCACGCCCCTTGGTGACGAATGAGGAGGCGGATACCTACGCCATTGCCGAGCAGCTTTATTTGCAGGCGCGCAGTCCGGAGTTGGATGCCGTTTCACGGCGTTCGACCATGAAGCGCGCCGGCGAGTTATTCGCGGCCTTCCTGAAGCGTTTCCCGAAGTCTTCCCGCTATCAGAAGGCACTCTACCAGTGTGCTATTTGTCAGGCCGAGGCCGGTGAGGATGCCGCGGCTAACAAGAGTCTGGCTAAGTTGGCCAATGAAACCCGCGGCGAATACGCTGCTGCGGCTGCTTACAAACTGGCCACCCAGGCGGCTGCCCGTAACCTGAACGATACGGCACAGGGCTATTTCACTATTGTGTTGCGTGAGACTAAGCGTAACGATTTGAAGCATGATGCGATGTACCGCCTCGGCAAGGTGCAGTTGGCCCGCGGAAACCGCGCGGACGCCGAGTCGCGCTTCCGCAGCATCATGGTACTGTCCGGAGTGCGTCCGGCCATTATGCAGGCGTCTATTCTGGCCTTGGCGCAGATGAAGGTGGAAGACGGCAAGGACGAGGAGGCGTATTCCCTTTTCCTGAATCTGTTGAACCGCCACCAACCGGATGATTCGATTCGCGGCACGGCTACCTTGCAGGCTGCGCGTTTGGCGTCCCGTCTCGGCAAGTCAACCGAGTCCCAGAACCTGTACAGCCGCCTCAGCACGATCCCCGGGATGGAGAAGTATGCCGCCGAGGCGCAGATGGAGTCGCTCATTCAGCTCTACAAGGCACAGAAATACACCGAGGTCGTTGAACTCATCCGCCGCAATCACGCAACATTGGACGACAAGACCAAGGAAGCCAACCGTGCGCTGATCGTGGGGCAGAGTTATATGGAGCTGAAGGACTACGAGCGTGCGGCGGATTGGTTCTCCGTGGTGGAGAACGCGCTGCCGAAATCCAATCTGGCGGCGGATGCGGGGTATCGCCGCGTGGTCTGTGTGCAGCAGATGCGCAGTCCCCGTTTTGTGACGTCGGCGCAGCAGTTCCTCAATACCTATGCCAAGGAAGGTGCCCCGACGGCGGATTTGCCCTGTGTGCACCTGGTGCGTTATATGTATGCCGACCGCCTGATGCTGGCGGATGTGGCGAACTCCGCGCGTCAGTTCGATGTGCTGAATCCCGCCCGACTTCCGGAGAGTGTTCAGGCGGACGCTACCTACAAGAAGGCCTGGACGGCAGCGCAGTCCGAGCTCATGGATCCCATCGGCACTCTGGATCATTTCATCGCAACCTATCCGGAGGACAAGCGCTTGGCGGATGCGTTGGCGCTTCGCGGCCGCTGCCTGGTGAAGGAAAATAAGGTGCCCCAGGCTCTCAAGGACTTTGACCGCGTCATCAAGGAATTCCCGGATTCCTCGGCTGCGCCGGTTTGTTGGCAGAGTGCAGCCCAGGCCTGCTCCCGCGTGCAGAAGAATGCGGAGATGATCAAGTACTACACGGGCTTGATCAAATGCGGCAGCCGCGTTAAGCCCATCGCGTTGGCCGAGGCTCATTATAATATAGCCTGCGCGCTCTACGAGACCGATCCCACCAAGGCGGTGACAGCTTTCGAGGAGGCGCGCACCCTGAATCCCGAGCAGTATTCCAACGTGGTCAGTCTGCGTCTGGTGCAGTGCTACTTCAAATTACAGAATGCGGCCAAACTCACGGAATCCCTGCAGGCCTTGGAGAAGTCGAATGAGGCCTCCTACAAGGCCCTGCCGCCTGCGATTCTGCGGTGGGCCGGTTGGAATTGCTTCCAAGCCCGTGATTACGCACTCGCTAATAAATATATGAGCGATTCCCTTGCCCGCGAGGGGAAGGAGAAGTACACGGATGCCGAGGGCCGCGAGCAGGTGCGTCCCAAGGTGGAGCCGCTCGTATGGAAGACCCTGGCCAAGGCTCGCCTGGAGTTGCATTTGTATGAGCTGGGGCTGGAGGCCTCCGGCCATTACCTCGAAATGGAGCAGCAGCCGTATCGCAAAGCGGAGGGCATGCGCGACCGCGCCCAGCTGCTCATCGGGCTGGGTCGTGCGCAGGAGGCCGTCAAGGTCTGTGAGGATGCCATTGCTTTGGGTATTGACGGCCCCGTGAAATCTGCGGTATTCATTACCCTGGGGGATGCCCATTATGTGATGAAGCAGTATGACGAGGCAGCCAAGATCTACGGCCGCGTGGCCAACGTGGTGAGTGACAAAGACCTCCAGCCGCTCTCCCTGTACAAAATTACCTGTGCCTTGAAGAAAGGCGGCAAACCCGGTGAGGCCTCCGGTTATGAGGAGACACTCAAAACGCAGTTCCCCGGGTGGAATCCGCCCCTTGCCGTTACTCGCTTCATGGAGGAGCGTAAGGAGTGATCTGCCGCTATGTTTAACATCTCTCCCGGAAACCGGCGTAAGCACTGGTACAGCCTGCTGACTCTCGGCAGGAACAGGCTGGCCCTGTTGGCTGTGCTGGCCGGCGGTCTGGGGGTGGTGGTGTTGGCCGTGCTGGGAATCTACTCTTACCGTGCCTCGGAGTTCGATTTGAACGAGCTCCGTGTGTATCGTTCGGAGAGTTTGTTATATGATGCGGATAATACGCCTGTCGGGCCTTTGCACGACGGCGCGGCGCTCCCCGTTACCTGGGAACAGCTGCCGCAGCATCTGGTAGATGCCTTTGTGGCTCGGGAGGACGAGTCGTTTTTCAGCCACAGCGGCATCGTGTGGAGCTCCGTCCTGCGCTCGTTGTGGCGCAATGCTACCGCTCTTAAGTATGAGCAGGGGGCATCCACCATCACGATGCAGCTCACGCGTAACGTGTTCAATCTGCAGGGTAAGAACATGGACCGCAAGCTGGTGGAGGCCATGCTTGCCCAACGCATCGAGCGCAATTTTGACAAGCGTACCATTTTTACGGAGTATCTCAACCGTATCTATTTCGGTTGTAACTGTTACGGTATAGCATCCGCTGCGCGCTGTTACTTCGGTAAGCCGGTTCAGAAGCTCACCTTGGTCGAGTCCGCCGTCCTGGCGGGGCTTGTGCGCGGCCCGTCCATTTATAACCCCGTGGTCGATATGCAGCGGGCCGAGGCGGTGAAAAATGAGGTGCTGACGCGCATGGTGGAGGTCGGTTCTCTGGGAGAGGAGGAGGCAAAGGCGGCGCGGAAGACCCCCATCTCCCTGTGTGCGGAGGGGAAGGGCGGTAGCTCGGCCGTGGAGTATTCCTACGCAACCATGTGGGCTCATCGTGAGCTTGAAGCCTTGCAGGGAGTGTTGGAGGACGGCAGCGCCGGTGTTTCCGTTGTGTCGAATTTATTGTTACCTCTGCAGCAATATGTGGAGTCTGCCGTGGAGACCGCCGCCGCCGCCGTGGAAATGAAGAGTCCGCTCCCGAAGGCGTGGGAGCCCTATCTGAGCCGAGATAAAGCGGTAGCGGATATTCAGCGTAAGTACTTTCTGACAGCCCGACGCCCCGCCGCGCTCCGGGCACGCAATGAGGATAACGACATGAAGGGTCTGTTGCAATGCAGCGTCCTGGTGGTGGATGCACGTAACGGTTCCCGCGGTAACGTTCTGGCGGTAGTGGGTGGCCGCAGCGCGCTGGACGGCATTGACCGTTGGCAGCGTCGTATCGTCCCCGGGCGCGCTGCGTCGCCGCTGCTTTTCTGTGCTGCCAGTCAGCCGGGATCTTCTAACTATATCGTCTCGGATGACCCTGTTCAGACAGGTTCTCATGTGGGCTACAGCGTGGTGAAGGCATTCTATGAGTCCCTGGGCTTGGATGCCGAGCTGCCTCCACCGGATAGGGAGAACGATTTGTATAATGGCGTGTTTTCCGTTCGTGCTCTTGATTTGGCGCGTTTGCTTTTTGATATTCAGAACCGCGGGCGCGGTTACAGAATCTCCCTGCTGCGCACGATTTGGAATCGCCGGGGCGGCATGGTCTATGCCTGCCCGCAGGAGAAGGCCCCTGAGTATATCCGCCGAGAGAGCGCTTCCTCCGTAGCTCTCATGGCTCCCTTTGTGGCAGAGGAGGGAAAGCCTGTGAAAATGTGTGTTACCCTCCGCGAAAACGGCGGGGTGTGGACCATGTTTTTCCGGGACAAGGCAGCCGCGGTTTTTGTCTGGATGGGCTTCGATGATAACAATCCGATGATGTCCGACCCCATCCTGCGTAACTTGGCCGTCCGAGCCTCGGAGTTCCTGGCGCAGGATGTTTTGGCCCGCACGCGCGAAATACTGAAGAAGAAATGACGGATGTATACGAACAGTTGCAGGTAGCGCAGCAGGCTGCCCGTACGGCGGGTGAATTCCTGGCAGCACATTTCTCTTCCGCCAAGCAGGTGGATGCCGAGTATCTGCACGATGTTAAACTTCGACTGGACCGTGAGACGCAGGACATCATCATGGATATGTTGAAGCGTCGTTTTCCGCAGGATGCCGTTTTGGGAGAGGAGGGGACGCAGGGAAATGTTGAATCCGCCGAGCGTGTCTGGATCATTGACCCTCTCGATGGCACGGTAAACTATTTCTACGGCCTCCCGCTCTTTTGCGTCAGCGTGGCATTGTACGAGCACGGTAAACCGTTGCTGGGTTGTGTGTATGACCCCATGCAACGCGAGTGTTTCTGTGCCGTGGAGGGGCAGGAGGCCCGCTTGAACGGATCGCTTATCCACGTCTCTGACCGCGCTGCCTTGTCCGAGGCCGTCGTATTTATCGGCCATGGTACACATGACGGCTCCGGGGAGGAGGGAGTACGCCGTTTCGCCTGTATTTCCCGGCGGGTTCGCAAGATCCGCATTCTGGGTTCAGCAGCTCTGTCTCTTTGTTATATTGCCGCGGGCCGCATGGATGCTTACGTTGAGAACCGTATCAATCTGTGGGATTTCGCGGCGGCGCGTATTATCCTGGAGGCCGCGGGAGGAAGCTTGATCTACACACCGCATTCGTCGGACGGTATCAGTGGCTCCGTGACGGCGTGGAACGGTCGCATCCCCATTGTCGAGGCTCTGGCGGCAACGGATTAGCGGCCTTTGTGCTCGGCCAGAATGCGCTCAACGGCTTCCTTCAGCAGGCGCGGGTACTCCGGCTGCTCGTAGCTGACGGGGTCCGGACCACCGGGATGCCCCGTATGGGGAAACACATAACGGATGCAGCGGGACTTTGTTGCTCCGGGAAAGACGTTATAGGCCTTTTCTCCCGGCCAGGTCATAAACGCGGCGCGCATGCGCTCCTCGCAATAGCAATCTTTTTCCCCGGAAACAGCCAGGACAAAAGGATTGCAACCGCGCTGTACGGGCATGTTGGCAGGGTCGCCGCAGTCCTCGATTTCGCAGCCGTATTCGCCGCACAGAAGCACATCTCGCAGCAGTATGCGCTCCGTCGGGGTCATGGGGGTCAGTTCCAAAAGATCACGCAGACTGCCGGGGGCGTGTGAGCTGATAACGCCGTCTATCTGCGGCAGACACCGCGCCGCACAGCGCGCTACCATGCCGCCCATGGAGGTGCCGTAGAGGATGAAGGGGCGCGGCAGACCCACGGCCGTTGCTTTTTCCAGGGCCGCGCTCACATCGCCCACCTCCTGCGGGCCGAAGGTAGGCACGGCTGCATCGCTGCTCCCGTGGGCGCGTGCATCCCAGGCCACGCAGACCAAGCCGCATTCGCGGGCAAACAAGCGGGCTTCCTTGATTTTCGCGGCGGCGCAGCTCAGGAAGCCGTGCAGCAGAAATACGGTGCCCTTGGGTTGTCCGTCGGGGCGGTGTACCCAACCGCGCAGGCGCAGGGGTGTCCGCTCGCTAGCGTTTGTAAAGGAGAATTCCCCGGATTCCCCCGGGGGCCAGGTATCGGCGCAGGGGTAGTGGTGTCGGGCCATGTAGCGCCGCAGGAGCAGGAGCCTCAGGGCTCTCGGCAGGATGCGACCCAACCGGCGCAGCAGATTGCGTGGTTTCATCACGGCGGCATGGTAACACGCCGGGGCGGGAGCGTGCAAGCCTTTTCCGTTGCATATGTGTCAGTATGGGGGTACTTTTGTAGCTTTTCGGCGTGTTTTGAGCTTGCGGGTGGGGTGTTTTGTGCTATACTGGGCGCATGAAGTGCAGGTGCAGGCGCGGTCGGTGGTTGCGTTGGTTGGATTCCTTGGTGCGGCGGTTCTCGCGGGGATGCGGTGCTTGCTGTTCGCCGGGTTGCCGTGGCTGCTCCGGTTCCCTGCCTCCGGGGCGGGAGGTGGCGCTCGCGGAGCTCGCCGTGGGGCAGAGCGGTCGTGTCGTTTCCGTCGCTTCGGGGGATCAGGATCTCATCAATCGCTTCGCGGACTACGGCCTTGTGCGCGGTATTGTCGTTACCGTGCATGAACAGGCTCTTTTCGGTGGTCCTATGCTGCTTTCCGTGCAGGGTTCCATGGTGGTCCTCCGCCGCAGCGAGGCCGCCCTCATTCGTGTTTGCTCCGTTTCTTCAACCTGCCATGAGTGAACTTCCGCAAGCTATTTTGTTGGGGACGCCGCACAGCGGTAAGACGTCGCTTTTTAACTGCCTCACGGGTACGAATCGTCCCGTCGGTATGACGGTGGAGGAGGTGCATGAGGTATTGCATACCGAGCAGGGGGATGTGGATCTCATTGACCTGCCGGGGGTGTATCGCCTCGGGGAGAATTCGCCGGAGGAGGCGCTCACCATGCACTGCCTCACTCGCCATAGCCCCAAGCTGGTTATCAGTGTGGTTGACAGCACGAATCTCGATGTCCAGCTCTACCTCACCCTGCAACTCTGGCATTTCGGTTGGCAGGTGCTGTTGGTGCTGAATATGGCAGATGTGGCCATGCACGCGGGGCTGTCTTTCAATACCCGACGTCTGGAGGAACTGATAGGTGTGATGGTGGTGAGAACGGATGCTTTCCACGGTCAGGGAATCCGTAAGCTGCGTTCGATTATCGGGGCAACCTGCTATGACAAGATGCAGACGGGTACGATTCGCCGACCGGAGTACGGCGAGGCGGTGGATCGCATCTTCCATTTGTTGACGCATGCCTATGAGTCGGGGGGCTTCCCCCCTCACGATGAGCCTACCTCTTACATTGCGTCCCGTTTGTTGGAGGGAAACAGTAAGATGATCGCGCATTTTACCCACCACGGTGAGAAGGGGCAGCGTTTCCTCCGGATTGTGAACGATTGCCGTGATACCCTGGAGCGGGAGTTCGGTACCACGCCTGCGGAGCTGCTGACGGATAAGCGATACGGTGTGATCCACGGTTTGGTGGGGGAGGTGCTCAGCGGCCGTGCTTCCGTTCAGGATGCGCGGATGATGACGCTGGCGCTGGACCGTCTGTTGACGCATCGCTATTTCGGTATGCTGTTTTTTGTGGGTATCATGTTCCTGATATTCTACATCTCGTTCACTCTGGGCAATCCCATGGTGGAGGCGGTGCAGGCGGGGTTTGACTGGCTGTCCGGGCAGGTCGGGCCTTTGCTCTCGGGGCACCCGCTCTTGCAGTCGCTTGTTACGCGCGGCATCATCGGCGGCGCGGGGGGCGTGGTCAGTTTTGTGCCGACGATTGTGATTCTGTTCGCTTGTTTGTCTCTGTTGGAGTCTACGGGTTACATGGCGCGGGCGGCTTTCCTCATGGATCGTTTCATGCACAGGATGGGCTTGCACGGTAAGAGCTTCATCCCCATGCTGTTGGGCTTCAGTTGCAATGTGCCGGCTGTGCTTTCGACGCGGAGTATCGAGAGCAGGACGGATCGCTTGGCGACCATCTTTGTGCTGCCGCTCATGAATTGTTCGGCGCGTCTGGTGGTCTTTACGCTTATCATTCAGGCGCTTGTTCCGCCGGCTTGGCGCACCCTCACGCTGTGGGGGCTGTATATCCTGGGCGTGGCGGTGGCTGTGCTCATCGCTCGCCTGCTCAAGAGTACCATTTTCCGCGGAGAGGATGAGTTATTCATCATGGAACTTCCCTCTTACCGGCTTCCGCGCTGGCGCAGTTATCTGCTCAGCGTGTGGGAGAAGGCGAGCGGTTACCTTAAGAAGGCGGCCACGTTTATCCTCTTCGGCAGCATCCTTCTCTGGGTGTTCAACACCTTCCCTCTGCAATATAATGAGCAGGGGGAAACCGAGGTTGCGCATCCGTCCTGCTACTCGGCGCGCGTCGGGCGCATTTTCGAGCCGATCTCGCAGTTTGCCGGCATGGATTGGCAGGCCAATTCGGCCATGATCGGCGCTTTCTCCGCCAAGGAGCTGCTGGTGACCCAACTCTGTATCCTCTTCAAGGCCGAACCCTCTCCCGCCGCCGAGCAGGGGATGTCTCCCGAGCAAAAACAGGCCTATGAGGAAGCCCTCAAAAAACAAGCCATTCGTTCCCACTACAACATCCCCCGCGCCCTCGGCATCATGACCTTCGCCCTCCTCGCCCTTCCGTGCCTCGGCACCGTCGCCGTCGTGCTCAAAGAAACCGGTAGCCGCCTCTTCACCATCCTCCAATTCCTCTCCCTCAACCTCATCGGCTTCCTCGCCGCCGTCCTCGTCTACCAACTCGCCTCCCTGTTCTCGTAGGAGGGGCCGGGCCCTATAACAGAATCCCCGTGGTTATTACCACGGGGAAAAGGCTATCCTCGGCGGGAATCGAACCCGCATCTGCCCTTTAGGAGAGGGCCGTTCTATCCATTGAACTACGAAGACATGTGGGGAAGGGGGTCAGGAGATTCGGCAGGCCGTGCGGAGGAGGGAGAGTTGCTCCGGGGAGAGAAGGGGAGAGAGGGTGGGGAGAAGTCGGGCGTAGTACTCCGCCGGAGTCCAGCCGTGGAGGGGCTGGGGAGCGGGGTTGGTGTAGGCCCAAGTGGGGATGGGCATGGCGACATCCAGCACCGTGGGGGCCTTGGCAAGCAGGCGGGCCAGTGCCGCCGCCACGGTGGGGGCCAATGCCGGGTAGGTCGTTACGACTTCCGCCAGCCAGGTGCAGGAGAGTCGGTTTGCCGCGCCGGAGAGGGGGGCGATGAGCTCGGCCAGACGCTCCTGCGGCAGGGCAAGCAGGGGACGCAACAGGGGGAGTACCCGCATATCCGCTAAACTGAGGACCGCAATCAGCGGGCCGACCGTGCAGGACTCTGCATGGCATAACAGATCCACAACTGCACGGACACCGGCCAGGGGTGTATCTTTATCCGGCTTTGCCAAGGTAGCAATGAGCAAGGCCGCCTTGGCGGCCGTGGCCGCATCCTGCTCCACCCCCGCGTAGGGCAGCAAGGCCTGCCAGCCCTCGCCCTTGCGCCCCGTAATGAAACGCGCCAGGTTGGGCAGGCTGCCCCGACGAGCTGCTACGGGGCATTTCTCCATGAAAATACCGTAGATGCGGTTATTTTCTGCTCGCTTTGTCTCATCGTTGCAAGTCATCAGGCCGCAAGCCATCATCGCAAGGGGCCATTGATCCGCCCCCAGCTCGTGCACACGCTCGGGGTCTGCCGCCATGGCCGCCAGACGCTCCAGCTCGGAGAGCCCCGCAAAGTGGTCCTGATAAATGCTCATGAGTTTGTTCGGTTATTTATTGCCGAAAGGAGTGGTGAGATCACCGAAAGGCGAGGATGACGCAGGCTGCGCGAACGGATTGGCAGCGGGCGCCGGGGTGTCGGTCGGGGCCTCTGTCGGCTGCGGCTTGACGTGTTTGGGAGCATCCACCCCCAGCATCAGCAAGCGCTCCTCGATCACCTTGTTGCGCACCAGTGTGCTCGTCTCGCATTCCGCCTGTGCCTTGGTGTAGGCGCGGCGCGCCGCCTCGGTGTCCCCGAGCTCCCGGGCGATGTCCCCGAGGTTCAGGTAAGCCAGCGCCCGGAACCCGTGACCGGGGGTGTCCGCCAGCTCCTGCCAAGCGGCCGTAGCCTCCTTGGTCTTACCGTCACGCACATACTGGGTAGCGATGGCCGCCATGGCACGGGGCGCCAGCAGCTCGGCATCTTCAGCACCGATGACATGCTCACGCAGGTAGGCTACACCCTCCTCCGGCTTGTCGCCGCGCAACAGAAGAAGCCCACGCAGCAGGTGGCCGGTAGCCGCCGCCGGGGTGGTCTCATAGTCACGCTGCAACTGTTCCAGCGAGGTGGCATCGAACTGCATATTCTGCGCCGCTTTGCCCTGCGGATTCACGCATTCCATCACCAAGGCAGCGGCCTCCCGGCGCATGTCCTTCCGGTGTGAGAAATAGGCTATGAGAGAGCCGGCAAGCAAGGCCAGGCCGATACCGCCCCACATCAGCTTCTTGTAGTGCTGATTCAGAAAGATCTCGTGCTTGGAGGGCCCGAGCTCAATCTCGCCGATGGCCTTGATTTCCTCCGGAGACAGCGGGCGGATGTCCTCATCGTTCTTGTTTGTCATATGTTGCCTGTATTTTTGTAAATGTCATTCATCATGTGGATGCGGTCCACATCGAAGTAGTTATTGATTCCGAGATTTTTGTAGATGCTGAGGGTTGCCTTGGACTTGTTCAGCGTGTAGAAGTGAATGCCGTCCACATCTGCATCCAACAGCTCGCTGCACTGATAGCTTGCATAGTTGATACCGATGCGCTCGATGGACTCGCGGTCGCCGCCGGCGCGCAGCATCCCCTTCAGCAGTCGGGCAGGGAAATTGGTACCGGAGGACAAATCCGCCATGCGGTTCATGCCGGAGATGGAGATGACGGGCATGATGCCGGCGATGATCGGCACATTGATGCCCATCAAACGGCAGCGGTCGCGATAGTCGAAGAAGTTGTGGTTATCAAAGAAAAGCTGGGTGCAGATGTAGTCCGCCCCTTCATCCAGCTTAGCCTTCAGGAAATCCATCTCGCGGATGCGGTTACGAGACTCCGGGTGCCCCTCCGGGAAACCGGCCACACCGATGGTAAGCCGCTGATCCAAGTGCTGCCGATCCTCCCAGCGGCGGACGAAGCGCACGAGCTCGGAAGCGTGGTGAAACGCATCTTGGCTCGGGTCGTAATTGCCGTAACGGGGTGGGTCCCCGCGCAGTGCCATGACAGCGCGCGCACCGGCGCGGATATACCCCTCCAGCACCTGCTCCAGCTCCTCCTCCGTGTGGCCCACGCAGGTGAGGTGCGGCACGGTGGGGATGCCTCGCTCCTGGATGGAATGAACCACGCTGCGGGTATACTCCCGAGAGCTGCCGCCGGCGCCATAGGTAACACTGACGAAACTGGGGCGAAATTCCTGTAATCGCAGCACTGTCTGTAACAGAGCCTCCGCTCCTTCCGCCGTCTTGGGGGGGAAGAACTCGAATGAGAAAGTGGGAGTTTGCTCAAACATGGGAAAAGGGGTCAGGGAACGGGTACCAAAGTAGCATCAATGGTCGGCAGCGCGTCCTCCGAGCCGCCGGAGGTGCCGTTGCCCGGAAGCGACAGGCCGCTGTCAGTCGCCCCGGGGAGAATGATAACCTGATCCCCCGGAATCGGCGTGTTGTTGTCGTTCAAATCCTCGCCGTTGTTATTTCGGTCCGAATAGCGCATCTCGGCAGTAAAAGCATCGACCTCCGGCTCCACGTTGGTCACCGTGGCCTCGCAAACGATGAGCCCCTCCCGACGCACCGCCAGCCGGGTACCCTTGTCGGGGAGCTTATCCGTCACACTCTTCACGGTGATGATATTCCAGTTGATGTCGTAACTCTGCACCAGACCGAGCGCGGTGGGGGCCGAAGCCTCCTCCACAGCCTGCCGACTGCGAGCCTCTCGCTCCTTGCGCAGGCCGGATTCGAGAGCGAGCTGCTCCTCCGTGTTATTGACCTCCTGCTCCCGGCGTTCGGCGGCCTCTCTGTGCTCCGCACGGGCGCGGGCCAGTGCGTTATCCTCCGCCGGCTTGGGCGTTGTTTCCTCTGTTGCCTCGGCCTCCTGGCGCTCGCGTCGTTCGCGGTCGGCGCGGCTGTTGTCATACTCCGTCTTGCGATCCTTCATGCTCGGGATAGTCATGTAAACGACGACCCCCATGATGCCGACAGCGGCAATCAAAACGCTCAAGATGGCTATGCGGAAGGAATTCATGTCCCCCACTATAGCACGTTTTGCCCGAAGTGCAAGCCGAGATTGTGTCACGCAGGGAAACTATTTTCCTGATGCAGTCTTAATTTGGGCTTGCTTCCTGCCCCCGCAGGGGCTAAAGTAGTGGCACCGATGCTTAATCTGCCGAACTGTATCACTCTCGTCCGTATTCTGCTCGTCTTCGTTTTTGCCTACGCCGTCTCGATGACCGGCATAGGTGCGGCCGGCTCGGCCCTCATTCAGCAGCCCCCCGCCTTCTCCGTCTACTTCCGCCCGGCGGATGCTTTCATATGCCTGGCTCTCTGGTCTTTTGTCGTGGGAGCCATCACGGATTTTCTGGATGGCTACTTGGCGCGTCGGCTCAACTTGGTGACGAATCTCGGCAAACTGATAGACCCGTTGGCGGACAAGATGCTGGTCTCCACCGCCTTTATCTACCTGACGGCGGTGGGTGTATGCCCCTTCTGGGTGACCGTGCTCATCATTTTCCGCGAGTTTCTGGTGACCGGCTTGCGGCAGATGGCGGCTGCGCGCGGTGTCATTATGGCGGCAGACCGTCTGGGTAAATGGAAAACCGCGGCGCAGCTCACCTACTGCATCACGGCCCTGGTGGGGCTCACTTACGGCAGCAACACCCCGCAGCCTTTCCGCTGGCTTTCTACCGGTTTTTCCGGTTTTGTCTGTGTGCAGGCGTTGATGTGGACCAGCCTCATCCTGACCCTCTGGAGCGGCGCCAACTACTGCATCCGTAATCGGCACCTCTTCCGTGACTGATGGGTTCCCCGAGCCCGGTTCTGCTGTTATTCCTTGTTCGGAATGCCCAGTTGCTCGGCCAGGCGGGCGGCATCGCGTCGGTACTGGTCGAAGGGGCGGCGGGGTGAGCCCCAGGCGCGTTCGGCGAGGGCAAAGACGCGGGGAAAGGCCATGTGATGCAGTTGTTGGGGCGTGACGATATGCTCCGACCACAGGGTGGCGTGCAGCCCCAGGATTTGCGGGTGGTCGGGCGCGGTGTAGTCAAAGACATCGCGCTCCGTGATGATGGGCGTGTCCTCCCGCCCGGCAGTTTCCTGCGGGGTGTTGTTTTGCGGGAAATTGAAGTAGAAATGCGAGTTGGGGCAGAGGATGATGGGAAGGCCGGTTTCGAGCAGACGGGGGAGGACATCCGTGTGCCACATCATGACGGTTTGGCCGCGAACGCCGCAAAGGGCGGCTTCATCCCAAGTGACGGCAGGGTAGTCGCGTTCGTTGGTATAATCTACCAGTTGCTGCATCCAGACGCGTTGCTGTTCATGTGTTGCGCAGTCGGTTTCCACTTCGTCCCCGCCCAGATGAATCGGGGTGCCGGGGGGCAGCAGGCTCATCAGCTCATTCAGCACATGTTTGGCGAAGCTCAGGGTGAGCGGGTTCTGCAGGTCAAGGCAGTCGCGTCCTCGGAAGCCGTTGGTCATGGGGTCGAAGCCGGGTAGGGCTAGCTCCGGGTAGCAGACGAGGGTGGCATAGGAATGCCCCGGGAAGTCCACCTCCGGTACGATGGTGATGTGGCGTTCGGCGGCGTAGGCTACCAGCTCACGGAACTCCTTCTGCGTGTAGAATCCGCCGTAATCCTTGCCGTGCCCCCGGCCGATGCGGTTCTGCGGCCAGTCCCAGGGCAGGTGGGTGAGGTCCAAGCGCCACGCTCCTACCTCGGTCAGCTTGGGATAACGTTTGATTTCCAGCCGCCAACCCGGCCCGTCGGTCAGGTGCATGTGCAGATAATTGAGCTTCAGCTCGGCCATGATGTCGAGCAGGCGGCGTACCTCCTGCGGCGGGAAGAAGTGGCGGGAGACATCGAGATGCAACCCGCGCCACGAGTAGCGGGGGAAGTCCGCCGCAGCCGCTCCGCCTTGGCGTCGGGTGCATTCAGCGTAGAAGAGCCCCGCCTTATCCGCCGCAGTCACCTCGCCGTCCGGGGAAATGGCATAGGCCCCCGGAACCGTGGGAAGGGGGCTCGACCCGACCGATTGCGGCGCGGGGATAATTGCCTGCGCCGCACCGGCGAGGGAAAATGTGGCAAATAACCATGCTCTACCTGTTTTTACTGAATGGCTCATGTTGGCCATTCTACAGCAAAAAACAGGCAGAGTCAATGAAAAAGCGGTCGCTTAATGCAGCGCGTCCTCCCAAGCCTCGGCCTTGAAGCCGGGGATAACAGCGGAGGACGTGACGAGCAGGGGGCGCTTGACAAGCATACCGTCGCTGCTGAGCAGCTGCAGCATCTCGTCCTCGCTCATGGTGGGCAGCTTGGCCGCCAGCCCGAGCTCGCGGTACTTCATGCCGCAGGTGTTGAAGAAACGGCGCAGGGGCAGGCCGCTGGACTTCCACCAGCCGCGCAGTTCCTCGGCCGTAGGGGCTTGCTCCGCGATGTGGCGCGACTCGAAGGGGACGCCTTTGTCCTCCAGCCATTTGCGGGCCTTTTTGCAGGTGGTGCACTTGGGGTATTCGATGAATAAGGTGCTCATACGCCCCGATGATACACGAAAAAAGACGGCTTGGCAAGGCAGAAAGCGCGGCATGGGGCGTTTGCGGTTGACTTTAACGCCGCGCGGGCGTATACTGGGGGCATGGAAACGCGAGTAATCGAAATCGACCCGCTGGAGGACTGCCGCGCCGTGTATCGCGAGGCGGCGAGTCTGCTGCAGGCGGGGGAGCTTGTGGCGGTGCCCACGGAAACAGTTTACGGCTTGGCTGCGGATGCTTTCAATCCCGAGGCCGTGGCCAAGGTGTTTGCCGTAAAGGAGCGCCCGACTTTCGATCCGCTGATTTGCCATCTGCCGCACCTGAAGGCGGTGTTTGATATTACCGAGGTGCCGGACGAGCTGCGGGACACGGTGGCGGCGTTGGCGAAGGAGTTTTGGCCGGGGCCGATGACCTTGGTGCTGCCGCGCAAGAGCTGCGTGCCGGATATTGTCACGAGCGGGCTGCCGACCGTGGCCTGCCGCGTGCCGTCGCATCCTGCTATGCGTGCCATCAGCCGCATCCTGGAGCACCCCATCGCCGCGCCCAGTGCCAACCGCTTCGGGCATATCTCCCCCACGAGCGCGGGAGCGGTGCTCAAGGAGTTGGGGGGTGCCATTCCTTTGGTGCTGGATGCCGGAGCTTGCTCGGAGGGGCTGGAGAGTACCATCCTGATGCCTTGCTTGGATGACAAGGGCAAACCTGCCGTCCGCCTGCTGCGGGAGGGGCCGATAACCGTGGAACGGATCCGGCGCATCTGCCGTGTGCTGAAGCCCGGTAAGAATGCCCCCGCGGCCATTCCCAATGCGCCGGGACAGCTCAAAAGCCACTACGCGCCGAATAAGTTACTCGTGCTTCATGATCCCAAGGCTCCTTTCGAGCCGCAGGAGGGGGTGCGTTACGGTCTGATTACCTACCAGGGGGACTCGCCGCTGGCGGCCTTGGACTGCTGGGAGGAAGTGATGCCTCTTTCCCCCGGCAGCGGACGCCTGGCGGAGGCGGCGGTGCGCTTGTTCGCCGTGATGCGTGCCATGGATGAGTGCGAGAATGTCGATGTGATCATTGCCGAGGAGCTGCCGAAGACCGGTCTGGGCTGCGCGATGATGGACCGCCTGACCCGAGCGGCGGCGCAGCGGGAGCAACATTGACCCCCGGAACCCCATGAGCCTGAAACAACAAATGCAGCGATGCACGGTGGCCGTGGTGCTGCGGGTGCTGCATGCGGCGATGGCTGAGTTGCCGCGCTTGGATAGCCGTGCTTCCCGGGAGTTCTCCCGCATGCCGGAGGGGCTGGAGTTCGCCGTGCATACCTGTGTGGGCGGACCTTCGCTTTTTGTGCAGTGGAGGGGTGGACGTCTGTTGCGATTGGCCAAAGCAGCGGAGTCGGCCAACACCTTGAGTATCAAATCTCTTCCTCTGTCTTTCCGTCTCTTCTGCGGGGCGATGAGTGTGCCGCAGGCCTATGCGCGCCATGCTTTCACGGTGCGTGGCGACTTGGGTGAGGTGATGATTTTGGCACGTCTGGTTGATTTGGTGGAAAGTTACCTCTTCCCGCGTTTCATCACGCGACGTATTCTGACGGACGTGCCGCGCCGCGAGGTCTGCGCTCTGCGTCTCTATGGCCGTATGTTGTTGGGTTTCCTT
>CAMEZO010000028.1 GCA_945947905.1 uncultured bacterium
AGAATTGAAGGACCGCGGAATGAAGGAAATTTCGGGAGAGTCTGTGGCCTGCTTGGCTCGGTTCAGACTTCATGCCGGCGGGGTAGTAGGCTCCTTGGTTATCTTAATAAAATTTTGAAGCTACCTACAATGAATATGCTCTGACGCCTTGACTGTGAGCAGCATGATATACATTGTCTCCGAAAATTCCTTTCATTCCGCGGTCCTCTCCTTCTCGCTCTCTATCAAATCAGCGGCAGGTAATCTCCCTTTTTGTGGGACAGCGAAGGCGTTGCAGATGTCGAAACCTGCAACGCCTTCGGGTAAGGGGTGGGTTGGGGGATCAGGACTCCGGGAGGAGGTCCTCGTCCTCGTTGTCCTCGCCGCCGTGGGCCAAGATGAACTGCAGGTCGCTGAGGTCGAGGCTGGAAGCGAAGCCCTCATCGCCGAGCACGTTGGTGACGAGCTGGTTCTTCTGCTCCTGGAGCACGCGGATCTTCTCCTCCACCGAGTCGCGGGTAAGGAGTCGGTAAGCGATCACCTTGTTCTTCTGGCCGATACGGTGGGTACGGTCGATAGCCTGGGCCTCCACGGCGGGGTTCCACCACGGATCGTAGAGGATGACGTAGGAAGCGGAGGTGAGGTTAATACCGGCACCGCCGGCTTTGAGCGAGAGGAGGAAGACGCTGGGCTCCTTGGTGGTCTGGAAGCTCTCGATTTCCGCCTTGCGGTCCTTGGTCTGGCCGGTCAGGTAATTGAAGGGCCGGTTCTCCAGCTCCAGGCGCGCCTTGATAATCTCCAGCATCGCAACGAACTGGGAGAACACGAGCACCTTGTGCCCCTCCTCGCGCAGCTGGTCGAGCAGGTAGAAGAGCGCGTTGAGCTTGGCGCTGTCCTCCTTGGCATACTTGGCATCCACTAAGCCCGGGTGGCAGCAGATCTGGCGCAGGCGCATGAGCCCCTGCAGGATGGCAAAGGAGTTCTTCTTGACGGACTCATCGGAATCCCAGCCGAGCAGCGCCTTCTGGATGCGGCGCAGCTCCGCCTTGTAGAGCTGGCGCTGAATGCCCTCCATCTTCGCGTAGACCTCCTCCTCCGTGCAGGGCGGCAGGTCATGCGCCACCTGTTGCTTGGTACGGCGGAGCAGGAAGGGCTTGAGGCGCGCCGCGAGGCGGTTCTGGCTCTGCGAATCCTTCCGCTTATCGAAGCGCTTCTTGAAGTACGCCCGGCTGCCGAGCACCCCCGGCATGGCGAAGGCCATCAGCGACCACATATCCATGAGCCCGTTCTCAATCGGCGTACCGGAGAGCACGAGGCGGTTGTACGCCGTAATCTCCCGCGCCGCCTTGGCCGCCTTGGAATCCGGGTTCTTGATCTGCTGACCCTCATCGAGAATGACCGTGAGCCACTTGATGGCGTTGATCTGCTCCCCGCAGACGCGGAGCTGGGCGTAGTTGATAACCACCATATCGCAGGAGGAGAGGATATTTTCCACCCGCGCCTGCTCCTTGTTGCGGATCACCATCACGCGAATACCCGGCGCAAACTTCTCCGTCTCCCCCGCCCACACATCGAGCACGGACTTGGGGCAAACGATGAGCACCGGCGGGATGGTCACAGGGTCCCCGCCCTCTGTCTGATTGCGGCGCACGTAGTCCTCCCGCAGCCAGAGCATGTAGGTAATGGACTGAATGGTCTTGCCCAAGCCCATATCGTCCGCCAGAATACCGCCGAAGCCGTTGACCGCCAAGTAGGCCAGGAAGTGGAAGCCCTCCACCTGATAGGGGCGCAGTGTGGCCTGCAGGGTCGAGGGCACATCCGGGTGCACATCGATGCGGATCTCCGAGGTGCGCTCCTTGATCTTCTGCCAAGCCTTCGGGTCGAACACCTCCGCCGCCCGCGGGTCCGCCAGCTGCAGCGCGTGCATGCGGTGCGTCTCGCCGGAGAGGTCGAAGGGATCCAAGCCCAGCTTCGTGACGGCATCGCGCTGGGCGTCATCCAGCTTGATTTCCAGGCGCATCCAGCGGCCGTCATCCATGCGCACATAACCGCCGCGGGCGGAGACCAGGGAGCGGATCTGCTCCTTCGTGAGGGTGACGCCCTCCACATCGATAACCACGCGCAGATCGAACCAGTCGATTTCCTGATTGACGACCTCGAAGCGGATAGCCGCCGCCACGGGGTCCGCCAGCAGGGACTTGAGGTTGTGGTCCATCTCCACCTTGATGGACTCCGGGATGTTCTTGGCCCACTCCGCGAACTTCTCCGGGAACTGCTTGGTGATGCGGCTCTTGAAAGCGGAGAGCTGCGCATCGTAGGTAAAGTTCATCTCGCTGAGTAGGTCCGGGATGGGGTAGAGGTAATCGCGGATGAAGCGCAGCAGCGTGTTATCCTTCATCGGCGCCTGCTCCACCAGCTCCCAATCGTCCTTGCCCAAGTGCTCCTTGCGGCGGCCGGGGTCATCCTGCGCGGTAACATCCAACAGCACATGCTCGGTATCCGCGCTCGTCAGGCCGCGCACAATCTTCATGTTGAAGGTGGGCTTCATCTCGATGTCCACCACGCGCTCCTCCATGCTGGGCGGCAGGGTGGCGCCGATCTTGCGCAGGAACTCCACGCCCTCCAGGCTGTCGATAACACACTTGGGGATGGAGTAGCGCGGCTCCACCTCCGTGGTCTCCAGCCAGCAGGGCGGGCCGGGGAAGACGGTTTCATCGGACTGGTAAAGCTCTACCAGACCCGGGAGCTGGCGCACGGAGTGGGTAACATGCGTGCCGTCCGCCGTGATGAGCTGCAGGCCGTAGCAATCCGGCACAATGGGGTCATCGATGCAGATCCAGCGCAGCGGGGCCGTCACCACCTTGAAATAGCATTCATCCAGGTTCACCAGATAGCCCTTGAGAGCCGGCTGCTGGAAGAGGCGGTTCATCACGCGGCAAGCCGCCTCCCGATCCAGGTCCAGCACCACGGTCTGCTCCCGCTCGGCGAAGTCGCGCAGCACGTTGACCAAGATATCCGTCTGCGGGTCCGTCACAAGGGCACCGTAGAGGAACTCGCTGAGGATAGCATCCAACTGCGAGCGCTCGCGGAGGGCGATCCAGTCTTCCTTGAGGTTGAAGCGGTACTCGAAGTGCGCCTCGTTGATGGTCGAGACCAAGCGCATGTACATGGGGTGGCGCGGCGGCTGGGGCGGGCGCTCGTTCACGCCCTGAATGCGCGCGTACCAGGTATCCACCTCCTTCTCCCGCTCCCACTGCGCGATGCGGCTCTGCACCTTCGAGAGGTCCGTCACGCATTCCATGAAATCCGGGTAGGTAATGCGCTTCTTGTGGAAGGCATAGGCGATGTAGTTCCAGAACTCCAGAATGTTGCGCGGCGGCGTGGGCCAGAGGTCCAGGGCATCGTACCCCGTGATCTCCCAGCGAGCGTTCAGGCGCACCAGGTCGTGGTCGTGTATCTCCTGCTCGATGGCAAAGCGGCGGTAGCGCTTCTCCAGCTTAGTGACAAATTCCGCCTCCTTGTCATCCAGTTCCCGGCCCAGCTTCTCTTCCAGGATGTCAGTGAGGGGTGTTTCATCCAGCTCGTTGGGGCTCTCCGGCATGTTGGCGCCGCGGTACAGGCGCTCCACCATGGTAGCTACCATGCAGGCCCCGGCAATCTCCTCGGACTCCGCACTGCAGGAGCCGTACCAGCGGTTGCCCTGCAGGCGCAGGCTCGTTCGGAAGACGCCTTGCTTGGTTTCCACCCGCCCCTGGATGAAGAGGTGATTGCCGAAAATCTGCGTGACGGCGCCGTCCTTCTGCAACTTCTCGCCGAGGTTGCGCACGTCCTCGGAGTAGGCGTTCAGAAAGTTTAATGTAGCTCGGTCAGGATTGAGAGAAGCACTTAACATGTTTGCACTGGACTTGGGAAATGGCGCGCCGCCCGCCGGAAAAAGGAGCCCCCGGCGTACAACGGCGTGCAGCACGTGTACTTTTATAGCACACTTTCCCCGATGATGCAAGATGTGAGCGAGCGATTTTTGCATTTTTTTGCAAAATCGGGGCGCGCCGCCGGGGCCCGGGGCGCCGTAAAAGGTAGGGGAGCTGACAGAAAAGGGGCTTGCAGAGCGGGGCGGCCGGGCCTATGATGGGGGCATGATGATGCGTTTACTCTGCATGCTCGCGGGGCTGTGGCTGTCCGCCGCGGCTTGGGCGCGCTTGCCGGAGGGCTGCACCCAGGCGGTGGTGGGGATGACGGAGGGCTGGAACAGCCCGCACGCCAAGGTTTACCTGGTGGAGAAGGACCGCTCCGGCAAATGGCAGCGCGTGCTCGGGCCGGTCTCCGCCCGCTTGGGGCGCAACGGCACGGTTTGGGGGCTGGGGCTGCACACCAACCCGGCCGGGGCCGTTACCAAAAAGGAGGGCGACGGACGCACGCCGGCGGGTATCTTCCGCATCGGCGGGCTGTGGACGACGACCGGCACCCCGGTGAAGCACCACCGCCGCCTTCCGGAGGTGCGGGTGGATGCGCGGGATCTCTGGGTGTCCGATCCCAAGACGCCGCATCTGTATAACCGCTATGTGCGGCTGGACCACCCGGCGGCTTCGGCCTGGGAGCTGCGCGAGCAGATGAAGCAGAATGACTACGCGCACAGCATCAAGCTGCAGATCTGCCACAACGCACCGGATACCCCGGGGCGGCCGGTGCCGGGGGCGGGTTCGTCTATTTTCTTCCACATCTGGCGGGACGGCGGTAAATATCCCACGGCGGGCTGCACGGCGATGGGGGAGCAGAATCTGCGGGCAATCATCGCTCGGCTGAATCCGGATCGCAAGCCGGTTTACATCATGCTGCCGCGGGAGGCCTATGCGCGTTACCGCACGGAGTGGCGCTTGCCTTGATTTGTTATGAGCAATTCCCCCACCGGAACGGTTGATTGGCCGGAGCACGTGCCGCCCGCCCTGCGCCGCGGCGCTACCCCGCAGGAGTGGGCCGACCCGCGCTGGCAGCTGCGCCACAGTTTCTGCACGGCGCAACAGCTGGAGCAGGTGCTGCGGCTGACGGATGAGGAGCGCGAGGCGCTGTCCGCGGCAGGGGGACGACTCGCGGTGCGCGTCACGCCGCATTTCCTCAGCCTCATGCAGCCGGAGGACCCCCTCGACCCGCTGCGCCTGCAGGTGATCCCGCGCCGCGGGGAGCTGCATGCCTACCCGGAGGAGATGCCGGACCCCTGCGGAGAGGACGCGGATATGAAGGCGCCGGGGCTGGTGCACCGTTACCCGGACCGCGTGTTGCTGCTGGTGACGGATCGCTGCTCGAGCTACTGCCGCTACTGCACGCGCTCGCGCTTGGTTTCCGGTGGCCGGGCGCGGCTCTTCGATGAGGAGGCTTGCCTGGACTACCTGCGCCGCCATACGGAGGTGCGGGATGTGCTCGTCTCCGGCGGGGACCCGCTGCTGCTGCCGGATGCGCGGCTGGAGGCGCTGCTGGCGCGCCTGCGGGCTATTCCGCACATCGAGCTGCTGCGGGTGGGTACGCGGGTGCCCATCATGCTGCCCATGCGCATCACGCCCGCGCTGGGTGCCATGCTGCGCCGCTACGCCCCGCTGTTTATCTCGGTGCACTGCAACCACCCCCGGGAGCTTTGCCCGCAGGCGCAGCAGGCCCTGGAGCTGCTGGCCGACCACGGGCTGCCCCTCGGCTGCCAAAGCGTGCTGCTGCGCGGGGTGAACGATGACCCGCAGACCATGCTGCGCCTCTGCCACCGCCTCCTGCAATGCCGCGTGCGCCCCTACTACCTCTACCAATGCGACCCCGTGCCCGGTACCCGCCACTTCCGCACGGATATCCACTGCGGCCTGGACATCATCCGCCACCTCCGCGGCTTTACCTCCGGCTACGCCGTCCCCCAATACGTCGTCGATGCCCCCGGTGGCGGCGGTAAGGTCCCCCTCAACCCGGACTATATCCTGGACCACACCCCCACCCACATCACCCTCCGCAACTACGCCGGCCACACCTACTCCTACCCCCTCCCCTCCCCGGAGCCCTGAGCCGACCTCCGACGCCCCACCCTCCGCAGGCCGATTTTGCCTACTGCATTTTGAATGCTGGGTCAAGCATAAAAGTTGGAAAATCCACAGTTTTCCTTCATTTTCTCACACTTTTACCCGCCCTCTTCTCCGCCGGTCTCTACGCCCTCTTTGTCGCAAATTCAGCGTAAGTCGTTGAGTATCAACACTCTGCATACCCTCTGCATTCAAAATGCTGTAGGCTATCACCAGTGGGAGGGAGCACGTGCCCGGACGCGGACACCTCTGCATCCTCCCATAGGGAGGCGCATCCATCGGCTCGATTCGTACCCGAGCCCGGAAGCCGCGCCCCCCGAACCTTTAACCCAATCATTTCAATCATGCGATTACATTTACCGAAAACTCTTCTCGCAGCCGTATTAGCTGCGTGCGCCGCCCTCCCGACTTGGGCGGAGACCCAGTATGGGTGGAAAGACGGTGCTCCCGCTGTTTCAACAGATAGCGGAGCGACTTGGACGAATATCTCGTATACCGACGGAGGGGCAGCCTCTGCCGGAACCCTGACCGTGTCGGGCGATGATTCTGCCTATGCGTACACGTCTAACGTGGCTATCACTAACATCAGTGCTGCGGAGAAGGATGTAAAGATTACTGCGAGTGCCAGCAAGGATTTTCTTCGTTCCGGAACCTCAATCGGGAATTCTCTCTACCTGACAGGAAATCGTTTTGAGAATGGAACCAATAATCTGGGAAATCTGAACGTCATTACAGATGATAATGGAAATAAAACAGCAGGATTTACAAGCGTCTACATCGTGGGAGCACAGCTGTATGCTGCCATGAATTCGAATGTCAGCCTTTCCTCAAAATACTTCCTTGGGGCAGGAGCCTCAAGTTATTCAGATGCTTTGCGTCTGGATGGAGGTGGAACAATTACCTTCGATAAGGCTGTTACATTGGTGGGTGACGCTTCCGTAAGTCGGGCAGATGGCACTGGGAAGGTTGTATTTAAGGGTCTGGACACCAATGGTCGTACTTTCTCCATTAACGGCAGCCAGAAAGTTGAGGCTTCCGGTGTCGTTGGCGGTGGACATATTATTCTCAGCGGAGCTAACAGCACGTTGAAGCTCTCTGGAAACAACATTGTGGGTACGTTGATCAATGCGGGTGCTGTCACCATCGGGGGGACCTATACCGGTTCAACCATTACCCAGACGACTGATAACGCTACCCTAGCTCTCGAAGACGGAAGTGTGGTCAATATTGACAGACTTTATATTCACCGAGTATTCAGCAATTCGGAGCAGGAAGGCGTTCAGTCTTATGGTGAGAAGCAGTATATTTTGGCTACCGGTGGGTCAGTTTCCACATCCGGGACTGTGTCTTTTAGACTCAATGGCGTTGACGCAGGCGGTAGTCTCAGCGATGGTAATTATGTGACTACCGGTACCTACTACTACTACAATATCCTCTCGAATACCACCAAGAGCTATACACAAGTTGTCGCTGATATCGAAACCGATTCAAGCGTTGTTGATGCAATCAATGTCCAGGGCACTCTTACGGGGGTAAATGACACTACTCTTGGTCACGGTATTCTCGGTGATGGAACAGTTCAGATTGATGCCGACATGTCGCTCAATTACCTTGATTTTTGCAGAAAGGGATATGATTTTACCGGGAGTATAAACGTTCTCGGTACGCTGAACGGGCTGGGAACAACGGGAACCAGTGCAAGAACCATAACGGGCAGCGGACTTGTCAAAATAGCAGGCACGATAGATTACAGCGCTCAAACATTCCTCGACACCTTCAGCGGCACACTTGAGATTGCCGATGGTGGGTTTATGAAGATCGGGAACACTACGGGCAAGTTTAGCCAACTTTCATCAATCAAGGTGACCGAGGGAGGCAAGTTTGGCGCATGGAGTAATGTGGCTAATAGCCAGACTGCTAACGTGGATAAGCTTCTGCAGCTTGCCGGCGGCACCTTAACCACACTGGGCGGGGCGCTTGATTACAGCGGTGCAATTCAGGTGACGAAGGATTCTTTCCTGTCACCGGATGGCTCTAATGCGCTTACAGTTTCCGGTGATATCACAAACGCCTCTGGTGCGAGAATTACGAGTATAGGTACAGTAACCTTAGCGGGAGCCGTGACTCTAGGTGATATCACCGTGCAAAGCGGTTCTCTGAACTTGGGTAAGGTGAGCGGTGCCGCATATGCTGCAAAGGATATTTCGGTGGGTGATGTTACCGTTAATGCCGGCGCCACATTCTCAGTCGGATATACGAAGGGAACCGTTGAATCCGTTTCTCTGGCAGCGGGTGCAAAGCTCCGGTATTACGACAATACGACTCCGCTGATCACTGAGGCGTCAGACACAACGACAATCAAAAATCTGATTGTGAGTGCCGCAGCAACTTTGCAGGCTGATTGGAAGGGTACGCTCAATATTTCAGAGTTGACAGGTTCCGGAGGTTTGTCATTGCGCAAGGATTATAATAGTGGGGCCTTCTATCTGAATGTTGACACCATTAAGGACTACTCGGGAACTATTTCCGCTCCTACGTCAAATGGTTCGCTCATGACGGTAACCATCGGGGGAGCCAATATCTCTGATGCCGCCAGTACTGCTACTGTTTCTGCAGATGTTACTCTGGCGTCCGGTTTCACCAAGAAAGGCGAGGGCACTGTTTCGTTTACGGGTACAACCAACGCGACTGATATAACGGTCTCAGCAGGTAGCCTGAAACTCAATGGGTACTACTTCACACTGAATGGGACCATGGACATTTCGAACGGCAAGGTTGTTAACACAGCAAATGGGACCTTGAATGCTGGTACTGATCAGAAAATTGAGGCTCCGTTGAAATTGGGAGCAAACGGCAAGGTGGTTATCTCGGGTGGTTCTCTGGAGAATGACGGCTTTACCTACACTAAGACGGACACAAAATCAGCGTCGGGAACGAATGATGCCTCTCTGGCGTTAAGCGAGGGATCAACCTCAGGTTCGTTGAAGGTGTTTGAGGGAAACCTCGTTGTCACGAATGCCACCATGACGAAAACGGCTACTGACCCTAAAGGAATCGGCATTGCCTTGGATAATGTGAAACTCGTGCTTGGCGCCGATACAGCCTCTACTACGCTGAGTGGTACGCTGACCCAGAAACTTTCAGGGGTATCTGTTGCTTCCGGAGCGACATTGAATGTGGAGAATACCAGAGCCACATTTGGCTCTGTATCTGTTGCGGGTACGCTTAACATGGCAGCCGTTGACTTGGATATCGATGAGGTGGTCCTTGCCGGAGGAACTTTGACTGTCAGCGGGGGGAAGGTGATCAAGACCCAATCTCTGAGCTTGACCGCGACATCCGGATCGGTTATGACCGGTTCCCTGACTCTAAAAGACGGAGCGGGGATGAGCTTCAATGTTGCCGGGCTCACCGGTGCGGACGGAGAGGCCGCCATCTGCACCCTGACGGGTTCCCTGACACTCGGCTCGAATGTGGAGCTGCACCTCCTCAACCTGGGTATGCTGGAAAAGGGGAAGAGCATCACGCTCTTCACCGGTGTGACGGGCTTCACCTACTCGGGCGCAACCTCGGTTGCCACCTTGAGTGATGATGACGTCTCGACCGGTACGGTCAATGTGGATGCCTCTGAAATCTTCGGCAACGTGGATCGCGGCTTCTTCACACTCAACTACGACGGCAACAATGTCATTCTGACGGCCTCCTCAAACGTCCCCGAGCCGACGACGGCGACCCTGTCGCTGCTCGCGCTGATGGGCCTGGCAGCGAGACGTCGCCGCCGCAAGGCATAACAGATATGGTACGAAAGGGGTGTCTGTGATCTTGTAGTTTCGGCACAGGCACCCCGAACGGCGCGCTCCCGATGGCTTCCGGGGGGCGCGCCGCTTTCTTTGCTTTCCTCCCACCGCAGCCGTCGGAACCGAGAGTTGAAGGACCGCGGAATAAAGGGAATTTTCGGAAAGTTTGCGGCCTGCTTGGCCTTGGTCAGACTTCACGCCGCCGAGGTGGTAGGCTCCTTAGTTGCTTTATAAAATTCCAATGCTGACTACTGCCCCTGCGATTTGAAGTCTTGCCGGAGAGTTGCATGGCTTTCAGTTTCCCAAAATTCCTTTCATTCCGCGGTCAGAATCTCCCGACTTCTTTTGCCACAGTGCTGTGAAGTCTCATTTAACCATTAGTGAACCACGTCTTTCGGGGCTTCGGCGTCCCTTTTTCGGGTGGCCGAGCGAATTGTCTTGAAATCCGGGGGTGGGTGTGGTATAATAGAGGACACACGGGATATGAGAATACTGCACACATCGGATTGGCATTTGGGGAAGATGCTGTTGGACACGAGGCGAACGGAGGAATTCGATAAGTTTTCGGCGTGGTTGCTCGGGGTGATTAAGGAAAAGGGAGTCGACGTGTTATTGGTGAGCGGCGACATCTTCGACACCACGACGCCGTCGGCGACGGCAAAGAAACAGTACTGCGATTTTCTGGCGCAGGCGAGTGAGGCGGGGTGCCGTCAGGTGGTGATCACCGCCGGCAACCACGACAGCATGGCCCAGCTGGAGGTGGAGCAGAGCCTGCTCCGCCGTATGAACGTGCGCGTGGTGAGCTCCCTGACCCGGGAGCGTGCTGCGGAATGCCTGGTGCCGGTGGGGGAGGAGCTGCTCGTGTGCGCCGTGCCCTTCCTGCGTCCCGAGGTGGCGCGAGCGGTGTCCGCAGACGACGAAGCGGCGCGGCAGACGGCGTACACGGACGGCGTGGCCGATGTGCTGGCCGAGGTGGCGCGCTTGGCCGAGGAATGGAAGCCGTCGCATCCCGCAGGGCGTGTGATCTGCATGTCCCACCAAGCCGTAGTGGGAGCCGCCCCGACGAGCAGCACCCGCTCGCTCATCGGCACCCTGGATGTGCTGCCCGCGGCGGCCTTCCCCGACGTGTTCGACTATGTGGCCTTGGGGCACATTCACAAATGCTATGCTCTGCAGGCCGGGCGCATGCACTACAGCGGCAGCCCGCTGCCCATGGCCACGGACGAGGGCGACATCGAGCACTGCATGCTGCTGCTGGAGCCTGCGGCAGACGGCGGTTTTGCCGTGGATACGCTGACCGTCCCCGCCTTCACCAAGATGGTGAACCGCCGGATTGCCACGCGAGAGGAAGCGGACGCCCTGGCCCGTGAATGCCGCCGCCGGGTCGCCGAGCATCCCGAAGTCCCCCTGTGGATGAACCTGGAGTATACCGGGGCAGACCTGACCCAGGCGGAGCTGCGCGCCTGCCTGCGCGAGCAACTGGAGGAAACGGCGGTGCCGGTGATCGTGATCCGCAAGGCCGTGAAAGCCCCTGTCTACGCCCCCGCCGGCGGAGAGAGCTCCGCTGCGGAGACTCTCGCCGACTACAGCCCCGAGCGCGTTTTTGAAATGAAATTGCAGCAGTACGAAGAGCAGAACGGCGCCTTCTCCCCCGAAAAGCGCGATCTGTTAATCAAGATGTTTGAAGAAGTCTGCCACCTTGCAACCCCCGCAGAACATGAGAATTGAGACCGTAAGCTTTGAGAACCTGAACTCCCTGGCCGGTAAGTTCAGCATCGACCTGACCCACCCCTCGCTGACGGATACGGGTATCTTTGTCATCACCGGGCCGACGGGAGCGGGCAAGACCACCATTCTGGATGCCGTGTGCTTTGCCCTGTACCGCCGCACCTCGCGCCTGAGTTCCATATCGGCCAACTCCAACGAGCTGATGACGCACGGCATGCCGGATTGCTGCGCCGAGGTTCGCTTCGAGAGCCGGGGCGAGCACTACTGTGTCCGCACGGCGCAGCGCCGTGCCCGCGGCCAAAACCCCTATGCCGCTGCGGAATCCGAGCTCTACCGTGTGAAGCCGGACGGGAAGAGGGAGCTGCTGGAGAACAGGGCAAGGTCGGTCGCCGCCGCCGTGGAGCGTATCACGGGGCTGAGCTACGAGAGTTTTCAACGCTGTATGATGCTGGCGCAGGGCGACTTCGCCGCCTTCCTGAAGGCCGACGAGAAGGAGCGCGCGAATGTGCTGGAGATGCTCACCGGAACGGAAATTTACAAGCGCATCGGCGAACAGGTGCAACAGAAGTGCTCGGATGCGAAGCAGCGGCTGGATGCCCTGCAGGCCCGCGAGACCTTGGGTGAGGAGGAACGCAGGCAGATGGAAACGCGCCGGTCCGAGACCCAACAGCGCCTTGAGACCCTGCTCGCCGAAACGGAGCAGTTGAAGAAAAAGATGGACTGGCTGGACTCCGTGCAAAAGGCGCGGGAGAGCCTGGCGCTTCAGCAGCAGAAGCTCGCGGAAGCCGAGCAGCGGCAGCAGGAATTCGCCGGGGAGTCGGCAGGGCGCCTGCGCCTGTTGAAGGCCTGGGAGAAGGTCAAGCCCGCCTTCCTGCTGGCCGAGGAGCGCGAGAAGGCTTGGGCCGGGGCTCGGCAACGTCTGGTCGCTTTGGAGCAGGAGCTGGAGCCAGTCTCCGCCCGCTGGCGGGAGCTGCGGCCGGAGGAGCCGGAGCAGTATCTGACCCGCCTCCGGGAGGAGCTGGTGCCCATGGAAAAGGCGGTGGAAACGGCTCGGCAGGACTACACTCACAAGGCCGCGCAGAAAAAAACGGCCGAGGCGTCGCTGGCCGCTGCCGAGAAGGAGTGCGCCGAGGCCCGGCAGGCCGCCGCCGCTGCCGAGACTCAACTGGCCGCTGCCGAGGAGGAGCTCCGTCAGTTGCAGGATGCGCGCGAGCTTCCCGAGGTGCTGGGCCGCGCGAGAAGCCTGCTCGCCGATTGGGCGGGTGATGCGCATGCCGCTGATACCCTGCCGGCGGCGGAGCTTTTGCAGCAGCGGAAGGGCATGCACGGGGATGAGCTGTCGACCCTGTTGGCGGGCGACACGGAGGCCGCTATGCAGCGGCGTCTAACGCTCTCGGAGGAGTTGGTCCGGGCGCAGAAGCGCTTCGGGGAAGCCCGCGACCGGCGCGCGGGGGCCGAGGTGGCCAAGGGTACCGCCGAGTTACAGCTTCAGTCCCTCCCCTCCGTGGAGGAGGCCGAGAAAGAGCTGAACGACCTGCGGGCCGCCCTGGATCGGGAGCGAAGCTTGGCCGACCTGGAGAAGAAACTGAGCGACCTGCGCCTGAGCCTGCAGCGGGGGGAGTTCGAGAGCTGTCCCCTCTGCGGCGGACGGGATTTCAGCCACCTGCCGCAGGTGCCGCCCACGGATATTGACAAGGCGCGGTCGACAGTGAATCGTGCTGAGAAAAAGCTGGAGAATTTGAGAGCCAAGCATGCCGCCGCTGCGGAGGAACTCACGAAGTGCAAGACGGCGTGGGAGAATGCCACGACCCAAGAGCGGGCTTGCCTGCAGGAGCTGCAACAACGCGCACAGGACTGCGGGTATGCCGAGGTGCCGGAGAATCCGGAGATGGAGCTGGCGACCGCGAAGTACCGATGGGAGCGGGTGCTGGAGCTCAGTAAACTGCTGAAGGAGGACGAAGCCCTGCTGGCCTGCCGCGCCAAGCAGGATGCCTTCCTGCAGGCCCTCGGCAGCCTTTGCCCGCAGCCGCCGCAGTCCCCGCAGGCGGGGCAGGCTGCTTTGCAGAGCCTGAGTGACCGCTTGCATCGTTATCAGACAGTAATGAAGCAGGAAAAGGACGCTCGGGAAGCCTTGGCAGCCGTTCATGCCACGCTGAAGGCCAAGAGCGAGCAGGTCTCTCAGCAGACCGAGGCCCTCAAGGCGGCCGAGCTCGCGGAAACGCAGGCGGCCGAGCAGCTCCGGGCCGCACAGGAGCAGTTGCGGGAGCAATGGGGCGACACCCGTTCGGGGGAGGCCATCGAGCAGACGAACCGCCTGATTTACCTGCTGAAGGAACGCTCGAAACAGGCGGAGGCCACCGAGCGAGCGGAGCGGGAGGCCTCGGCTGCCCTCGCCGCAGAGTATACCGCCCAGCAGGAGAATGGCTTTGAGAATCGTGAGGCCTTTTGTGCCGTGCAGCCCGCTGCGGGCGAGCGCGAGGCCCTCGAGAACCGAGACCGCGACCTGTCGGAGGCCGTTGTGGGCGCCAAGGGGGCGGTGGGGCAGGCGCAGGAACATCTGGATACCCTGCTGGCAACCCCGATGACGGAGGAGCCCCGAGAGACCCTGCAGGAGCAGAGCGACACCAAGGCGCAGGAGCAGATGGAGCTGGATAAGGAGCGGACCGAGCTGATCGCTCGGCTGGGTGTTGACGATGACGCCCGCGCCGCCAACGCAGAGTTGGAAGCCAAGCGCCGGGAGTTACAGACGGACGCGGATCATTGGAACCTCCTCTACGAGCTGTTGGGTAACAGCAAGGAGGGCTTTAAGCGCTATGCCCAGCAGATCACCTTCCGCATGTTGCTGGACAGTGCCAACGCTCAACTGAGGAAGCTGAACAATCGTTACACCCTGCTCCCGGGGCCGGATAACCTCAGTATCTATGTGCGGGATTGCTATCTGGATGACGAAGCCGGACGCGACAGCGCCAATCTGTCCGGCGGGGAGAGCTTCATCGTGAGCTTGGCCCTGGCCCTTGGGCTTTCGCACATGGTCGGCAGCACCGGCTTCGATACCCTCTTCTTGGACGAGGGCTTCGGTACCTTGGATGCCGATGCTCTGGAGAAGGTGCTCGACTGCCTGGAGAGCCTGCGCGCGTCCGGTAAGCTCATCGGTATCATTTCGCATGTAGACCGATTGCGGGAGCGCATCTCGCAGAATATCGAGGTGTGCCGCCGCAGCGATGCCCCGGGCTTTTCTCGCTTGGCGTCGCATCCTGCGGTGAGCTGCGAGCCTGCCGTCATCCGCGTGCCGCAGCCGGAGGTGGATTTGCCCGGTCTCATCTCGGCATTCGTTGCCTCTCGACAGGGCGGGGTGCAGGAGAATGTCATCCGTGAGCATGTGGCTGCCTACCTCGGGCGTGTGCGGCTGAGGAACGTGCTTGCCGACATGGTGAATCAGGGGATTTTGCGGAAGGAGGGGCGCATTTACACGGGCTGGAAGGAGGAGGCGTGGGCCTCCCCCGATGCTGTTTCCGCTTGCCAAGAGGGCGAGGAGGGTGTAGAATAGACCGCAGATATGAAGAAAAAACGCGTCGTCATTCTGGGTTCCACCGGTAGTATCGGCACCAGTGCTCTGAAGGTAGCCCGGGATATACCGGAGCGCATGCAGCCCGTGGCACTGGCGGCGCACAGTAATGTAGAATCCCTGGCCGCGCAGGCGCGTGAGTTCGGGGTGCGGGATGTGTGCATCTACGATGCGACGAAGGCGGCGGAGCTGCAACGTCTGCTGCCGAGTGGTTGCCGTGTGTATACCGGGGAGGAGGGGCTGTGTCAGTTGGCAACGCTGGCGGAGGCGGATATGGTGCTGGTGAGCATCATCGGCACCGCCGGGCTGCGTCCCACGCTGGCGGCCATTGAGGCGGGGAAGGACTTGGCGATCGCCTCCAAGGAGATTCTGGTGATGGCCGGCGAGGTGGTGATGCAGCGGGCCGCCGAGAAGGGGATCAACGTGTTACCCGTGGACAGCGAGCACAACGCGATTTTCCAATGCCTGCAAGGGCACCGGGGCGGGGCGGAGCAGGTGCGGCGCCTGATCCTGACGGCCAGCGGCGGCCCTTTTCGTACCCTGCCGGCGGATCAACTGGAGGGAGTGACTCTGGAGCGTGCCCTGCAGCATCCCACCTGGAAGATGGGGCGCAAGATTACCATCGACTCGGCTACCCTGTTTAACAAGGGGCTGGAGATGATCGAGGCGCGCTGGCTGTTCGGCATTCCCATGGAGCGGGTGGATGTGATCGTGCATCCGCAGAGTATCGTGCATTCTTTGGTGGAGTACCGGGATGGCTCGATCTTGGCGCAGTTGAGCAGCAGTGATATGTGTTTCCCGATTCAGTACGCCGTCACTTGGCCGGATCGCATCCCCAACAGCCTGCCGCAGCTGGATTTGGCGCGCATCGCAAGCCTGCATTTCGAGGCCCCGCGCGTGCAGGATTTCCCCGCGCTGAGCCTGGCCCGCCAGGCCGGTATCACGGGCGGTACCATGCCGGCCATGTTCAATGCTGCCAACGAGGTGGCCGTGCAGGCTTTCGTGGAGGGGCGCCTTTCCTTCCCGGGCATTTGGCGCACGGTGGAGACCGTGCTCTCCCACGCCGCGCCGCGCGACTACCGGGGGCAGCTCGATATCATCTTGGAGGATGACGCTTGGGCCCGCGAGGAGGCGCATCGCGTGCTCGGCTGACACAGTGCGAGCTTGCCACGGGGCTCGGGCGCGGGGTATGATGTGGGCGTTATGCTCCGCAATCGCTACATTCTTTCCTTCTTGGCCGCGGCGGCCCTCGCTGCGCCGCTCCAAGCCGGCTCTACGGAGGCCTTCGCCACCGAGTCCGGTGTGCCTGCTTCCGTTAAGGGCTTTCGCATCACGTTCTTCGCAGAGGGTGCCCGCCGTGTGCTGCCGGATGGCAGTCAACAGAAGGTCGACCGCTTGCCCGGCAAGGGCGTGAACTTCCGCTACGGTAACACCAGCACCGGCGCACAGGGCGGCAAGATGATTTACACCCCCGTCGGACGTGTGACGGCTACCCTGCAGGATGAGTGCTACTGCGGCACCTCTTACCGCGTCGGGCAAAAGAACAGCCAAGATCACGGTGTGTGGACTCTGACCTTTGACTTCGATAACCGAGGCTCGGCGGAGTACCACGGCACGGTGAACGGGGAGCCCGTGCATCTGCAGGACGTGGCCTTCGCGGTCACCTCCCTGTCCGACCCGGAGCCGCAGGCAAACCCCGACCTCAGCCGCATGCCGGATGCTATGCCTGCGCCTGCGGCCGGATGCGCGCCTGTTTCGCTGGCCGGCAAGGCGCTGGTGCTGTTCGATCAGCGTCTGCTCTCGCAGTCTTGGGCCCGGCCGCAGATCATCTTCGGGCGGGATTACCTGCGCGATGGGCGTATCTGCAACCACATTGTTGCCTCGCGCAGTGATTTTCGCGCCGCTTGGACCGGCCCCAACTGGGTAAATGCCTACCAAGGGGAGAGCGAGCCCTGCCTGTACCCCGGTTACCTCCAATACACCGCCGGTCCCGCTGCTACGGGACGCGTGCAGTTGAGCGGTGAGAGCTCGCAGGATGCTTTCTACACGCTGAATTTCGAGACGCCCACCTCCGGCAATGCTACTTATTCCTGCTCGGATCCCTCGGATGAGGATGATCGGCCCGTCATTCTCAAGAATATCCCGTTCCGCATCATTTCCTTGGATGAGATGCGGGAGATTGACAGCGGTTTCCGTCCCGTTCCCAAGGGTTGAGGCACCTTTTGCCATACAAAACGCCCCCCGTTCCGAATTGCTGCGGAGCGGGGGGCGCGGTGTTTCAAAGGTCTGTTAAATCGTGCAGGGAATGCCGGGCTCCGGGATGATGATGCGGGCGCTCGGCAGTTTGTCGCTGAGCATGCGGCGCATGGTTTCCATGGCCCCCGGGTCGCCGTGCACCAGGAGGATGGTACCGGGGTTCAGTCGGCAGGCGTAGTCTACCAAGGCATCGCGCGTGGCGTGGCCGGAGAAGTCGAAGCATTCGATGCGGCTACGCAGGGTGTAGAGCTGGCCGCCGCCTTTCTCGCGCAGGCTCACGGGGTCGCCCGTATTCGCGGCTTTGATGCGCCCCGCCGGGGACTCCGGGTCGCTGTAGCCGACAAAGAGGATTGAGTCGTTCGGGTGCGTCATGACGGTGCGGGCCAGGGCGTTGGAGATGGTGTGCTCGCTCATCATGCCGCTGGAGACGAGGTAGATATTCCCCGGGGAGGGCACGAGGGGTCCCTCCGTCTGCTTGGGCAGGCCGTGGATTTCCACCGTCTCGCGCAGGCGGTAGCCGGGGTCGCGGCGCGGGGTCCTGTCGGCCAGCTTGTCGTAGATTTGGGTGATTTTGGTGCTCAGCCCGCCGAAGAAGACCGGCACATCGGGGATGAGCCCCTGTTCCTTAAATCGGCCGATCTCGCAGAGCAGCTCCTGGCTCTTGCCGAGGGCGAACACGGGGATGAGCACCGCGCCGTCGTTCTCCAGGGTGCTGCGGATGGCTTCCGCAAAGCGCAGCATCTCCTTGCGGCGGTTGTAGTCGGGGTCGCGCTGCGTGTCGCCGTGGGTGCATTCCATGATGAGCACGTCGATGCCGCTCGTCGGGAAGCTCGCGCCGCCGATGAGGGTCTGGTCCTCGAACTGGACGTCGCCGGTGTAAAAGATGGTCTTGCCCTCGGCCGTCTCCAGCTCCACGCCGCAGGAGCCGAGAATGTGCCCCGCATCGTGCAGGGTGGCCAGCAAATCGCCGTTGTGCCCCGTGCGGAAGGGGGCATTGTAGGGGCGGTGCATCCAGCTGCGCGCCGCCGTCTCCACGTCCTTGTGGCTGAAGAGCGGGTACTCCACGATGCCCTCCTGCGTGCGCTTGGAGGTCATCACGTTGACGGAGTTGTGCAACATGGCATCCGCAATCAGGGCAGTCCCCTCCGTCATGTTCACCTCCGCCCCGGGGTAGGCATCCTGCAGCATGGGCAGAGTCCCCAGGTGGTCCAAATGCGCATGGGTCACAAAAATGGTATCCGGGTCCGCCCCGCCGATGAGCTTATAATTCGGCGTAGCCTCCACGCCCTCCCGCTTCGGGTGCATCCCCGCATCCAGCACGACCCGCGTCCCGTCTAAATCCAGTAAATACGAGTTGGAGCCAATCTCCGCCCCGCGTGTCAAATTCGTAAACGTTGTCATTCTCTCGCCCCATTCTACCCCATTTCCCCCTCCGGGTCAAGCGTAATATCTCCCCCGCCGCGAGCCCATACTTCACCCCGCCGTGGCAGAAGAAGCCGAAAGGCTCTGATTGCGGAATGAAAGGAATTTTCGGAAGCTGATTAGCCTTCGGAGCTTCGTCAAGACTTCCGAGCATATCCGTAGTAGGTCGGCCTTAGAAT
>CAMEZO010000029.1 GCA_945947905.1 uncultured bacterium
CAAAGGCTATCTATGAGCAGGGGATATTAGTTGCTACCCGTATGGGGTGTGGTGTTCAGCAGATGGTGGATTCAGAAGGGAAGATTACCTATGTGTCCGACGGATGGAAGTACCTGACAGGAGGCGTGTTCCTGATCAATGCACGAGATGTGTTCACAATTGGTAGCGTTGAGTATAAGCCGGTTACGGAGAGTGGGTACTACAACTTCATAAACCTCTACTCGCCCGGGGATGGCATGATGAACCAGACTGTGCAGAAGGGCGACAGCGGCTCCGGATTGCTGGTGTGGAATAACGCGACGCAATCTTATATGCTGATGGGTGTTACCACTTGGCTCCTGACGAGGCCCGATGATGCTCCGGTCGGCAGCGGGTTCAGTTATGATGCGTCCCTGACCGAGCAGCAGATGACTGCTTATACGGATAGCTTTACGTTGGAGGACAATATAGCGTGGGCGGCGGATGGCAAGCTGATGCAGGGGGAGACAGAGGTCGGGACGACAAAGGGCTTGGCTGCGGGTACGAAGGCGTGGAAGGATATCGCCTATGCTTCAGATGCCTGGTATGCGTGGGACACAGAGACTTACCAAGTGGCGTCGGATGCAGCATTAGCTGCCACTCGGGATGTGAGGTTTGTCTCAACGGCTGATCGGTCGATTGTGCTGACGGGGGATGTGGACATGGGTATCGGCCGCGTGATTCTCAGCGGAAACGGGGTAACGTATACCATCAGCGGGGCTCATTCCTTGGAGAGCGCCGGCTATGAGGTCGAGTCCGGCTGTACGCTGATCACCACCTTGACGGGGGCTCTCGGGCGGGAATGGCGCAAGGTGGGGGACGGAGACTGGCACATTCAGGGTACGGGGGATAACAATGCCTGCCTGAATATCGGCGGCAGCGGGAAGACGTATTTAGAGCGAACCGGCGGCTATGCGGCCTACAAGGTGCTGATCAACGGCGGCACGACCCTGGTGCTCGGCGGGGAGAATCAGGTGGCCAAGGACATCACCTTCGGTAACGGCGGCGGCACGCTGGACCTGAACGGGCACGGGCTGAGCGTCGGTGGCGGGCTGAGCGTTCAGGCGTTTACGCAGGAGGCTCTCATCACCAACACGTCGTCCGAAAAGGTGTCGACGCTGAGTTATACTTCCTCGACGGACAGCCTGTTCCTCGGTAGCCTGAACGGGAACTTGGCCGTGGAGCACCGCGGCAGTGGAAAGCTGTCTCTTGCCGGAGCGGATAACAAGGTGAACAGCCTGACGGTCAGCGGGGGAAGTGTGCAGCTGGTGGGCAGCATGGCCAACGCCGCCGTGCGGGAGGGAGATGCCGTGCACATCAAGGCGGAGGAGCGTGCCGGGTATACAGCCACCGTGATGAAGGCACAGGAGGTAACCGTGAAGGATGGGGCTAGCCTGCAAATCGGCGACTACGCTGTGTTGGCGGCCGGTAGCATTACATTGGAGGGCAGTGCCTCCATTCAGACAAACGGTAATCTCGTGAAAGATGCCGCTGTAACCACCGTAACCACCGGTGCGGCCGGGTTGACTCTCAAGGTGGCCTCCCCCACCACGCTTCTGCTCGGCAGTACCGAGGAGAGCACCGCGACAAATACCGGCACGCTGACCGATGTGATCATGACCAATGATGCCCTGATCGGCACTTCGACTACGGCGAAGGCCTCCCACATCGACATCAATACAGCCGGCTCCCTGACTATCTCGAACCTAGCTTTCAAGAATGGATGCACCGTCAAGGCGGATGGTACGGTTCTCATCATCCCGCGCGCGGAGCAACTTACTCTGAGTAAGAACAACGCCGTCTGCACACTGGATCTCGGCGACCTGACCCTCTCGGCAGGTAGCATTACCCTGAAGCTGGATGTATTGGACAGCCTCGATGGTATCGTGGTGGGTAAGGACATTACCATACAACTGAAGGGCAACATGTCCGCCGGACACTGGAGCGTCGACCACTTCGGCAATATCTACTCGGCCTCCGGAACGGATGCGATCGCCTTCACCGTGCCGGAACCCTCCACTCTCTTCTGGTTGGTGTTTCCTGCCCTCGCCCTCCGCCGCCGGCGCAGATGCAGGTAAGCTCATACCGCTTTTTTGACAGAGGGCGTGAAGTCTGCATCGTGGGGGTGTATGGCTCATTTCCGGCTTGATTTCGGGGCGGGGAAGGGGTATCATGTGCACTGCGTTTTACCATGAGATACCGAATGCGAATTCTGATAGCCTTTCTTCTGTTCTGCCTGTTGTCCCCGGCGGTGGCGGGGGCGGGGAAGGATTTTTACCCGGCATGGTCGAAGATCAGTGTGGAGCAGGGCATGGCGGAGCTGGATAAGGCCATGCGCGAGGCCTGCGAGCAGGTGGAGGGCATCAAACGCCTGCGCCCGGAGGAGATGAGTTGGGAGAATGTTTTTGAAGTGCTGGATGACGCCCTGATGACGCCGGCGGAGGTGCAGGTGATCGGTATCGGGCTGAAGGATTGCGTGATGCGCACGCCGGAGATTCAGCAGGCGCAGGATCGCTCCGCCACGGAGCTGAAGAACCTGGAAAACAAGATGCTGAGCGACCCCGAGCTTTGGCGTGCCGTGCAGACGGCCGCCGAGCAGGAGTGGGTCGGTAATCTGTCGCCCGGTCAGCGTTATTTCATTACCTGTATCTTGCATGAGTTCCGCCGCCACGGGGCGCATCTGCCGGCTGAAGTACGCGAGGAGCTGCGGCAGGTGGATGCCGAGTTGACCGGCGTGAGCACCGAATACGACCGCCGCTACCGCGAGGCTCAGGCTGGCTGGAGTATGACAGTGACCGATGCCGCAGATCTGGAGGGCATGCCCGATGACCTGCTGCAGACAGCGAAGGCAGCCGCTGCCGCGCGCGGGCTCGGCACTCCGGAGAAGCCGCAATACCTCCTCAGTATCGGTGATATGACCGCCTCCGCCGCCATGGTCTTCTGCCGGAAGGAGTCAACCCGCCGCGCGGTGTACATGGGCATCAACTGCCCGGATTTGAAGGGCCCGCAGGCGAATGCCGATCTGCTGGACCGCCTGCTCTCCCTGCGCCTGCGGAAGGCGCGGTTGCTCGGCTATAACAGCTACGCCGATTTCGTGACGGAGCAGCACATGACCCGCAACGGACAGGGCGCCCTGGATTTTGTCGATGGGCTGATGAAGGCTGCTAAGGCCGACTTTGATGCTGAGCTGGCGGGCGTGCAGAAGGTGGCTCGCATGTCCGGTCTGTACCCGGATGAGCCGGAGCCGCCCATGCAGCCTTGGGATACCCATTACTGTGTCTTGGCCTATGAGTCCATGCAATACGTGCCGAGCAGCCATGCGTGGCAGTTGGATGACTATCTGGAGTTCAACAGCGTGCTGCGCGGACTGTTCGGCATTAGCCGCAAGCTCTTTGATATTAACATTCGTGAGCTGCCCGTGTACTGCCCCGGTGGGCAGGCCGAAGCTGCTCCGGAGGCCGTGGAGGTGTGGCTGCCCGGGGTGCGGGCGTTCGAGATTACGGACAACAAGACGGGGCAGCATCTCGGTTCCTTCTATTTAGATGACACGGCGCGCCCGAACAAGCACGCCGGTCCCATGACCGGCCCCCTGCGCAGCAGCCGCACCGGCGCAAACGGAGAGCCGCGCTCGCCGCATCTGTGTGTGATGAGTCTGGTTCGTCGTCCGAATGCCGACGGCGGGCCGGATATTCTGACACAGCAGGACTTGCGCTCCCTCTTCCATGAGTTCGGGCATGTGCTGCAGATGCTCTTGGCCGAGACCCCGACCCGTGCGCAGAGCGTGGTGATGGTTCCCACCGACTTCGCGGAATTGCCCAGCACCCTGATGGAGAAGATGGTGAGCGAGAAAGCTGCCATTCGCCTGTATGCGCGGCACCGCAAGACCGGAAAGGTCATCCCCAAGCGCGTGGCAGAGCCTCTCTTCCTGCCCGGAGAGGAGCCCACCGCAGCGACGGAATTGCAGGGTACCCTGAATATTTGCAAACTGGATTTAGAAGCTAACCTACACTATGCCGAGCGCTTCCGGGGCAAGGATTTGGACGAAGTGAGTCAGCAGATTCTGGCGGGGCATGACTTCCCGGTGCGGAGCACACCGCTGAGCGTGATGCGCATTTGCCTGCATCTGGCGAATGAAGTCTACGGCTCGGCCTACTACTCCTACCTGTGGAGCGAGATGTTGGCCCTGGAGGCGCTGGAGCGCATCCGCCGCGAGGGGCTGAACGCCAAGACCGGCGAGGCCCTGCGACGCGAGATTCTGACCCCGCTCGGCTCGCGGCCTGCAGAGGAATCCGTGCGTGCCTTTCTGGGGCATGCGCCGGACCCCGGGCTGATCATTCGCGCCATGCAGGCGAAGCGCCGCCGCTGAAGCGCGGCTCACAGCAACGCGGGGGGCAGGTGGCGCAGGGCCTGGCGGCACAGCGGGGCGGACCACTGGCCGGGCGCGGCGCGTCTGGCGCCAAGGTAGCCGTAGATCAGGCAACTGCCGAGCTGGCAGTACATCAGGCGGCTGGTCGGACCCAGCGGGCCCATGCCCATGACCGCAACGGGGCCGGTCGCGCGCCGCAGCAGCTCCACCCCCGCCATGATGTCCTCCGGACGGTTCAGGGCGAATGCGAACTTGACCACCTGCGCCCCCGCCGCGCGGGCGGCTTCCTCCGTACGCAGCATATCATCTACCGACGGCGTGGCGCGGAAGTCGTGCATCGAGGCAATCAGCGGAATGCCGGCCGCTGCCGCCGCCTGCACCAGCTCCCCGGCCCCGGGCAACTGAGCGGCCTCCCAATCCACCGCCGCCGCCATGGGCAGCAGGTGCAGAGCCATGGCCAAACGCGTTGGCTCCGGAATGCTGCGGCCGCCGCCCTCACTCGCGTGCCGAATCGTCAGCAGCAGCGGGCGCGTGCAGCGGTCTGCCTTCAGGTGTTCCGCGCCGAGGATGGGCGGCATGGAATCCACCCGCAGTTCCACGATGTCGCACGCCGGCTTACACCCGGGGGCCGTAACGCTCAGCCAGGTTTTGAGGTCCGAAACAGTGCCGACAACAAGCGGCATGTGAAGCGAAGCGAAAGAAAGCGGAGTGGTCATGGTGCCTTCTTTATACCACAGCCTCCCCCCCTCTGCAAGGCAAAAATGCAGCGCACCCGGAAATCCGCCCCGGCTGCGGCGGCCGGTGCTGTGGGCGTGCTTTATGTATTTGAAGAGGCCGGGGCGGGAATGAGGAGGTGAACGAGCCTCCACACGTCACTGCCGAGGGTATCAGAGATGACAGATGTTAGCGGGTAGCGGGCAGCAGTCCGGATAGCGTGCTGTATGCTCTGCAGCGTGATTCTGCTGCGGTGTTGGTCAAGAGTTTTCCTGTAGTTATAGCCGGGAAGATACCGGGCGACGTACTCATCGCTCATCGAACTATCTTTCGTAGGAGAATCCTCGAAATGGCACAGGAGCCAATACTCAAAACGGGGGTTACTGACGGCAATGTGGTGCCTTCCTGATTCCTTCTGCCAGGTTATCAATTTCTTAAATTGCTCGGTTGTGTGAGATTCTGCATCGCGGTCGATAATCACCCATACTTCGTCCCGGCTGTTCGTGTTCCTTGCAGTAACGGTTTTTACTGTTTTTAAGATATCCTTGATAGCAGAGCCCTTCGACGGAGTGCAGGAAATCGCTATGCGTGCTTCGTCCGGGATATAGTCCTTAACAATACTGAAATAAGATTCCTCTGTTTTCTCTCCTTCAGTGACAATATAGTATACCTTGTTGTACCGGCGCTGTTCTCTGCTTCTTTTTGTCGGGGTTTTCATGAGTCGGAGTTATAGATTGATGCGGGGTAATCCGCCCATGTGTCCGGTCAGATAGCTGTTTCTGATGTTCTTATCCCTGTGGATCTCGATGAAATCCTCAAAGGAAATCAAGCGGCTACCATGGTCTCTGTTACGTTCGACTGCCCACATTTCGTCTGTTCGGAGGAGGTCCCGATCCATCAGCATGACGTCATGAGTGGTAAAGATGAGCTGCTGGCGGTTACGAGAGGCTGTTTCAGCAATCTCTAACTGCTGCTCGACAAGATAGCGGGATAAACCGGTGTGGAGGCTGCGGTCGAGTTCATCTACAACATAAACCCGAGGTTGAATCTCGTGGTCTATTAATATGGGTAACAAGTGCAGCAAGCGGCGGGATCCATCTGATTCCTCCGTGAAGAGAAAAGGCACTTCCTTGCCGGTGTTATCGCGGTGCATGGAGAGACAACGATAGGCGTGAATGCCATCATCTTTTTTGACCAAAACCAAGGTGGAATCCTCATTGTGGAAAATAACATTTGCCTCGCTCTGCCTGAACTTTTCCAATAAACTCGGGTCAATATTCAATTGCTCCGGATTGACTTCGGTCAGCTTTAATTCGTCAATACCCGTATCTGCGCGGGTCAGAGCATCACTGTATAACGACAAGTTTTTGAGCAGCTCTACGCCCAAGGCTGCGCGTTTGCTGTTCGCCGATACAATACAGAGCGTATCACGGAACCAATTGTAGATGGGCGAGAAAACCGAATCCAATCCCTCCAACCGGTAGGTTTGTGCCGCATGAAGGAAAATGGAACCGGGAGCCAGAGTCTCACCGATGAGCTGTAGCTTCGTTCTACTTTCCTCCGGGATATTTACCGACTCACCGACAGAGAAGGAGTTACGAGTACGATGAAATACCTGAACCTCTTTCTTCTTCCGCATATACAGCAACGACTCCTCCTCAATCTCCTTATTCCTCACGGAAAGGGAATATTCCCATACCCGCTCGTTTGCCAGTGCGCATACAATGAATTCGGAAGGGGCGTCAGAGAATTCGGGATCCAGCTTAAAGGGCTCGGTTTCTATTTTGCCACTCAGAATCATCTTCTGCATATGGCTCAAAGCCTTTACAAAATTACTTTTGCCTGAAGCATTGCCGCCGAAAATGGCACAAAGAGGGAGCACATTCATGCCGGAGACGTCCGGCATCTTCTGCAAGGATGATAGGTGCTGCCTCCCCCTACCGGCAATCATAGAGAAGTCGGCTCTGTCCCGAAAAGATCTGAAATTGGAGAATGAAAAGTTGATGAGCATAGTGTTTACGCAGCAATACAACGCAGTGTGCCACATTCGGCACGGCTTGTCAATACGGGGGACACAGGTTGTGAGACTTTTGTCACAAATTCACCCTCACTCCCACAGGAAGGACTTTTTGGAGTCCTTGAGGGTGTCGTTGACGAAGAGGTCGATCTTCCAGCTGAGGATGTCGCCGTTGCGGGCGCGTTCGGGGCCGGAGAAGAAGAAGTCAGCCTTGCGGTCGAAGGCGGGTTTGCGGGGGGCGGGGAAGTCGAGGGTGCGGGTGAGGATTTTGCCGGCGGTGCGGGCTTGGGTGTAGTGCATGACGAGGCGAACGTGAGCCTGCGGGTCTGCATCGTCCCAGCGAACGTGGTAGTAGTCGCCGAGGCGGTTACGGCGTTCGGCTTCGGTGTTGGTTCCGTAGAGGAGGTAGCGGGCGTTGGCGCGGAGGGGGACGGAGGCCCAGGAGTCGGCGGGCAGGGCGGTGGTTTTCAACGGCAGGTCGACCACGCCGGTGATACAGGTGCGGGAGGGGGAGCAGGAGGCCAGTGCGGCGAGGAGGAGGGAGGCCGTGATGAAACGCTGAAGCATAAGTTGTTCTACACCCGAGGGGCGGGGTTTGTCAATACAAAACTGCGGAGGAGTCAGCCTACTTGAGGAAAATACGGTCTGCGGGGAGTCCGGTGAGGGCCTGCAGACGACGCGCCAGGAAGCGCATGACTGCCACGAGTGTAGCCATGAGCGGCACACCGATGACAACGAAGCCCCACCAGTGCATACCCCCGACGGCTTGATTGTAGGCCAGGGCCTGGTCCGCAGCGGGCAGTTGAAGCACGGGGAGGAGGAAATAGAGCGAGAGCCCGAAGTTCGCCAGCCCGGAGCCCAGGAGCGATGCCGCCATCAGGCGACTGCCCTGCAGCTCCAGCCGTCGGTAATCGTCCGTGCAGCCCAATTCCTGCACCTTCTGCTCGATGAGCGGGATGTCATACAGCGCCTCGGAATAAACGAACGCACGGAGCAGCGAACTGCGGCCGCGGGCCGTCACCAGCACCGCCCCTGCAAGCATGGTCGCCACCATCAGCTCCTTGCCGGCATACCACCAAGGCGTGTCCGGGCGGATAGCCTCCCCCGCACCGGAGTTCGCGTACATGCTCACCACGCCCGTGAGCAGCGTGCCCAGCAGACCGAACACCGCCAGCGGCTCTACCCGCCGCTGCGAGACAACAGAGTAGACTCCGCAGCCGATGGGCAGGGAAAGCGCCACCACTAAGGCCCACACCGTCCCCCAGTCGTACCATGCGCCGCCGGATCCGGAGCACTTCTCCAGAATCAGCACCGGCGCCAGCACGCTGAGCAGCACGTTGATCAGGCTCTTCTTACCGCTGTCCATGGGCGTGGGAAGGGTCAGCGCATAGCCGCAATAGCCGCTGCCATGTCATCTGCACGGAAAGTCGAGGACCCTGCCACCAGGCAATCCGCCCCCGCCTCCTTGCAGAGCGGCGCCTGCACCGGGCCGATACCACCGTCCATCTGGATGAGGAAAGATCCCGCCCCCGCCGCGCGAGCCTGCGCCAGCGTCCGCACCTTGTCGAGCACATGCGCCATAAAACTCTGCCCGCCGAAACCGGGGACCACGCTCATCACCAGCACCATGTCCAGCTCCGCCAGGTAAGGCAGCACGGTCTCCACCGGCGTGGCCGGGTTGAGGGCCAGACCCGCCTGCGCCCCGCCGGCTCGGATGGCTGCCAAGGTGGCATGCAAATCCACCTCCCCCTCGCGCTCAACATGGATGGTAATCATGCTCATCCCCGCCTTGAGGAAACGCGGCAGATAGTGATCCGGCGCATCAATCATGAGGTGGGCATCCAGGAAAGTCCCCTCCGGCACACTGTCATGAATGGCGCGGCAGATGTCCGGCCCGAAAGAGATATTATCCACAAACGAACCGTCCATCACATCCAAGTGCAGCCAATCGGCACCGGCGTTCAGGGCGCGTACAGCCTCCTCACCGATGCGACGGAAATCGCAGGCGAGCATGGAAGGAGCGATCAACATGGCGCGGGGTGACTCACAGGCTCTTCCAGGGCAGGGCGGCGAGCAGGGCATCGAAGCCCAGACCGGTGCCGGCAGGCACGGGGAAATCGGGCGTGATGTTGAAGCCGAGCTGCTCCGAGAACGGATTGGGCTTGTAGTTCAGGTGGGTCAGCAGGCCGCAGAACGGCACCTCCGCCTCCGGCTTGCCGGTGTAGTAGGCCGCAGCATTGTAAGCAGCCCAGCACTGGCCCAGCGGGTGATCCATATAAGAGGTGAAGACGGGCATGCCGGTGGTGCTCATGTGGCGAGCCGGCTTCACCAAGCGCATCATAGGCTTGGTCGTGCGTTGCGGGATGATGCTCTCATTCTGCACAGGCATATCGTAGCCCAAGGGCATACCGGCGTCCTGCAGGGCCTGCCACACGGCAACATCGTAGTAGCAGGGGTCCTCCACAAAGTCAATGCGCTGACGCATGGCCGGCGGCAGCATCTCCCAGAACTGCAGGGCATCCTCCAGCGACAGCGTGCAGTTAAAGTCAACCCGCCACTTCCAATCCGGCACCATGGAGGCCAAATTCACCAGACGCTCCACCGTCGCGGCCAACTTGGGCACCACCTTGATTTTGCCGACGCGGAAACCGCGCTGGTGCAGGTTGTACACTTGGCCGGGCGTGGCACTCACGGGCAGGGTGGCATGGCTGCGCGGCACCCGCAGACCCGCGAAAAGGCTCTCTCCCTTGGCGCGCGCGGCGCCGTCCAGCTCCACGCATTTGAGCGCACGAGCCCCCAAGCGCAGAGGCGTGCCGTCCCGCAGAGCATCCAGCTCATATTCCAGCGGGGCATCCCCCAGCTCCGGCCAGGGTTGCAGGCAGGCATAGCCGCCGTTGTCGCCGCGCAAAAGAACACCCTGGCGTGGCTGCGCAGCCGCGCGCGCGCTCAACGCCCCCAGCGGATAAAGTGTGTACGGAGAGTACTGCATGCGCCTATTCTATCCTAAATCCCCCATTTGTCACGCCCTTTTTTTGCCCCGTGTGCATTTTCTCACCCCTTCCTCCGGTGGTGATTGATGGGTGAGTGAACCCCGTATGTTGTGGTATAGTTGAGAATTTTTAATAATTTTTCATAAAATGCTTGACATCGGGGGTCGGGAGGTGTATAGTCTCCGCCCATGAGACGCACCCTGACATTTTTGCTGAGTCTTGTGCTGTTGACCATCGTCGCTCCTGCGGACGAGGTAACGGCCCTGCGTCCTGTCATCCACCAAGCGGCGGCGGACAACGATGTAGATCCGGTGATGATGGAAGCGATCATCCGTCACGAATCCGCCCACGCCACCTCCAAGGCGGCCCGCAACAAGAATAACCTGGCGGGCATCATGGGCCGCAACGGACAACGCCGCTACGGCAGCAAGGAGGAATGCGTGCATGATCTGGGCCGCATCTTGGCCAAGTACAAGGCCAAGGGCCGCACCACGACCGCGCAGGTGGGCCGCTCTTATGCCGCTGCGGGCAACTGGGCCGCGCATGTCGACCGCCATATGCGGGAGATTTTGGCCGGTAAATACGGCGAATTGCCCTCCTCCGGCACCGCAAACAACTGAGGAAGCAGCTGCAAGCCGCACAAAAAGCTTGCAGAGAGCGGCGGCATCCGCTAGAATACGCTTGCTATGCCGCAGAAAATGCTTTTGTTGATGATGCCGGCGCTGGCACTGCTTGCCGGCGCCCCCCTGCCGGTGCAGGCCGCCCCGACGCGCCGCCCCGCAGCCAAGCAGCAGACGACTGCTCGTCTGCCCATGTTGCGCACATGGGAAAAACGCTTGACCGTCGCCATGGACGAGGCGTTGAAAGAGAACGGCTCTGAAGGGGAGCCGGCTGACATGGCCCGCAAATGTGTGGTGGATGCCGTGACCGCTGCCGAAAAGTGGCAACGTGCCCGCACGGCATACCTCGAGGCAGCAGCCCAAGCTGTCGGCGGAAAATCCGAGCGCCTGCCCGAGCTGAAGCAGGAAGGCGAGCGCAATCTGGAGGCCGACATGCGAGCTTTGGCGGCGGGTGCTGCTTGGTATCCCGATGCCCGCTGCAAAGAATTGGGGATAGCGGAGGAAGATCGTGAGGAAGCTGCTACCCCCGGGGTGGGGGATGTTCCCCTGCCGGTGATCAAGCTGCTGCAATGCGGCTCCAACAGCACACAGGAATACGCCCTCGCGGCGGAGTCCGCTGCTGCCGTCTGCACGGCCATGATCAAGGCCGAGAATGACGCCCTGCTGAAGATGTACCCCACTTCCGAGGAACCCTTCCCCGGCCCGGAGCCGGTCACGGGGCTGCTGTGGGAGGCCGTTCCCGAGCTGAAGGCGCAGGCTCCGAAGCTGATCTCCCTGTGGAAGGCGGAGGTCAAGGCTTGGGAGGAATACTGCGAGGCCATGCGCGTGTTGCTGGCTCCCGGTTGCCTGATGTACACGGGCAGTATGGCCTACATGGACCGGCTGACGCTGAAGCTCATTGCCAACCGAGAGTCCTTCTTGTCCGTGCTCATTCCCCCGCCCGCCGAGCAGAGTGCGGAGGAGACCGATGAGGGCGATGAACCCGCCGCGCAGGACATGACCCCCGAGCAACTGCGCCGCGCCGCCGAGGCCGATGACCCGAACGCCCAGTGGGAGCTCGGGGAGCGTCTGTTGAACGGGAAAAACGGCTTCAAGAAGAACGCCAAGGAGGCCGTCAAATGGCTGGAGAAATCCGCCAAGCAGGGACACTGCATGGCTGCCCTGCGCCTGAGTGAGTGCTATCGCAACGGCACCGGTGTCGCCAAGGATGCGAAAAAGGCCGACTACTGGCTGGAACAGAGCGGTGACGGCATGGAATCCCAGGGCGGCGAAGACCAGGGCGGGGAACAATAAGGGACGCAGCCTATGAATCTGGAGGACCTCAGGGGGCAGATCGACAGCATCGATGCGCAAATCGTCGAGCTGTTGAAGCAGCGTGCCCGCTGTGCGCACGAGGTAGGCCGCCGCAAGCGCGAGGCCGGCCGGCCCATCTTCGTGCCGGAGCGGGAGAGCGCCCTCATCGCGAAGCTGCTGCGCCTGAATGCCGGCGAGCTGCCGGAGCAGTGCCTGCTGAGCATCTACCGCCAGATTGTGAGCTGTTCCTTCCACATGGAGGGCGGCATGCGGGTCGGTTATCTGGGCCCGGAGGGCACCTGGAGCCACCAGGCGGCCCTCGCGCGCTTCGGTGACAGCGTGGAGTTCGTGCCCTTCCCCTCGTTCGCCCATGTGTTTTCCGCCGTGGAGCGGCAGGAGGTCAACTACGGGGTCATCCCTATCGAGAACAGCACGGATGGCTCCGTCTCGCAGGCGATGGACGAGTTCGGTCACAGCCCCCTTCGCATCTGCGCCCAGGTGCAGCTGAGCATCCGCAACTGCCTGCTGTCCGACATCCCGGCGGAGGCCATCACCACCATCTACAGCCACCCGCAGGTGCTGGGGCAGTGCCGTGATTGGCTTCGCGAGAACTTCCCGCAGGCGGAGCTGGTGTCCGTCTCCTCCACTGCCGCCGCGGCCGCACGCGCCAAGCAGGAAGCCGCCTCCGGTGCCGCCGCCCTGGGCAGTAAGCTGACGGGCACGCTGCACCACCTTCCCGTGCTGGCAGAGAATATCCAAGACAAGGCATACAACAGCACGCGCTTCGTCGTTATCGGCGACCAGCGAACCGCCCCGGTGGAGAAGAACCGCACCACCCTCTGCTTCACTGTGCCGCACACCCCCGGCAGCCTGGTGGATATGCTTCTGCACTTCCGCCGCCACGGCATCAACCTGTTGTGCATTGACAGCCGCCCGACCCGCGACACGGCGTGGGAGTATCTGTTCTACGTTGACGTGGAAGGCCACGAAGAGCTGGACCCCCTGAAGAGCTGTTTGGAGGAAATGAAGCAGCAGAGCCTCATGTTCAAGGTACTGGGCTCCTACCCGGAGCAATAGCGAACCATGGCCTTCACCCTGCAACAGGCGCAGCGCATGCTGCTGCAAGCCCGGGAACGCGGCCGTCTGCCGCATGCCCTGCTCATCACCGGGGCGGAGGAAGCCGGTACGCGGCGGCTGGCTCTGTCCCTGGCGGAGGCCCTCAACGGCGCGCGGGCTGAGAGTCTGGAGACCCTGCGCCACCCGATGTGCCGCATCATCCGTCCCGGGTCGAAAATCCGCAGTATTCCCGTGGAGAGCGTGCGTGCGGTGGAGCCTTTCCTGTCCCTGCGTGCCATGGAGGGCGAAACCAAGCTGGTCATCATGGTGGAGGCCGAGCGCATGAAGGACGAGGCCGCCAACGCCTTCCTCAAAACCTTGGAAGAGCCTCCGCCGCAGACGCTCATCATCCTCATCACGGAGCACCCGGACCATCTGCTGCCCACCATCCTCTCACGCTGCGTACGCGTGCCGCTGCATACTCCCGGCGCGGGACTGCACCTCAGCGAGGCCCAGCGCGCTTTCCTGCCCGCCGTGCAGCAGGCCCTCCCCGATATCGGCTCGGATGTGACGGCCCTGGCTCTGCGTGCGGATTTGACAGCCGTTCTCGCTCAGCGGAGAGAACAGATAACCGATCGCCTTACCGAGGCGGTGAAGGCCGAGGCCAAGGCGGTGGCAGAGGGAACGGATATCAAGGACTGGGAGAGCCGTCAAAAGGACGCCACGGCGGCGCAGATTGAGACCGAATACCTGCGCGAGCGTGAGGAGGTGCTGGAGTTGCTCTCCCTCTGCATCGGCCAAGCAGTGTTGCTGGCCAGTCATGCCCCGGACGTGAAGCCCCTCGTGCCGCAGGTGGCAGAGCTGGCGAAACGCCCGCTGCCGGAGCTCCTGCGCCGCATGCGCGCTGTGGATGCCTTGCGCAGCGACCTCAATTATAACGTCAACGAGGCCCTGGCACTCGAGGCTCGCCTCATCGACATCATCGGAAATATCTCATTATGAACAGTATGACAGGATTCGGGGCGGCTTCTGCCTCCCTCAAGCGGTGTTCCCTCCGGGTGGAAATCGGCGGGGTGAACCGCAAGCAAACAGAAATTGCCATCTCCCTTCCCCGGGCATGGGCCGAGCTTGAAACACGCGTCCGCGAGGTGGTCGCGGGGCCGATTTCCCGCGGGCGGGTCAACGTTTCCATCTCCCTCCAAAGCAGCAGCGGCGGGGCTATTCCCTTGCAGCTTCATGCGGAAAAACTGGCGGATCTGCGCATGCACCTGCTGTCGCTGGCCGCCTCTCTGGAGCAGCCGGTGCAGCCCACGCTCGATGCGCTGATTCGTTTGGGAATCATTGCGGAGGAGTCCGAGGCGGATATTTCTGCGGAGGAGGCGTGGACGGCCATTCAGCCGGCTCTGGAGGAGGCCTTGCAGAAGTTCTGCTCCCTGCGTGCAACGGAGGGCGAGAACATGAAGCGGGACCTGCTGGCGCGCATCGATACCCTGCGGCAGCTCCGCAGCGAGATCAAGGCGCAGGCGGCCACCGTTCCCGCGCATTACCGCGAGATGTTGCTCAAGCGTTTGCAGGAGGCGGACCTGCCTTTCCCGGCGGATGACGAGCGCATCATCAAGGAGATCGCGCTTTTTGCTGATCGCTGCGATGTGAGCGAGGAGCTCACCCGCCTCGGTTCGCACCTGGATCAGTTCTGCCGCCTGTGTGACAGTGCGGAGCCTGTCGGGCGTACGCTCGATTTCCTGTGTCAGGAGATCTTCCGGGAGCTGAACACTACGGGCTCCAAGGCTAATGATGCGGCCTTGGCCCAGCTCGTCGTGACGGCCAAGACGGAGCTGGAGAAGATTCGTGAACAAGTGCAAAATGTCGAATAATATGCTCGGTTCTCTTTTGGTGGTCTCCGGTCCCTCCGGTTCCGGGAAGACAACTCTCTGCCGCCGCGCGGCTGCGGAGGGCTTGGCGGCGTATTCCATCTCCTGCACCACCCGCGCGCCGCGTCCGGGGGAGCAGGACGGTGTGGATTATCATTTCCTTTCGCTGGATGAATTCGCTGCTCGTGTGGCGGCGGGCGAGTTCCTGGAGCATGCTACCGTGCACGGCAATTCCTACGGCACCCTCAAGGCGGATATCGTGGCGCTGCTCGAGAGCGGTCGGAATGTGGTGATGGACATCGATGTGCAGGGCGCGGCGGGTATCCGTGCCTGTACGCATCCTGTCATTCGCCGGGCCTATGCGGACCTCTTCATCCGCGTGCTGCCGGCGGAGTTGGAGGCGCGCCTGCGCGGGCGTCAGACGGATGCCGAGGAGGTGATTCGCCTGCGTTTGCACAATGCGGCGCAGGAGAATGTCCGCCGTGGGGAATATATGTTTACTCTTACCTCCGGCGACCGAGAGCAGGACTACGCTCGCTTCACCGCTTTGCTGACGGCGTTGTCCCTGCGCACCGGGCTGGAGCCCGCGGAGTAGGCCGCCTGTCCCGCTCTTTTTCCCGTCTGCGGGCGCAAAAAAGCCCGCGGCGGGGTGTTTTTTGCTTGCAAGCCCGCGCGCGGGGGCGTATGATGGGTGGCGCAAGAGAGTCATCTTATGAAAACACTTATCACCAATGCACACATCATCTCCCCGGGGGTGGATCTCCCCGGCGGTTCCGTGTTGATTGAGGGCACCAAGATTGTCGACGTGCTGCTGCCGGGCGAGACGGCGGAGGCGGACAAGGTGGTGGATGCCGGCGGTAACATGCTGCTGCCGGGCTTTGTGGACATCCACTCGCACGGTGCGGGCGGCTGCGATACCTGCGATTGCAAGGTGGAGAGCATCCGCACGATCGCCGATTGCAAGATGAAGGAGGGTGTGACCACTTGGCTGCCCACTACGCTGACGCTGGGCACCAAGACCCTGATGGACGTCTGCACGGCGGTGAAGGAGTACGCTGCCTCCCCGAACGGTTCCAAGACCCCCGGTATACACCTGGAGGGGCCTTTCATCAACCCCAAGCAGTGCGGTGCTCAGAACCCCGCTTTCGTCCGTCCGTCGGACTTTGAGGAGGTGATGGAGATCAACAACATCTACCCCGTGCGCTACATCTCCCTGGCTCCCGAAATGCCCGGCGCAACGGACTTCATTGCCAAGGCTACGGCTGCGGGTATCACCTGTTCCGCCGGTCACTCTGCCGCCACGCATGCGGATTTCAAGAAGGCGAAGGCCAAGGGGCTCAAGTTCCTGACCCACTTCTGCAACCAGATGAGCCCGCAGCACCACCGTGAGATCGGTTTGGTGGGTTCCGGTATGCTGGATAAGGATATCAAGATCGAGATTATCTGTGATACGATCCACCTTTGCTCCGACATGCTGAACCTGGCTTTCACCAACAATGGCATTGACCAGATGGTGATGGTGACCGATTCTCTGGCTTGCTCTTGGATGCCGGACGGCCCGGGCAGCCTGGGCGGTCTGCCTATCATCGTGAAGGGCGGTGTGGCTCGCTTGGAGAGCGGCAACTTGGCCGGTTCCACCCTGCGCTATGCTCACGGTCTGCGCAATGTGTGGAAGATCACGGGCAAGCCGCTCAGCGAGCTGGTGAAGGCTACTTCCTGGAACCAGGCGCAGGCTCTCGGGCTGCATGACCTCGGCAAGATCTGCCCCGGTTACACGGCGGATATGGTGCTGCTGGATGCGGACTTCAACACCGTCAAGACGATTATTGACGGCGAGGTGAAGTACGAGGCCTGATTTTCCCCGCAGTCGGGCTGCCGGGCATGCTGTACAGGGCATGCCCGGGGGCTCGTCTGCGTGTCTTTCGTTTTACCGGAATCCTTCGGAATGCGCATTTCTCCCTTGGCTGCTAAACTCTGTGCCCGTCAGGGTATCGATCCCGCGACCCTGCACGGCACCGGGCCGCGCGGTCGTATCATGGCAGCGGATGTGAAGGCCGGGCCGCGTACCGGGCGTTCTTTTGCCGGCCAGTCGGTGCGGGCCGTTTTTGCGGAGCAGTCTGTCGGCACCGGGCCGGAGGGGTATACCGTGTATGTGGGGAAGGCCCCCGCACCGGGGCGCCTGCCGGAGCAGGTGGCTGTGCAGCGTGCGCGCTTGGGGGCAGGGGCCCTTAGCTTCCGGGATTATGTTGCCCGCGCCTTGGTGAAGGCTGCGCTGCGGGCCGAGCTTACCCCACCGGAGGAGACGAATCTGCTTCTGCGCGGCGAGGGAGGTGACTGCGCTGTACCCGCCGCCGCCCGCAAGCCGCTCTGCCGCTTGGCACAGGAAGCCGCGGCCCCCGCGCCGCTTCCGCAGGGCTTCACGCCGCAGCTCGTCCTGTGCCTGCCGGGGCAGGGGGCGGCCGCCATCCGCGACTACCGCCCGCGCCTGGTGCTGGAGTGCGCCGCCCCCGGTCCGGAGGGTGCGCCCTATTCGCTCTACGCGGCCCCCGATTTGCCCCGCCCCTCTGCCGACACCGCCGCCGCCTCTCTGCACCTGCTTGCAGAGAACCCGGTGGCTCTCCTGCTTCTGCCCTAACTCCCCTCACAGGAGGGATGCTGTACTGCGGGCAAGTATGCGGAACGCGCCCGAAAAGGGTGCCGCATTGGTACTCACCTTAAGGATACAACCTGAAAGGTGAATCGTCAGTGAGGAAGCACCGATTCGGGAGTAATGCCTTCCTTATTCCCACACAGGAAGGATCGCTAACTCACCACCTTAAGAAAATCCTCCACATCCATGATCCATTCTTTCTGACGATCTGAGAAGGACGAATGCAGACAGCGAGGCAGAACGAGACGAACGTCCTGTTGCTTCATCTCCATCGTTTGATTTTCGCTGATACCGGGTTCGATCGTGAGGAGATGTTTGGTTTTGATGCGAGCTGCTTCCGTCAGTATCTGCCGCCATCTGTCCTTGCATGTCGTCTTGACGCCCAGCATATACAGACGAACCGACGGAAAACCGGGATCCCGATAGGCCTTTATATTTGGGAAAATATAATCCGGACGAGATTTGCCCTCTGTAACAGGAGTCCGCGAGTATGCTATATTACGATCGATGAAAATTTGCTCGATATGGTTTTCAAGAGATTGGCCTGCTCGGGCTTTTCTCCTATTGAGAAATGTTTTAGAAAGAGAAATAAAACGCTCGGCAGAAAGCCCTCGATTGATTTCCTCATCCAAAAGATACTTTTCAAAAGAGAGAAACAGTTTTGTCTCTGTATTGTACCAGTAATAAAGCAAGTCGTCTGCTGTACCTGATTGCATTTCCCCGGCATTCGGGCAACCGGAAATTAGGCGAGCGTAGGAGGAAAACTCGGCTGTCGATGGGAGCGTTCCCTTGAATCGAACTATCATTTCCTCTAAAAAATCATCATTTTGTGGGACATCCAGCCCCATTGCAAAAAAGAGCTCATAGGCCCGTGTCGGAAGCTCTCTGTTGATGAGGATATCAGAATCAACGCCGGAAAAAGATGTCTTCTGCTGTTCAGTATATCCGAATAACCATTTCAACCAAGGCAGAGCGTCGCTGTCTTTGTCTACAATAGCAAATACGGCGGGAGTATCTGACTTTTTTCGATGCGCGATAAAGAGAAGATCTCCTTCCTCCATGCGCAGTGTCGCATCATTGGTCCGATAGTACATTCGATATTCACGTCTGTCAGTATTCCCAAGCTCTCGCCCCTTTGCCCGTGCATCATACAGAGTGAGCACCCCGGGACTCGATATGACAGAGTCGTCATCTGCATAAATATATGAGCATGGAATGTTGAGCTTTTCGCACCCTTGGGGTTCACCGAACATTTGCACAATG
>CAMEZO010000030.1 GCA_945947905.1 uncultured bacterium
CGTCAGGAAGCACTGGCTCCCGGGGGTGGTCATAAAAACTGACGGAGTGCCGGAATTTCATGACTTGGAGAAGGTCTGGTAAAAGGTGATGACGAGACGGGATGACGGGGCACAGTTGTGCCTTAGATTTGTTCTTATTTTAGCGAACAGATAGGATTTTGCAAGCAAAAAATTCGATATTTTTAATGACGCATCACGCCGCGCATCGACCGCAGGCACACGGATGTATACTCATCTCTTCCGCGCAAAACGGTCTTTTCCCTGCTCCGCAGCCGCTTTTCCCGCCTTACCCATCCGGCACCCGTTACCGCACTCTAACCGAAAAAGGTTAGAGAAAGATTTTTTCGCCAAGCAGAGGGAGACTTCATACCGCCGTGGTGGGAGCACCCGAGGGGATTAATGACCGCGGAATAAAAGGAATTTTTGGAGAGTCAGAGGCCTGCGTGGCTTGGTTCAGACTGCATGCCGGCGGGGTAGTAGCTCCCTTGATTGTTTGATAAAATTCTAAAGCTACCTACTGTGAACATGCTCCGACGTCTTGCCTGAGAGTTGCATGGCTTTCAGTCTCCGAAAATTCCCTTTATTCCGCGGTCAGACTAATCTCGCCTGCGAGCACCTCGGCGGTATGAAGTCTCCGACATGCCTCCGCATAGAACTTCCACTCCCCAGGTTCCCTTTATTCCGCGGTCAGATTATTCTCGGTCTCTGACTCGGGAGGGGGGGCGGGTTTGGGCTTTTTCTGTTTGCGGGTGTTGAATTTGTTAGCAGCGGCCTCGAAACCCTCTTTGAGGAGGGTCTCGACGGCGTCGGCTGCCTTGTCCAGGCAGGTGTCCATGGCGGGGCGTTCGTCCGGGGAGAATTTGCCGAGGACGTGACCGATCATCTGCTTTTGACCGGCGGCGCCGACACCGACGCGCACGCGGGGGAATTTTTCCGAACCGAGGTGAGCGATGAGCGACTTGATCCCGTTGTGCCCGCCGGAGGAACCGGCTTGGCGCAGGCGCAGCGAACCCATGGGCAGGTCCGTGTCATCGTAGACGCAGAGCACCTGCTCCGGCGTATACTTGTAATAGCGCATGATAGGTCCGACGCACTCGCCGGAGTTGTTCATGAAAGTCTGCGGCTTGATGAGCAGCACCCCCGGCCCGGCGGCGAGCAGCCCCTTGTGCGCCTTATCCTGCTTCCACTCCGCGCCCCAGCGCCGGGCCAGGCGATCCAGCACCATGAAACCCGCGTTGTGGCGTGTTTCTGCGTAATCCCGGCCGGGGTTACCCAGCCCGACGATGAGGCGAACGGAGCTCATGAGCGGGAAGCCTCTGCCTCCGTGAAGTTGATGTGACGGTTCAGCGCATTCAGGTAAGCGCGGGCGGAAGCCTCGATAACATCCGTTGCCGCCCCCTTGCCCGAGACCGGTTTGCAGCAGCAATCCTCCCCGAAACGCACCTTGACGGAAGCCTCACCGAGGGCATCCTGACCGGCGGAAGTAGCGCGCACATTGAACTCCACGAGCGTGCCGCCCGCCCCCGTGATGCGGTCGATGGCCGCCAGGCAGGCGTTCACCGGCCCGTTGCCGATGGCGCAATCCGTGTAAGTGACCCCATCCTTCTCCATCACGAGCGTGGCCGTGGGCGTGGCCCCGGAGCCCGCGATGAACTGCACCTGCACGAGCTTCCACTTGCCGTCCCGCGTGTCCAGCGAGTCATTGACCAAGGAGGTGAGGTCATCATCGTAAACGAATTTCTTGGTATCGCCGACGCGCTTGAAACGCTCGAACACGTGAGCCAGCTCCTCCTCCGTGAGGCTGAGCCCGAGCTTCTCGAGGCGCGCCTTGACCGCCGCGCGGCCGGAGTGCTTGGTGAGCGGCAGCTCCGTCTCCCCCCAGCCGACAATGGCGGGGTCGATGACCTCGTAGGTCTCGCGCTTGGCGAGGATGCCGTGCTGGTGAATGCCGGAGGAATGCGCAAACGCGTTCTCGCCCACGATGGCCTTGCTGCGCTGCACGGAAAGCCCGCTCATACCGGCCACGACGCGGCTGGTCTTAACAATCTCCCGTGTATCCATGGCAAAAGGCTTCTCCCCGGCGGGGAAACCGAAGGCCTCCGGGCGGGTGAAGAGCGCCATGGCCATCTCCTCGATAGCCGCATTGCCCGCGCGCTCGCCGATGCCGTTGATGGCACCCTCCACCTGGCGGGCACCGGCCTGCACGGCTGCGAGCGAGTTGGCCACCGCCATACCGATATCGTTGTGACAGTGCACGGAAAGGATCGCGCGGTCGATATTCGGCACATGTTCCTTCATGTACCGGATCATGTTATAATACTCCGTGGGCGTGGTGAAGCCCACGGTATCCGGCAGGTTCACCGTGGTCGCCCCCGCATCGATGACCGCCTCCACCACCTGCGCCAGATAGTCGAGCTCCGTGCGGCTGGCGTCCTCGGCGGAGAACTCCACGTCATCCACCAGGCTCTTGGCGAGGCGCACCCCGGCCACGGCCATGGAGATGATCTCCTCCTTGCTCTTCTTGAGCTTGAACTCGCGGTGCAGCGGGCTGGTGGCCAGGAAGGTGTGAATGCGCCCGCGGTCACCCGCCGGTGCCACGGCCTCCGCCGCCCGCCGGATGTCGTTCTCCACGCAGCGAGCCAAGCCCGCGATGCGGCACTTCTTCACCATGCCCGCGATGGTGTGCACGGCCTCAAAGTCGCCCTCCGAGATGCAGGGGAAACCCGCCTCGATGACATCGACACCTAGCCTCTCGAGCTGACGTGCAACCTCCAGCTTCTGCCGGAGGTTCATGGAAGCTCCGGGGCATTGCTCACCATCGCGCAGCGTGGTGTCGAAGAATATGACTTTGTCGCTCATGTCTTTGTGTGATGTTGTAAAGTAGGACGATTCTAAGGACGGAGCGCGGGAGAGTCAAGCCTTTTCCGAGTCATGCTGCCCGGAAAGACAGCGCAGAATGAGCTTGCGGTCCGGCGAAGCCATGGGAATGCCCGGCAACTGCTCCGCCGGGATGCGCTCCTCGTCCGCCTGCGCGGGCTCTGCCGGGTTGGCGTGCAGGTAACGGGTGACTTTGTAGCGCGTGACCGAATAGCGCTGAGAGCAGAGGAAGGGGAGCCCCTGCGCGTACTCCCGACTGCGGCGCGGCAGGCGATACATCCCCGCGTGGCGTCCGCCGCCCGGCTGCTTTTGCAGCAGAAGCCCCTCGGGGGACAGGCTGAACACATCCCAGTGCTCCAGCGCGGTGACCTCCTTTTTCGGTAGCTTCACCGGCAGCTCCTCCGGCTTCTCCGCGCGGCAGAAGGGGCGGATGGGACAGAGCAGGCACTGCGGCTGCCCGGAGGTGCAGAGGGTTTGGCCCAGCTCCATGAGCGCGGAATTGTAGGCACGCGGGTTCTGCGGGTGCACCATGGACGCCGCCAGCTCCCGCTGCGCCCTGCGCCCCGCCGGTGAGTCCACGGGGGTGCGGTCATTCGTTAACCGAGCAAAGACACGCGCCACGTTGGCATCCACGAGCGCCGCAGGGCGGTTGAAGGCGAAACTGAGCACCGCCGCCGCCGTGTAGTCCCCGATGCCCGGCAGCGCTCGCAGAGCCTGCTCCTCCTCCGGGAAGACGCCCCCCTGCTCCGCCACGGCCCGCGCGGTAGCCTGCAAGGCACGCACGCGGCGGTAGTAGCCCAGCCCCTCCCACGAGCGCAGGGCCTGCTCCTCCGTGGCAGTCGCGAGAGCCGCCGGGGTGGGGAACTGCTGCATCCAGGCCTCGTAGCGGCCGAGCACGGTGGGGATGGTTGTTTGTTGCAGCATAACCTCGCTCACCAGAATGGCCCAGGGATCCGTCGTGCGCCGCCACGGGTAGTCCTTCCCCTGCGCGGTGAACCAATCGACCAGTGCCTGCGCGATGCGGGCCTGCTCCTGCGGGGTGGGGATGCAACTCATGAGTCCTCGGTGGCTTTGGTGGCGTAGATGGATATATCCGCCCGCTTGGTACCGAGCAACTGCTGCGCGCGCTTGAGGGCGTTGCGCGTGGCCCAGTTCGGGTTGTTTACGTTGAGCAGGAAAATGTTACTCTCCCCCTTGGCGCAGCCCTCCTGCAGCACCGCCAGCACGCCGCTCTTCTTCAGGATGCGGAAGACCTCGCGGCTGGCCCCGGAGACGATGAGGTGGCGGCCCTTCTCGCGGGTGAAATTGATAAGCTCCTCGAGCGCGTAGACCGAGGTGGCATCCAGGTTGCGGGCGTTGCGCATCCGCAGGATGATGACCGCGAGCGAGGGGTCCTCCGCGATGCGCGCCACCTGCTTGCGGAAGAGATCCGCCGCGCCGAAGAAGAGGTCACCCTCCACGTGCACGATGGAGATCTGCGGCAGACGGGCGGCAGGCGTGGCCAGCTTGGTGAGGTGCCCCTCGTCGTTGAAGGTATATTCTACCAGCTCCGGCTTGGCCGCCTTGCGCAGGAAGAGCGACACGGAGAGCACCACGCCGATGAAAATGGCGATGTGCAGCGGCAACAGCAGCGCCGCGATGAAGGTGGTGACCAGAACCCCCGCGTCCGCCGGAGTGCTGCGAAAACAGATACGCAGCAGCTTCTTATCATACAGCGATACGGCATTGGCCAGCACCAGGGCCGCCAGCACGCTGTGCGGGATGCATGAGATGAGCGGGAAGTTGGCCAGCACGAACACGATGCCCAGGCACAGCAAGCCGCAGAAGACGCCGGAAAAACGGGTAGCGGCCCCGGAGTTGTAATTGAGAACCGAGCGCGTGAGCGAGGCGGAGCACGGCAGCGACGCCGTGAGCGAGGAGCCCATGTTAGCCATGCCCACGGCGAAGGTGTCTTGGTTGAGGTTCAGCGGCTCGCCGGTCTTGGCGGAGATGGTCTTGCTCATCACCGTTTGCTCCAGGGTCGAGAGGAAGGCGATACCCACCACGATGGGCAGCAGCTCTGTAATGTGATCCGGGAAGGCCCCGAAACTCGGCAGGCGGCAACTGAGGTCGCTCATGGTGAAGTCGCGCAGCATCCGCACCTCGCAGAAGGCCCCGCCGGCCCACGGTTGACAGAGCAAAGCGTTCAGCAGGCTCATGACCAGCAGGATGATGGCGAAGGTGGGTAGGAACTTGAAATGCCGCTTGAGCGGGATGAAGAGGAGGAAAGAGAGGACGCCCAGCACGATGGGCTGCCACTGCACCCAGTCCAGGTTCTGCACAATGGCGGATGTCATGGAGAAGAAGGAGCTGCCGGCATCGATATCATTCAGCCCCAACACATAACGCGCCTGCGAGGCGATGATGAGCGTGGCCGCGCCGGTGATGTAGCCCACCAGCACGCTGCGGCTCACGAATTGCAGCATCTCCGTGGCCTTCACAAAGGCGCAGATGACACACAGCAGTCCGGCCAGAAAGACGATGAGCGGAACAAAAATCTCCGGGTGCTGACGAATGGCCGGAGACGAAGCGAGAAAGAAGCTGGCGAGCATGAAAGCCGTGGCATTGCTCGGCCCGCTGACGGTGAGGCTGCAACGCGTGAAGAACGGCGCGATGAAGGTGCCGACCGTGGCGGCCATGATGCCGTAGATGCTGTCCAGCCCGGCCATCGCCGCGAAGGCCATTCCCTGCGGCAAGCCCACCAGCGCCACATCCGCCGCCGCCTTCAGGTCGCGCCCCGCCTTGCGCAGGGTGTACCCCCGCAGGGCCCCTCGCGCCGGGAGCAGCTCAATCGCCCCCGGGCCGCCCCAATAGGCCTTCAGATCACGCCACACCCGCCTGCATTTGTAGCTTACGCCGTTCATTTCCCGACCATTTTACCACAATCCCCCGCCGATGCAAGCACAATGAAGCAAAAGAGAGGGAAAGGAAAGCAGGCGTTTTTTTCGCTGTATGCCAAAGGCGGGGCTTGCGCCGGGGCGTGAAATCAGGCAAAATAGGGCGGGTGCAGAAAGGCACAACTCTTTTTTAACATGGAAGCAGTTTTATCAGTACTGAAAACCGTCGGTCTCATCGTGCTCGTGGTCATGTTCTTCAATGTCATGATTTTCGTGCACGAGCTGGGGCACTTCCTGGCGGGCAAATGGCGCGGAGCTTATATCGACCGATTCCAGATTTGGTTCGGCAAACCGATATGGAAGAAGAAGATAGGCGAAGTAACATACGGCATCGGTTGGATTCCCGCGGGCGGCTTCGTCTCCCTGCCGCAGATGGAGGACATGGAGATGGTGGAAGGCGAGGCGATCCGCCCCGATGATGAGCAGAAAAAGAAGCTGAAACCCATCAAGCCGCTCGATAAGGTTATCATTGCGGCGGCCGGCCCGCTTTTCTCGCTGCTGCTGGCCTACTTCTTTGCCGTTTTCGTGTGGATTCTGGGCAAGCCGGATGCCGAGGTACTCGGAACGACGATAGGCTACATTGCCCCGAAGAGCCCGGCCGCCGAGGCCGGCTTGCTGCCCGGTGACAAGATTACGGCCATCGACGGAAAACCCGTCACGAAATGGATGGGTAACATGGAGGGTGTCCGTGAACTGATTGCGTTGAGCGAGAACGAGAAGATTCGATTCAGCATCGAACGCAGCACGCAGGACGGCACGGTGGAGAAGAAGGACATCGAATGCGGTTATAAACTACCGAAAACAGCTTGGTGGGAACGAACGGGCCTGCGGCAGGTAGGCATCATACCGAGCAGCCCCGTACAGGTCGAGACCGTGATTCCCGATTCCCCGGCGGCACTGGCCGGGCTTACCCCCGGCGATACGATCACGGCGGCGGACGGCAAGAAAATCTATACACCCGCTGCCCTGAAATGCAAGGAGGGCGTGACCCTGCACCTGAGCGTGCGGGGGAAAGACGGCGCGATGCGCGAGACCGACCTCACCCCGGCGCTCCCCGAGAACTGGAAAGGACTGGAGGGCACCTACGCGATCTTCGGTGTGACCTGGAAAAGCCGATTCAAGACCACGATGGAGCACCCCACCCCCCAGGAGCAGGTGAGTGAGAGCTTGGCGCTGATGTGGAAAACGCTGCAAAAGATCGCTGCGCCCAAGAGCAACATCGGCATGGAGCATCTCTCCGGCCCGGTGGGCATCGGCACCTATCTGTATGATATGATGACAGCACCGAGCGGCATATTACTGGCACTCTGGTTCGCCGTGGTGTTGAATGTGAACCTCGCCATACTCAACATCCTGCCCCTGCCCATCGTCGACGGCGGGCATGTGGTGCTGGGCACGCTGGAGATGATCCTGAAGCGCCCGGTACAGGGACGCTTCCTGACGGCGCTGCAATACGCCTTCTTCTTCGTGCTGATCGGGTTCTTCCTCTTTGTGACCTTCAAGGATGTGGGTAGCGCGGTGGGCGGCAAGAAGTCCCGGGAGAGCCTGCCCTACCCCGTCTTTTCAACCCCGGCTCCCTGATACCATGCGCATCATCACCCTCGCCAGCGGCAGCAGCGGTAACGTATCCGTCGTGCAGAGCGGCAACACCTGCATTTTGGTAGATGCCGGCATCAGTGCGCGTCGCATCACCAAGCACCTGACGGAGCTCGGCATAGCCCCGGCTTCCCTGGCCGGTGTGGTCATCACTCACGAGCACCTCGACCACATCAGCGGGCTGGGCGTGTTGTCCAAGAAACACCCGCTGCGCGTCTATTGCAGCCGCTACACGGCGGAGGACCTGAAACCCGCCGCGCCCCATGCGCGTTATACCTACATCGAACCCGGCGCGTCCGTCAGCATCGGGGACATCACGGTGACCCCCTTCGGGGTGAGCCACGATGCACTGGATCCGCTGGGCTACCTGTTCGAGCACGAGGGGCGCCGCCTGGGCTACATCACGGATACGGGCTGCATCACGCGCGAAATTCTCTCGCACGCCCGCAACCTGCACGCCCTGTATCTGGAGTCTAACTACGACCCGACCATGCTGCGCGAGAGCGGGCGCCCCCTTTCCCTCATCGAGCGCATTGATAACGCCTTCGGCCACCTCTCTAACGAACAGGCCTGCGACTTCGTGCGCACCATCGCCCACCCCGGCCTCCGCCACCTCCTCCTCGGCCACCTGAGCCGCGAATGCAATACCCCAGAAAAAGCCCGCTCCGACATGGCCGCGGTCCTCGCCGAGTTCCCCGAGCCCCCGCAGCTCGTCATCTGCTCCCCCGCCGACCGCACCGAGTGGGTGGAGGTATGAGGGGGATCAGCGGAGGTCTTCGGTCCAGAGATTCGAGAAAGCGTCGGTGGGCATGCGCCAGTCACCGCGCGGGGAGAGGGCGATGGAACCCACCTTCGGGCCGTCCGGGATGCAGCTGCGCTTGAATTGCTGGGTGAAGAAGCGGCGGATGAAGGTGCGCAGGGTGGAGTCGATCAGCTCCGGCGAGAACTCACCGTCGAAGGCCTTGCGAGCGAGCATGCGGAGCTTGGAGGGCTCGGCGCCGTATTTGATAAAGTGGTAGAGGAAGAAATCGTGCAGGTCGTAGGGCCCCAAGATGTCCTCCGTCTTCTGCTCCATGGTACCGTCCTCGGCGGGCGGGAGGAGCTCCGGGCTGACAGGAGTATCAATAATATCCTGCAAGGTCGCCGCAAGCGCCGGACCGCTCTGCTGCGCGGCGTGGCTGATCAGGCAGCGGATGAGCGACTTGGGGATCGAACAGTTCACACCGTACATGCTCATGTGGTCCGCATTGTAAGTCGACCACCCGAGCGCGACCTCCGACAAATCCCCGGTACCGACGACGATGCCGCGCGTCTTGTTCGCGAGATTCATGAGAATCTTCGTCCGCTCCCGCGCCTGCACATTCTCATAGGTATTCGTGCGCAGGGAGGGGTCGAAATCCAGGTCCCGGAAATGCAGCAGACAGGCCTCGCGGATATTCACCTCCTTCATCGTAGCCCCCAGCTCGCGTATCATCGCAAGCGCATTGTTATAGGTACGACCCGTGGTACCGAAGCCCGGCATGGTTACCGCCAGAATGGCCTCATTACTCCGCCCGAGCATCTTGCAGGCGCGCGCACAGACCAGCAGAGCCAGCGAGCTGTCCAGACCACCGGAAACCCCGATGACCAGCGTCTCCGAACCGGTGTGCTCCATACGGCGGGCCAGACCGGTCGCCTGAATGTTCAGGATCTCCTCGCAGCGCTCCGCCCGCACATCAGGCGGGGGCAGGAAAGGCCGCGCCGGCAAGTCCGCGAAGCGCATGTCGCACTCCTCATTCAACAAATAAAACGAGACACGACGGCAAGCGGCATGCTCCGCCGGGATGTTCACATCACGGAAGGAACTCTCGCTCATGCGCAGGTTGTTCAGACGCTGCAGATCCACATCCGCGCAGATAATCGACGTCTCGCGCGAGAAGCGCGGCCCCTCCGCCACCAAACGCCCGTTATCTGCGATGAGCGACTGCCCGCCGTAAACGACATCCTGCGTACTCTCCCCTACCCCGGCCGCGGCAAACGCGTAGGCCGCCACACAGCGCGCGGACTGCTGGGACACGAGCTGACGCCGATAAGCCGCCTTACCCGTCAGCTCCGTACTGGCGCAAGCGTTTAACAAAACATTCGCCCCCTTGAGCGCCGCCCAGGTCGAAGGCGGCACCACGCTCCACAGGTCCTCACACACCTCGATGCCGAAACAAAGCTCCCCCTCATCGCAGAACAGCAGATCCGTGCCGATGGGGACAGGCCCGAGCCCCGGCAGCTCCACCTCGGTCTCCCGCAGGTCGGCAGCGGAGCGGAATTGGCGCTTCTCGTAAAACTCACGGTAATTAGGCAGCACAGACTTGGGAACCAGCCCCAGCACACGCCCCCTGCACACCGCGGCAGCCACATTAAACAGACCATTGTTCACCACAAAAGGCAGCGACACGATGCTGACCATCGGCAAATGCAGAGTTGCCCCCGCAAAACACTCCAATCCCCTCAACGCCTCACGCTGCAGCAGCGGCTGAAAAAACAGATCGCCGCAAGAATACCCCGTGATGCACAGCTCCGGGAAAACAGCTACATGTGCCCCCTGAGCAGCGGCTTGCTCCGCCGCCTTGACCAGGGCATCCACATTCCCGTCCACATCCGCTACCCGCACGGGCGGCACCACGGCAGCCAAACGATAAAAACCAAACGCGCTCATTACGCCTATTCTGCCACAAATCCGCCGAATGTCAACCCCATTCCCGCCGCAAAACCGCACTTTCCGCACCGCAGCGGCAGGACGAAAGCTAACGGGGCTCATTTCCTGCTTGCGCGAGCACCGCAGATGTGGTATGATGGTGGGTGATGAACAACTATGCGCGCTTCATGCTCCTTACACCGTTAGGGCTCCTCTTGTCTGCCTTCGTGCCGGCGTGTCATCACCACCACCCCGGCCCGCCGCCGCGGCATGCTGCGGGCCCGCCGCACGTCGCCCCGCGTCCGCACCCCGTGCACCCGCCCCGCCATGCGCCGAGGCGTCCTCTGCCGCCCCCCGGACACCGCCGCTGACCCGAGACAGAGAAAAAAATCAGGAAAAATGAAATGAAAGATTGACGCGAGGCCCTTCATCGTGTAGAGTAAAGAAAGGGCGCAGCTTGCTGTGTGCCCTCCGTACAATCAACCTCAACCTCTCACCGTGTACACAAACGAAGACTTTCTCCTTGACCTGCTGGTGGATGCCGGCGGGGTGGACCGCGCGACCGTCGACAGCATACGCCAGAGTATCTCGCCGGTGGACAGTGTGGTGGAATACCTGATGAAGAACGGCTACCTGACAGGCGACTACATCGCCCAGGTAGCAGCGGCCAACTCCGGGCTGGAGTTTGTGGACCTGGGGGCCTTCGAGGTATCCCCGGGCATCTTGGCCACAGCCAAACCCGAACTGGCTCGCCGGCTGAACTTCCTGCCCATCGGGGACGACGGTTTCTCCCTTCAGGTTGCGGTGGTTGACCCCTTTGACATGGAAATGATGGACAGCCTGCCGCAGTTCCTGGGGCGGGATGTTTCCTTCTTCGTGGCGGCTCCGGAGGCCATGCTGAAGGCTCTGGACAAATATTACCCGAAAAAGATAGAGGTAGGCAAAGGCAGCGGCGATGCCCCCATCATCGAACTGGTGGAAAATATGTTCAACGAGGCCCACGAGATGCGCGCCTCCGATATTCACATCGAGCCGATGGAAGACCGCGTGCGCCTGCGCTACCGCATTGACGGCCGACTGGTGGAGATTGCCAACCACCCCAAGAAACTGCTCGGGCCCATCGTGGCGCGCCTCAAGGTGATGAGCACCACCATGAGCATCGCCGAGAAACGCCTGCCGCAGGACGGTCGTATTGAGTTGGACCTGCGGGACGGCAGCCACATCGACCTGCGTGTCAGCACCGTGCCGAGCAATCACGGCGAGTCCGTGGTCATGCGTATCTTGGATAAATCCGCCCTGGCCCTCGGTCTGCCGCAGCTCGGCTTCCTCTCCGATGACGAGGCGACCTTCGACCGCTTGGTGACCCTGCCCGACGGCGTGATTCTGGTAACCGGCCCCACGGGTTCCGGTAAAACGACGACGCTGTATGCCGTGCTGAACCACCTGAACCGCCCGGACAAGAAGATTATCACGGCAGAAGACCCCGTGGAATACGAGATGGCGGGTATCAATCAGGTGATGATCCGAACGGAAATCGGCATGACCTTCGCCGCCGCTCTGCGCGCCATGCTGCGCCAGGCCCCCAACATCATCATGGTGGGTGAGATTCGTGACAGCGAGACCGCCGGCATCGCCATTCAGGCGGCCATGACGGGTCACTTGGTGCTCTCTACCCTGCACACCAACGATGCCCCCTCCTCGGTGGCTCGTTTGGCAGATATGGGTGTGGACCGCTTCCTCATCGCCTCCGCCGTGCGCGCCATCATGGCGCAGCGCCTCTGCCGCAGCCTCTGCTCCTGCAAGATCGACGGACATGTGACGGAGAAGCAAGCGCGCGTCTTGGGCATCGACCCCGACCGCATCGTGAAGGTTCCCAACCCGCTCGGCTGCGACCGCTGCCGAGGCAAGGGCATGAAGGGCCGCCTCGGTATCTTCGAGATTTTCCAGGTGACGGACGATGTGCGCGGGCTCATCAACTCCAACCTCACCTCCGCTCAGCTCCGCAAGCGCGCCCGCGAGCTCGGCATGCGCACCCTGCGCGAGGACGGTATCCGCAAGGTGCTGGCCGGCCTCACCTCGGCGGAGGAGGTCATCCGCGTAACCACCGGCGATGCTTCCTGAGTCTCTTACCACGGATTTTTCTCATAACTTTTCTTCATCAATATGGATACGGATGTAGCACTTGAGGTTTTTATCAACAACGGCATGCTCGAGAAGTCTGTTGCCAAGGACATCAAGGAAGAGATGTCCAACAGCGGCAAGGACTTGTGGGAGACGCTGATTGACTTCGGCATTATCAGCGCGCCGGAGGATTTCTGGAATGTGATCGCCACCGAGGTGGGCGCCCAGTACATCACGCTGGAGGGCTTCACCCCGCCGCAGGAGGCCCTCAGCAAGCTGACGGCCGCGCAGGCGCGTCTGCACGGGGCCCTGCCGGTGGAATACCGCCCGGGCGAGGGCCTGTATGTGTGCCTGGAGGACCCCCTGAACCCGCAGACCGTTGACGACCTTCGCGTAGCCTGCGGGGAGGACATCTACCTGTATGTGGCGGCGGACTACGAGGTGCGCGCGCGCCTGCAGGAGTGCTACGGCGGAGCCGAGGCGGCCATGGGCGACCTGCTGGACGAGATGAACGCCATGAGCGTCGGCAGCAAGGACGGCTCGGAGGAAGCCAATGCGGCGCCCGTGATCAAGTTCGTGAACCTCGTGATTCACCAGGCCATCAAGGAACGCGCCTCGGATATTCACTTGGAGCCATTCGAGAAGGAATTCAAGATTCGCTACCGCGTAGATGGTGCTCTGTACGAGATGGCCCCGCCGCCGGTGCACTTGGCCAACCCGGTTATCTCCCGCGTGAAGGTGATGGCCGGCATGAACATTGCCGAGCGCCGCGTGCCGCAGGATGGTCGTATCGTGATGAAGGTGGGCAAGAGCAGCGTGGATATGCGTGTCAACTCTCTGCCCACCCAGTACGGCGAGTCCGTGGTAATGCGTGTTCTCGACCGCAACGCCGTAAACCTGGACCTGAATAACCTGAACCTCTCGCCGAAGCTGCACGAGTATATTCTCGATACCGTCAACAAGCCCAACGGCATTTTCGTGGTCACCGGCCCCACGGGCTCGGGTAAGACGACCACGCTCTACGCCGCTCTGCGCGAGGTGAATACCATCGATGCCAAGGTGCTGACGGCCGAGGACCCGGTGGAATACGACATCGACGGCATTGTGCAGGTGCCCATCCATGAGGGTATCGGCGTCACGTTCCCGCGCGTGCTGCGCGCCTTCCTGCGCCAGGACCCGGACCGCATTCTGGTGGGGGAAATTCGTGATAAAGACACGGCCCAGATCGCCATTCAGGCCGCACTGACGGGCCACTTGGTGCTCTCCACCCTGCACACGAACGACGCCGCCGGCGCGGTGACGCGCTTTGTGGACATGGGGGTGCAGCCCTTCCTGCTCTCCGCCACCATCATCGGCATCCTCGCCCAGCGACTGGTGCGCACCATCTGCCCCTACTGCAAGACGCCGTACAAGCCATCCAACGTGCTGCTGCAGCAGCTGGGTGTGAACCCCGCCCTGTTGCAGGGGCAGCAGTTCTACACCGGTGCGCGCTGTGATAAATGCGCCAATACCGGTTACAAGGGCCGCAAGGGCATCCACGAGTTGCTGCATGCCTCGGACCCCATCAAGGAGCTCATCACGCAGAATGTGCCCTCCATCGTTCTGAAGCAAAAAGCCATCGAATTGGGCATGACCACCCTGCGCGAAGACGGTATTCAGAACATTTTTGACGGCAATACCACCATTGAGGAGGTCTTGAAGTACACTTAAATACTTGACGTCACGCGCATTTTCTGGTAATCTCTAAAGCATCGGGTACATCTCTCATCAGCAAGCAATATGGCTAATTTCAAATACACAGCGCTGGATCAAAACGGCGTTGAGAAAACGGGAATCGTAGAGGCGGAAAACAAGGTAGCCGCCATGAACAAGATTCGCGAACAGGGGCTGCTTGTTCGCGAATGCACGGAGGCGGCCAAGGGCGCCAAGCCCACGGCTGCCAAGGAAGTCAAGAAAAAGGACGCGAAAGGCGGCGCTCGCAAGCAGAAGAGCGGCGGTAAGGCCGGCGCCTCCGTCAAGCAGAGGGAGCTGATGGTGTTCACCCGCCAGCTCGCGACGCTGATCGATGCCGGTCTGCCTCTGTTGCAGAGCCTCAACGTGCTCAGTAAGCAGGAACCGAACCCGAACCTGCGCGCCACCATCACCGCGCTGGGCGAGTCCGTACAGGGCGGTTCCACCTTCTCGGAGGCCCTCTCCGCCTACCCCAAGCTGTTCAATAAACTGTACGTGAACATGGTGAAGGCCGGTGAAATCGGCGGTGTGCTGGAGGTGGTGCTCAGCCGTCTGGCGGAGTATCAGGAGAAGGCGAACAAGCTGCGTGGTAAGATCACGTCCGCCATGGTTTACCCCTGCATCATCCTGTTCATCGCCGTGGGCATTCTTATCTTCCTGATGTTGGTGATTGTGCCGAAGTTCAAGGAGATGTTCGCGGGCCAGGGCATGGAGCTGCCGGCTCTGTCCGAGTTCGTGTTCAACTTCTCGGATAGCTGCATGGAGTGCTCCCTGATCCCCATGGTGCCGAATGCCGGTGTGTTCATCCTGGGCCTGATGGTGCTCTTTACCGGTATTTCCATCTGGAAGAAAACCCCCGCCGGCGGGCGCGTGGTGGATACGTTCATGCTGAAAATTCCCAAGATCGGCACCATGATTAAGGTAAGCACGGTGGCGCGCTTCTCCCGCACGTTCGGTACCTTGGTCGCCTCCGGTGTGCCGATTCTGCAGGCCTTGCTGATTACCCGTGACACGGCCAGCAATATCATCGTGGCAGATGCCATCACCAAGATTCACGACTCCGTGCGTGAGGGTGAATCCATCGTCTCGCCCATGAGCACCTGCCCTGTGTTCCCGCCCATGGTGATCTCCATGGTGGACGTGGGTGAGGAGACGGGCCGTCTGCCGGACATGCTCATGAAGATTGCCAATGTGTACGACGAGGAGGTGGATAACTCCGTAACGGCTATTACGGCCATGCTGGAGCCGCTGATGATCGTCTTCCTGGCTGTGGTCGTGGGCGGTATCGTGCTGGCCATGTTCATGCCGATGATGGAGCTCATCAAGAACGTGTAACACGCCATGAAATCGGCTTTCACTGCGCGGCGCGGCTTCACGCTCATCGAGTTGCTCGTCGTCATCGCCATCATTGCCACGCTTACTACGGTCGGCTTTGTTGCCAAGGGTTTCTTCGATAAGAAGACGCTCAGCAAAAAGGCGGAGACGGAAATCGCCATGCTCTCCGCCGCCATGACAAAGTACAAGGAGGACAACGGCGGCGAGGTGCCGTATGCCGATGGGGATGAGTGGAGCTCTCATGTGCTCTACCGCGCCCTCTCCGGGGATACGAGCAACAGCGGCAAGCCGAATAAGGCGGCGGACGGTGTGATGAATACCTCCTACTGCCCCTCTCTTTCCGTCATCCGCAAGGGGGATAAGCACCCGGAAGAGGGCATTCCGGTGATTAAAACGCCCATGACCGGCCGGGATGCCACCGGCAAGAAGAAGAAGGGGCATTTTTACGCCGTCATCGACCCGTGGGGGAATCCCTACCGCTACCGCGCCGGTTATGAAACGGAGACGGATGGTAAGAAGGGATCGGGCATGAATCCGGACTTCGATATCTACTCCCAAGGGCCGGACGGCAAGGGCGACAGCAAGAACCAAAAGGGCGATAACGGAGATAATATCTCGAACATAACGTACCTCAGCTGAATCCTTCTCGGTACCCGCAGAGTTTGCCCCTCTGCGGGTATCACTATCCCCCGGGGCCTCTGCCATGCTCTTCATGATTCCATATGCCGTACTGCTGGCGGCCGCCTTGGGGTGGCCTCGGCAGTGGCGTGCGCTGCTCTCCCTGCGTCTCACGCTGTTCGGGGGCGTCGGCGGGGCTCTGGCGGCGGTGGCTCTTTCTTACGGGGATGCTGCGCCCTCGCTGGGGCCTACCCTCAGCGTCGTTTCCCTGCTCGTACCGGCCTTGTGTTGGTGGGTTGCGGCCTTGTCGGCGCTCTTCGACTCCCGGGCGCGCTTCCGTCGGGTGCTGGTGCCCGTACATATTGCACTCGGGTCGGCGGTGTGCCTGCTGTGTTTGATCCTGAACTGACCGAATGTCCTATGCCCACCACCCTGAAGCAATGCTCCATTGAGGTCCTCCGAAATCTGCTGCAAGAGGGAAACCGCACCCTCGCGCTGGATGACGAGGCCCGGGGAATTCTGCGCAGGTGGATGCTCATTTCCCGTCGCGGCGGTCGTGCAGAGGCCCCGCCTGCGCCGGCCCCGTTGTCCCCGCCCCCCGCGGTTTCTGCCCCGGTCGCTCCGCAGCAGTCCCCTGCCCCGGCGGCGGAGGTACCGAATACAGTGGAGGGTAAGTTAGACTACCTGCGGGCGCGGGCGGAGCATTGGCGGCCGGCCCGGACTCTGGGTACACTGCGCAGCACCATGGTGTTTGCTACGGGAAACCCGCATGCGCGGCTCATGCTGGTGGGCGAGGCCCCCGGTTACGAGGAGGAGCAGCAGCGGGAGCCCTTCGTGGGGCGTGCCGGTCGCAAGCTCAACGAGATTCTGCGCGCCATGGGTCTGCGTCGGGAGGAGGTCTACATCTCCAATATCTGTAAGTTCCGGCCCTCGATGGGGGAGCAGCAGGGTACCGCCAACCGTGCGCCTACCGAGGCGGAAATCTCGGCCTGCCTGCCCCTGGTCATGGCGGAGATCCGCGCCATTCGTCCTGCCTGTATCGTCTGCCTGGGCGGCACGGCGGCGAAGGGCTTGCTGGGCAGCGGTGCCTCGGTCGGGTCTCTTCGCGGTCGGGAATTTTTCTGCCAGGGTTTTCCCGTGCGTGTCACCTACCACCCCAGCTACCTGCTGCGGAACGAGGCTATCAGCGAGCGGCGGCGTGTATGGGAGGACATGTTGGGCGTTATGCGTTTGCTCGGCATGCCCGTTTCTGCCAAACAACAAAACTATTTTCTACCGTCATGAGGCAATACCTACTCTCTGTTCTGCTGCTTCTCGCGGGCCTGCTCTGCTGCTCCTGCAGCATTGACCGGGCGCTCGTGGACCGTGCCGAGGGAGGCGACGCAACCGCCCAGGTTGCCCTGGCGCGCAAGCTGCTGCAACGGGGGCCTGCCTCGCAGCGCTGCGGTATCCTTTGGCTTCAACTGGCTGCGGAGGCGCAGAATCCCAACGCGTGGGCTGCGCTGGCTGTTTGTTATCACAAGGGCTTGGGCGGCTTGGAGAAGGATGATGAGCAGGCTATCTCCTGCCTGAAAAAGGCTGCCGAACTCGGGCACACCGGGGCCGCGCACTCTCTCCTCCTCGTCTATCGCTCGACCAAGGATGCCTCACAGACCATTCCCTGGCTGCAGCGGGTTGCCGCTCGTCAATACCCGCCGGCCGAGCGTGTCCTGGGCCTCCGTTACCTTCGCGGACAGGGCGTGCAGCAAGACCTCACCAAGGGTGTCGACTTCCTGCGCTACGCTGCCATGTCCGGTGACCGCCGCGCCGCAGCCCTCATGGCCGATTGTTATGAGAAGGGCATCGGCGTCCCCCGCAATCCCCGCTTGGCCGAGGGCTGGCGGAACCTCGCCGCACGAGAGTAAACTCCCGCTCTGTCGTCGGGCAGCCTATACAGATTGAGCACGGCAAACGCAGGTGCGCCTACCGTGCTCGGTGTCGTGAAGAAGAAAGGGTGCTTCAGGAAAGCGTCGGCTTCTTGGCGCGACGAACGGCGCCGAAGCGCTTCTGGAACTTGTCGATGCGGCCCTCCGTGTCCACAAACTGGTTCTTACCCGTGAAGAAGGGGTGAGAGTCGGACGTGATACCGCAGGAAATGACGTAGTGCTCCACACCGTCGATCACCTCCTTCTTGGCGGAAGTCATCGTGGAGCGGGTGATGAAGCGGCGGCCCGTGGTGATGTCCACGAACACAACGGGGTTGTACTTGGGATGCAGATCAGCTTTCATAATAAAATCGGCGTGCGTTACCATCGCAGCGCGCGGGGGTAGTTTAGCACCTTTCCGGCGGCGCGTCAAGCTTTCCTATGCGGTATTACGCATTTTTTGTAAAAAAAGAGGGTGCAGAGCGCCCTGCGCCTCTATCATTTTGCGTCTTACGGTATTTTTTTTCTTTACCTGCGCACGCCGTTATGCCACAATGACGCTACTATGAAAGTGAGAGCAACCTTCATGATGATGGCGGCCACGCTGGCACCCCTGCCCCTGGTGGCGCAGGACTCCGCACCGACCGCACCCGCTGCCGTATGCACCCCCGCTGCAGAGGCTCCCGCTGTTTCTGCCTTGGCGCACCTCCCCATCACCTCCGACCTGTATGTGGTGATCCG
>CAMEZO010000031.1 GCA_945947905.1 uncultured bacterium
TATGAACTGCATTTGTTTACAAGGATACGCGGACGGGCGCTATGTGCTGCCCCCTTTGCCCTACGCACCCGAGGCCCTGGAGCCCATGCTGGATGCGGAGACGGTGCTGCTGCACCATGACAAACACCACGCGGCATACGTGGCGGGTGCCAACGCGGCGGCGGATACCCTGCGCCGCATGGCTACGGGAGAAATCTCTGCGGAGTCTGCCCCCACGGCGGCGCAGAACCTCGCCTTCAACCTCGGCGGGCACATTCTGCACTGCCTCTACTGGGCGCAGCTTTCTCCGGAGCCGACATCGGCGCCGCAGGGGCCGCTCGCGGTGGCCATCAATCAGGCCTTCGGGTCGCTGGCCGGGTTTCACCGTGTCTTTTTCAGTGTTACCCAAGCCATACAGGGCAGCGGTTGGGGGGTGCTGGGGCTGGACACCCTGAGCCGGCGCTTGCTGGTTGCGGGTATTTCCCGCCACCAGGATGCGCTTTCCCCCTATCTGGTGCCGCTGATGGTCTGCGATGTGTGGGAGCATGCCTACTACCTGCACTACCGCAACAACCGCCGCGCCTACATCGAGGCCTTCGCCCGCTTGGTAGATTGGTCCGTGCCGGAGATTCTGTACACCCGCACTCTTCGTCATCTTACGCCTTCCTCGTCATAAATGCTTGACATCTGCGCCGCTCTCCTGTAGACTGGGGGTAGTTTATGAAGCTGAAGGATATTCAACGCTTGGAGCAAGATGGCTTCATCAGCCCCGAGCTGGCGCAACAAATAGCGGCGCATTATGCTTCTGCAACCGGCAACGGTGTATGGCTGCGCCGGTTGCTGATGCTGCTCGCCGGGTGCATGGTGCTGGGGGGTATCATCTCCCTCATCGCCGCAAATTGGGAGGAAATTCCGCCGCTGTTCAAGATGCTAGCGGGTATCGCCCTTCTGATAGGTTTTTGGGTGGGGTTCTTCCGCCTGCGTCAGGCACACCCATACGCCGCGGAGGTCTGCGCGCTGCTCGGTTGCGGCATGTGGGCGGCGGATGTGGCTCTGTACGGGCAGATTTTCCAACTGCAAAATGCGGATGTGGACGGTCTCTTCGTTTGGTGGCTGGGGGTGGTCGCCGTGCCTTTTCTGGTGCGCGCGCGTGCGGTGATGTTCGGCGTAACGGTGCTGACCTACGTGCTGGGTTTTATGGCGCTGGACACAAGCTCCCGACACTCCGTCCTGGGTCTGCGGGATGTGTTGCCCTCGGCAAGCCTTATGTATTGGGGGATGCTCTACCCCTTGCTCGTTTGGCTTGTGGCCGAGAGGCGTCGGCGGGAGGGGGAGAGTCTTTGGGAGGGCTACAACTGGCTGGCCGTCCCGGCGGCCCTTGTATTCCTCTGGGTGTGGTGCGGGATGAGTATGTACTCAGCGGTATTCTCCCCGACGCAGAAATACATGCCGTTGGCAGCGGTTATTGCGGTGGCCGGTTTGTTACTGCGCCCGCGCGGGGTTTCGCTGCGCCTGTGGCTCACCCTTGTGTGGGGCGGGGGTGCGGCACTCTTCCTGCTGTGCATGCTCTTGGCCGGTGATACCTCTGTTTACAGGCTGCTGCGTGCCGCTTGCATCTTCGTTTTCGGAGGTCTGTTGATGTACATCGGCGGCTCTGCCCGGCGCGTGTCGTGGGTCAATTACGGCACGATGCTCATCGTGTTGTCCGGGGTCATTGTGTTTTTCAACTTTGCCGGCTCCCTCTCTGCCTCCGGTTTCGCACTTGTTTTGATGGGGCTTCTGCTTGCTGTCGGAGCCTATCTCTTGCATGACCGCCGTCAGATGCTCATAGTCCGTATCAAAAATTCAGCTCCCTCTCCCCGTCATGAATAAACGTTCTCTGTGTCTCATCTTCGTTATCGTTGCCCAGGTCGTCTGGCTCGGTGTTCAGTACGCCCTGCGCACTGTGGAGCTGGAGCAATCTCCCTGCTTTCGCCTGCGTGTCAGGGATGATGATCCACAGGACCTCTTCCGGGGGTGTTATCAATCCCTGACCTTCCGGGAGCTGATTCCTATCGAGTCTCCCAAGCTCGGCAAGTCTCTTTACATCGGGCCGGAAATCGCCGCGTCTTATCGAAATCTGCCGCGCACCGAGGCCCTGACTGACGATGCCGCTCCCTTGGAGGAGTACGGGGCGCCTACACCCATCGCGGTTTTCTATACAAAGGGGGCGGATGATTGCTGGGAGGTCGCCCGCATTGAGGCGCGCGGCAGCAAGGAGGATTCCGCCGCCCCCGGTGAGGTGCGCATTGTTTCCGAGGGCGATCTGTGCCGGTTCTGGCAGTGCGACAGCTTCGTGCAGAATCACCCGGAGGCGCACTTCTACGAACCTACCGAGGCAGACCTGTCGCCCTGTGCTGTTTGGGTTTCGTTCCTCTGTTCCGTCCGCCACTACCTGCCGGAGGATAAATGTAACCTCCCGCGTATATGGAAGGAATGCTACGGCTACGATAAGCCCTTTCCGCCCATAACCGTTACGGTTGACCTCATCGCCCGCCCGGACGGATCCGTCGTTACCAAGCAGCTCTACTGCAACGGCGTTCCTTGGACCGAGGCCATCGACCGCATCCGCTCCGGCTCCTTCCTCCGCACGCAGTAAGCCCTTGCTCCCCTGCGAAAAAGCGTGCGGTCGGCGCGAATTAGCTTGCCAAGGGGCGGGAAGGAGAGTAAGATAGGGAGCGGATATGAGAAGACCTCCGATACCGGGATTGGTGCTGGCCGATGGTTGGTTGGCGCCGTATGAGAGAGAAATACAGGCGCGGCTGCGTTTGTATGATTCGCGAGTGGCGCAGTTGACAAGGCGTTACGGCTCGCCGGAGGAGTGTGCCCGGGGTTATACACGCATGGGCTTTAACCGCAACGAGCAGGGTGATTAAATTTTTTTTCTGCATTGCATAATTAAGTGCACCACCTCCAAGACATAGGTTATTATTGCTTTCTGTAACCAAACGCGGTAAAATTCCGGTAAGCACCTTAATCAAATCCATCCTTACTACCAAATACCACCACAGAACATCCTGACTCTCCGCGGCGGCGGTTATTCCGGCACCTCACCGACTCGGGGCACCGGCTCGTCGACTCCCGGTATAAAAAGGGAATTTCCGTGCGTGAAACAGCGCGCCGTCTCAACGTATCCCACAGCACCGGCTCCCGTGAAATCAAGAGGGGCATGGTCACTCACATCGACACGGAGCGCAGGGAGTTCCGGACCTACTCAGCCGACTTTGCCTCCGAACGGCACGCGGAGAACATGACGGCTAAGGGCCCGAATCTCAAGATCGGTTGCGACCATGCACCGGTAGCAAGGTTCAAGGAACTCATCATCGACCGCAGATACTCCATCGCCGCCGCACGTCAACGCCTCATTCAAGATGGCGTTGACGTGCGAGTCAGTCAGAGAACACTCTATAACTACGTTTACCTCTATGGGTTTCCGGTCTTGTCGGAGCAGATGGTACAGGGCCCTCACAAACCCCGCAGGGAGAGTGTCCGTAAACGCTTGGCACACAACAACCTTCGCGGGGTGAGTATTGAGCAGAGACCTGATGTTATTAACAACCGAAAAGAATTCGGACATCATGAAATGGATACTGTCGTCGGCCCCCGTGGCACAAAGGGCGTACTGCTCGTTCTCACGGAGCGTCAAACCCGTGCTGAACATATCCTTGTGATGAAAGACAAGACGGCCGCAAGCGTCTGTGCTGCACTCGATCTCCCGGAGCAATTCTACGGCGAGCGTTTCAAGGAGCTTTTCAAGTCGATCACCTGCGATAATGGATGCGAGTTCTTGGATGCCGAGGGCATCGTCAAGTCGTGTCCGGGCGAAGGGCCGAGGACTTCCCTCTACTATGCGCATCCCTACTGTGCTTCCGAGCGAGGAAGCAACGAAAACGCGAACCGCCTGATTCGCCGTTTCCTGCCTAAAGGGACCTCTTTATCGGACCTCAAGCAGGAAGATGTCGACGTCCTTGCCATGTGGATAAATTGTTATCCGCGCACAATCTTCGGGGGTCAATCATCCCGCAGTAAAACAAGAGCCTTTGGATTCCATTTTCGCAAAAAGAAGGAGGCATGTCAATAATCACGTCATATGGTGCATTTAGCCTTGCAAAGAACAGATTGCTCGTAAAAATAAAGGCACGCTTTGTTGCGCATGGTCCTGCACGGGGCAAGATCAGAGGCGTCAGCGTGCCGTGACAAGCCCATTAAACCAAAAAAGTCAAGACTTTTAGTCCCTGTGGTAGGGCGAGCCTGCGAGGAGGGTGTGGACGCGGTAGAGCTGCTCGAGGAGGACGACGAGGGCGAGCTCGTGCTGCATGGTGTGGCAGCCCAGGCACATGCAGAAATCGCAGGCGCGGCGCAGGGCCGGGGTATGGCCGTCTGCGGCACCGATGAGGAAAGCCACGTGCTTGACGGCGCGGAGTTGCCACTCCCGCACCAAGGCCTCGAAACGGCGCGTGGTCCAGTTCTCTCCCCGCTCGTCCAGGGCAATGCGCAGGCAGCCGGAGGTGGCATCCAGCAGCCGGCGCGACACCTCCTCCGACGGGCCGGCCTTCACATAGCGCAACTCGACCTTGCCGAGGGGGCGCAGGCGCTCCTCGAAGAAGCGCACGCCCTCCCGTGCGTAAGCCAGCGAAGGCTTGGCCGCCGCCGCCACGATGAAGTCCATACCCGCCGGGAAAGTGTGGGGTGTTACATGGTCATGCCGCCGTCCACCACCAACACCTGGCCGGTGATGTAGCGGGCCTCATCCGAGGCCAGGAAGAGGGCCGCATTCGCGATGTCCTCCGGCTTGCCGAGGTCCGCCAGGGGAATGCGCGCCACGATGGCTTCCTTGGCCTTCTCCGGGATGGCGTCCGTCATCTCGGTAGCGATGAAACCGGGAGCGATGGCGTTGCAGGTCACCTTGCGGGAGGCCATCTCCTGCGCCACGGACTTGGTGAGACCGATGACACCGGCCTTGGAGGCGGCGTAGTTGACCTGCCCGGCGTTACCGGTGATGCCGACCACGGAGCTCATGTTAATGATGCGGCCGGCGGGGCTCTTCATGAGCGGGCGCATCAGGGCCTTGATGAAGAGGTAAACGCTCTTGAGGTTGGTGGAGATGACGGCGTCCCAGTCTGCATCTTTCATGCGCATCAGCAGGCCGTCCTTGGTAATGCCGGCGTTGTTCACCAGGATGTCCACGGCGGGGTACTCTGCCAGGATGGCCTTGACGCAGGCCGTAACGGCCTCGGGGTCCGCCACATCGCAGGGGAATGCCGTGCAGCTGCCGGGGTAGTCCGCGTTGATGGACTCCGCCGCGCCGCCGCAGGAGGCGGGGTTGCGGGAAATGAGGATGACCTTGGCGCCCTCTGCCGCAAAGCGGCGGGCGACGGCGTTGCCGATGCCTCTGCCGGCACCGGTGACAATGGCTGTTTTACCTTCCAGTTTTTTCATGTCGGTGTTTCTGTATGTTATCAAGAAAAAAATGATCAATCGCGCGAGCGCGTTTCGTCCCAACCGCTGCGTTCACTGCGAACACGCGCGCCCTCCCGGGCACGGCGGGCGCTTTCCTCCTTGGCGCGTTGCAGGGCGGCGGCCTGTTCGGCTTCCTCTTCCGTCACCTCCTCGGCTACCTCATCGCGAGCCCCGCCCGGCAGGATGGGTTCAGCCTTGAGGGCTTCCTGCATACTCGGTTTGACGCGGTTGAAGAAGGCGCGCACGATAGCAGCCGCCATGCGGCCGCCGGAGATGCGCTCTCCCTTGTTACCCTCGTACAGCGCCACATAGGCAAAGCGCGGCGCATCCGCGGGCACATAGCCTGCGAACCAAGCCAGGCGGCGATCCTCGGAGGGCGGGCCCCACTGGGCGGTGCCGGTCTTGCCGGCATTGCTCACATAACCCAGCTGCGCCCCGCGGCCGGAGCCGCCGTTCACCACGGCCTTGGTGCCTTTGCGCACGGTCACGAGGGCCTCCCCGAAGTCCTTGAGGCTGTTCTGGGCGGAGGGTTGAAATTGGTAGACCACATTGCCGTCGGAATCCAGCACCTGCTTGACGAGGTGCAGCTTGGGCAGGTAGCGTCCGTTCGCAATGCCGCTGAAGGCATGGGCCACCTGCAGCGGGGTGGCCAGCAAGGGGCCTTGGCCGATGGAGATGTTCGCCTCATCGCCTTTCTTGAAGCCGCGGCCGTAGTTGCGGTTCATCCAGTGCTCATCCGGTACCAGACCCGCTTTCTCCGGCAGGGGGATGCCCGTGGGCAGTCCGTAGCCGAAACGCCGCGCGGTGTCACACAGACGGACGGCGCCGACGGCGGGTTCCATGGTGGCCGTCACTTGGTACATGTAGGGGTTATTCGAGATGGCGAGCGCCGTCACGCAGTTGATGCTGCCCTCAAAACGGCTGTGGTTCACGAAACGGTAGCCGCCGATGAGCATGCTGCTGGGACAGAAGATGTGGGTGGACTCTTTCACGATCCCGTAGCGCAGGGCAGCCGCCACGGTGATGGTCTTGAAGGTGGAGGCGGGGGGGTACACACCCGCAAAGGCACGGCTGACAAGTGGTGTGGCCGGGTCTTCGCGCAGCTTTTTGTAGTCCTCCTCGGAGATTTTCGGGATAAAAACATTCGGGTCGAAGTTCGGGGCGGTCGCCAGCACCAGGATTTCGCCGGTGTGCACATCGATGAGGACGAAGGCCCCGCGATGGTGCGTGTTCTTGTAGAGGGCTTCCTCTGCCGCCTTCTGCCACTCCAGGTTCAGGGTCGTCACCACCGTGCCGCCGGCCTTGGGCTTGATCTGCAGCTCGTCGAGAATCTTCTTGCCGTTCTCATCGAACATCAGACGCCACACCCCGGGGCGTCCCGTGAGTTGTTTGTTGAACTTGAGTTCCAGCCCGGCGCGGCCTTCGTGGTTCTCGAAGATGGGGTCGTTGTGGTTGATGGGACCGGTGGGCAGTTTGGCCTTGATGCCTGTATAACCGAGAATATGGCAGGCGGTTGTCTTGTTGGGGTACAGGCGGATGTAGTTGGGCACCAGCTTGGCATGCGGTACGGCAGCCACGGCATCGCGAACCTTCTGCGGCAGGGCCGTTCCCCGCACGGTGGGGCCCACGGGCAGGGGGAGCCAGCGGCGGTCCCGGTAGTGGGCGAGTATCTTCTCATCGCTCAGCTCGCTCATCTTCAGACCCCGGCGTGTGTATTCGTCTGTTACCCGGTGCGCGATGCTCAGGATATTCGCTTCACTCTCATCCGTCAGTTGGCCGAAGTCGATGGCGGGCTGGTACGCTACCTCGGAGGTTGCCATCACGCGGCCCATGCGGTCCGTCACCATCCCGCGGGGACCGGGTACCGTCAGGGACATGGTGCGCGCGTTGCGTCGGGTGGTGGCGTAGGTCTCGCGGGAGGGGTCCTGCACGGCCATGTCGTCCTCGGTCAACCCGGGGGGCGGCATCACGGGGCCGGTGCGGGTGCCTTCACTGCCGCTCAGCCCGAAGTCGCCGGAGCTGTCCACGGCGGCTTGTGTGGGGTCATCGGCATCCCCGGGTTCCACTCCTTGGTGTACCTCGAGTCGGTCCTCGCCGCCCAGTTTCACGGTTTCCACGGCGGTTTCTTCCTCGTCATCCACGGGCAGGGCGCGGGCATCCTCCTCCTGCGGGGCCTGTGTCTCGGTGTCCCCGGGGCGGACGGCCGATGCAGGCATCGTCAGTCCGAGCAGCAGAGCAAGTAGCGTCTTCTTCAGCATTGCGCGTCCATTGTAGCGCATTTTGCCCCCGTGTGCAACATATCTTTGCGTGTGCGGTGCATTTTGGGGTGCTTTCCGCGCGGCGGAGGGGCAGGGCAAGCCTGTCATACCGGCGGAATGGCCTTGCTTCCTGTGCGCGTCTGTGCTACCTTTGCGCCTGCATGTTCTCTTCTCCTCTGATGCATCTGTTCGTGGTTCGAGAGCCTCTGGAGGCTCCGGATTCCTGCGCTGCCATCCGTTTGCTGGCGCAGGAGTGTCTCCGGCGCTGTCCCGGGGTCGGCCTGCCCGCTGACCTGCCGGCACTGGCTTGGGAGCGGGAGGAGGAGATCGGGACCTACCTGGGGCACGGTACGGCCCTGCCGCATGCGCGTGTGCCGGGGCTTGCGGGGCCGCTGCTCTGCGTGGCGCGTTCGTCGGCGGGTATCCCTTGGCCGGAGCAGCGGGCGCATCTCATTTTCTTCCTGGCCGTGCCGGAGCATCAGCCGGAGCTGTATCTGCAGTTCGTTTCGCGCCTGCTGCGGTGGCGTACGACGGCCCCTGCGTCGCTGCTCGAGGGGCCTCCGGAGGCCCTGCTTGCGGCCCTGGAGCAGTTTCTGTTGCCGAACTCGGGGGCAAAAAGTGCTTCCGTGGGGTAAAAAAGGCTTGCATCCCCGGCTGCTGCATGGTATAAAGCGCGCATCGCCATCCCGGCTGCTTCGGTGGCCGGCATCATCCCCCCCATTCACAACATTTTTACATACCATGAAATTGAAGCCCGGCAAGGACTACGAGCAGTGGAGCGGCTTTGCAGGCCGCATTTGGAAAGATGAGGTCAACGTGCGTGACTTCATTCAGACAAACTACCAACCCTACGACGGGGACGAGAGCTTCCTGGCCGGTCCCACGGAGGCGACCGATAAGCTCTGGGGGGCTCTGCAGAAGCTCCAGAAGGAGGAGCGCGCCCGCGGCGGTGTGCTCGAGTGCGAGACGGAGGTCGTCAGCGGGCTCACGGCCTACGGCCCGGGCTACATCGATGAGAAGCTCAAGGATCTGGAGAAGATTGTGGGCATCCAGACGGATAAGCCGCTCAAGCGTGCGTTCATGCCCTACGGCGGTATCAAGATGGCCGTGCAGGCGGCGGAGACCTACGGCTACACCGTCAACCCGGAGCTTAAGCGCATCTTTACGGAGTACACCACCACGCACAATGATGGTGTTTTTTCTGCCTACACGCCGGAGATGCGTCTGGCTCGCAAAACACATATCGTGACCGGTCTTCCGGATACCTACGGGCGCGGGCGCATCGTGGGGGATTACCGTCGCGTGGCTCTTTACGGCATCGACTACCTCATCGAGGCAAAGGAGAACGACCTGCTCAACTGCGGCTGTGGTAACATGTATGACGAGGTTATCCGCCAGCGGGAAGAGATTTCCATGCAGATCAAGGCCCTCAAGGGGATGAAGGAGATGGCGGCCATCTACGGGCACGATATTTCGCAGCCCGCAGCCAACGCTCACCAGGCCTGCCAGTGGCTCTACTTCGGCTACCTCGCCGCCGTCAAGACGCAGAACGGTGCCGCCATGAGCGTGGGCCGCATCTCGACTTTCCTGGATATCTACATCCGCCGGGATCTGGAGCGCGGGCTCATCACGGAGTCGGAGGCGCAGGAGCTGATCGACCACTTGGTGCTCAAGTTCCGCATGGTCAAGTTTGCGCGCATTCCGTCCTACAATCAGCTCTTCTCCGGCGACCCCACTTGGGCTACGCTGGAGGTGGCGGGCATCGGTATGGATGGCCGCAGCATGGTGACGCAGACGGATTTCCGCTTCCTGCACACGCTGGAGAACATGGGACCCTCCCCGGAGCCGAATCTGACGGTGCTCTATTCTTCCAAGCTGGGTGAGAATTTCAAGCGTTACGCCGCCAAGATTTCCGTGGCGACCAGTTCCATTCAGTATGAGAACGATGACGTCATGAAGCCCGTTTGGGGGGATGACTACTCCATCTGCTGCTGCGTTTCGGCCACGCAGACGGGTAAGGAGATCCAGTTCTTCGGGGCGCGTGCGAACCTCGGCAAGGCGTTGCTCTATGCCTTCAACGGCGGGTTCGATGAGAAGCACCGTATCCAGTGCGGGCCGAAGATGGAGCGTATCTCCGGCGAGTATGCCGACTTCGATGAGGTGATGGAGAAGTTCGATTTCTGGTTGGATTGGGTCGCTGATATTTACGTCAATGTGCTCAATCTCATCCACTACATGCACGATAAGTACTACTACGAGGCGGCGGAAATGGCCCTCATCGATACCGATGTGCGCCGTACCTTCGCAACGGGTATCGCCGGTTTCTCGCATGTGATCGACTCGCTCAGCGCTATCAAATACGCGAAGGTTCGCATCCTGCGCGATGCGGAGGGTATCACCACCGGTTTCGAGACGGAGGGTGACTTCCCGAAGTACGGCAACGATGACGACCGCGCGGATGAGATCGGTATCTGGCTGCTCAAGACCTTTGTGGAGAAGGTCAGCCGCCGCCACACTTACCGCAACAGCACGGCCACGACCTCGCTGCTCACCATCACGTCCAACGTGGTTTACGGTGAGGCGACGGGTGCTATGCCGGATGGGCGGCCTGCTTACACGCCGTTCTCCCCGGGTGCCTCGCCTTCTTACGGTGCCGAGCAGAACGGGCTTCTCGCTTCCCTTAACAGCGTGGCGAAGATCCCCTACCACTGGTCGCTCGACGGTATCTCCAATACCCAGACCATCAACCCGGATGCCCTCGGCCACTCCGATGCAGAGCGCACCGCGAACCTCGTCCAGGTGCTCGATGGCTACTTCGACCAAGGCGCCCACCACCTGAATGTCAATGTCTTCGGCGTTGACCGTCTCTTGGATGCCAAGGCCCACCCGGAGAAGGAGGAGTACGCGAACTTCACCATCCGTGTCTCCGGTTACGCGGTCAAGTTCATCGACCTCACTCCCAAGCAGCAGGACGACGTCATCGCCCGCACCTGCCACGGTCGCCTTTGATCCCTCCCCCCACACCTTAAGCCCCCTGCCTACCGCGGTAGACAGGGGGTAAATCGTGTCTCGGTTGCTGCGCGCTTGTTTCTGTCTCGCTGTACGGCGTGAACCGCGGGGCTCAATGCACCCATTTGCCGGCGCCTTCGGGGAATTTACCGTCGCCGACGGGGTAGTAGCGGGTGGATTCCGTGTTGCCCCAGAGGGGGAGGCCGAGGGCTTTCTGCCAGGAGGCGCTCATGCTGTTGCCGGTGTAGCAGCCGTAGCTGATGCAGTAGGCATTCGGGGCGAAGGCTTCTTTGCGGAAGAGTTTACCGATATCCTTCTCGTGAATCCACTGGGTGGAGGCGGCAATGATGTCGTTGCTGTAGTCGAGCATCATGGCGTGGGCGGTGGAGTGGCCGAAGTAGTAGAAAGAGGTGACGGGGGCCGCCTTGTTGACGGCGCGGCAGGCCTGCTCGGCGGTATCCGCCCAGACGAGCTTGACCTTGTATTTGGTCGCGGTCTCCCGGATGTTGCGCACGTAGTCCTTGCCCTCCTCCTTGCCGCGGGCAATGTAGGCCGGGCGGTAGACAATCCAAACAATGGAGGCTTTGGGATCCTTGGCCTGAATGGAGGCGATGCAGATGGTGGATGCCCGTACAAAGTTTGCCCACCAATTATCATGTGCCACGGGGCCGCGCAGGTGCTCCCAGCTCTTGAGGGCTACGCCGCCGGCCATGATGACTTCCGTGCTCCGGCAGAGGGGGGCGGCCATCAGCAGTGCCGCGGCGGCTATGGTGCGAAACAATGTCATGCGCAAGAAGATACCCCACCGGCGGCCCTGTGTCAAGCCTGAATAATGGGACGAAAATACCTGCGTGCCGTAAATTAGGCTTGCCACCGCGCCGAAATCGGGTACAATAACCGCATTACCGCTTTTTTCACGCGCACATTCTTCCTGTAAAATCATGAACGTACTCGAGTTTATCCGCAGAAATTCCATTTTGGTGATTATCGTCATCGGTATTGTCGGCTTGGGCCTGTTGCTGATGGATTATTCCGGCCGTGGAAGTGCTTTTTCGCGTGATTTCCTGTTTCAGGTGAACGGCACACGCTATACGACCCAGGATGCTCATGCCTCCGGCGAGATGGCGCTGCATGTGGCGCAGAGCCTGCAACGCGAGGCGTATGAGAAGCTGGTACAGCGTTTCGATTCCGACGGCAATGAGCAGTTGGAGGGCGCCGAGCTGGTGGCCGCGGAGGAATGGGTGAAGAGCCACCCGGAGTACGCCGAGAGCCGGGAGGCGTTGAATGCGACGCTGCAGGCTTGGGCACACGGTTTTTCAACGAAGTCGGAGGTGAATATCGCGGTCAATCGCGCGGTGCTCAGCGCACTCTCTCAGCGGCTCGGTATTTATCCCTCCAAGGATCAGGTGGATAATTATCTGCGCAGCATGCCTTGCTTTGCGAAGGCGGACGGCAGCTTCGATGCGGATTTCTACCGCCGTCTCACCGGGCACAGCGGCGGGATGGGCAGCAGCTCGACGGAGCACAGTGTGCGTGAGGTTGTGGCGGATTTGATGGTGTGGGAGAGTCTTCAGAATCTGATGCTGGGCGATCTGGGGCAGACCCCCGCCGCCGCAAAGGCGCAGGCGGAGTCTTTCGCCCAGCGGATTTCCGGTACCTGCGCTACGCTGGAGCGCGGCAGTCTTCCGGCTCCGGCGGAGCCTACGGAGGAGGAGGTGAAGGCGTATTGGGAGTCTCACAAGGCTGACTTTAAGAGCAAGGAGCGCCGCATGTTTACCGTGTTTACGCTGACTCCCGGCAGCGAGGATATGCTCAATGAGCTTTCCGGCGCGGCGGATAATGTGATGAGCCTGCTCAACCAGTCCGGCGGTACCGGGTTCGAGGAGATTCTGCAGGAGGCATCGGAGAATCCGGAGGCTCCTTTCTCGTTCCGTACGGCAGACGGTAAGGCGGGGGTGAGCTACGAGCTCTGCACCCTTGAGGATGCGCCGGAGGGGCTGAAGCTGCAGGTGCGTGACAAGAATACCACGAAGTCCCTGGCGGAGATTGCTTTCGCTGATACCGGTGACGCGCCTACTCCTGCTGCGCTGGAGGAACTGCGGAAGGGCGGTAAGGAGGACGCAAGCCGTAAGGTGCGCCAGTACAGTGAGCCGCTTGCTACGCTGGATAACAAGATTGTGGTGGTGCGTGCGGATGCCATCGAGCCCGCCGCGGAGCTGCCTTATGAGGAGGCTAAGGCGGATGCGCTCGCTGCGCTGAAGCGCGAGCGGGAGTCCAATGCACTGTCCGAGGCTGCCGAGAAGATGTATGCAGCCGTGGAGGCCGCTCTGCCGGGGGGCGTTGCCGCTGCGTTCGAGAAGGCTAAGGAGGCCGGCGCCACGGTGCAGGACTTCGGGCCGGCCGGTATGCTGTCGGGTGAGTCTGTGCCGAGCGGGGTGAATCTTGCGGCGCTGCGTCCCGTGGCTACGGGTAAGCTGGCTCCGCTTGCGGTGGATGACGCGGCCGGTACGGCGACGGTGGTGGCTGTGACGGGGCGTGAGGTGGTGGATGACTTGCAGACGCGCGTGGTGGAGGGGATGCTGCGCGAGCGCAGTGATGCGGCCCTTCGCTCTCTGCTGCTGATTGATTGGCTGCAGAGCTGCTATGAGTCCCTGGAGTTGGGCTTCTCTAAGGATGCCTCGCTGAATTGATACCCGGGACGATGAACTTCCCCCCGCAGACTCGCTATATCATCGGAAACGAGGCTTGTGAGCGCTTCAGTTTCTACGGCATGAACAGCATCCTGACGCTGTACATGACGAATGTGTTGCTCATGAGTGAGGGTGCCGCCGTTTCGGCGGTACACCTGTTTAAGGCTCTTATCTATGTGCTGCCGTTGCTGGGGGCCTGGGTGGCGGATCGTTTTGTGGGGCGGTATCGTACGATTCTGTACGTCTCGCTCTTCTATTGCCTGGGGCACGGGGTGCTGGCTTGTTCGGATTTGGTGGGTAGCATCGAGGCGCGTACGCAGATTCTCTTCGTGGGCCTGTTTATCATTGCGCTCGGGGCAGGGGGGATTAAGCCCTGTGTCTCTGCTTTCGTCGGCGACCAAGTGGAGGGCGGTCATTATCCCAAGGAAATGATGACGCGGGTGTATGCGGCTTTCTATTGGTCGATTAATCTGGGTTCCTTCGGTTCCTTTTTGATTATTCCCTTTATTCGCCAAACGTGGGGGTATTCCTGGGCTTTTGCGGTTCCGGGTATTTTTATGGGAATTGCTACCCTCTTCTTCTGGTGCGGGCGTAAAAGCTACCTGCACAAGCAGCCGGTTTTTCCGGAGTTCCTGCCGGCTTTGTTTACCCGTGTCTTTCGGGGCAAGGCTGCGGCGGTGGCTCGATACGGGGCCGCTTCGGTGGATAGGGCAGAGAACACGGCCTTGGCGGTTGCTGCCTTTGTGGTGCTGGCTCCGCTTGTGGTGCTGCTGGGGATGCAGACGATGCAGGGGGCGGAGCGCCTGGCGACCCTGACCGGGGCAGGGGGCGGTGTGGCGGCCCTTTGGGGCGGTCTGGCGCTGGTGTTGTATCTGCTTGCATTGCTGTTTGCCGGGCTTAAAATAGCCTCTGTGTTCGGAGTCAATAATTTCTTCGGTATAACGGGTAGTATGCTTTTTGTGCCGCGAAGCGTGCTGGAGTCACGCTACTCGGCGGAGCGCCTGCGCGAGAACCGTAACCTGTTGCGTGTTCTGGTGGTGTTCCTCATGATTATTCCCTTCTGGAGCCTCTTCGACCAGACGATGACCAGTTGGGTGTTGCAGGGTAAAATGATGCGCCCGGTAGCCTTCTCCTGCTGCGGGGTGCCTTTCTCTTTCGGCGCAGAAGAGATGCAGAGTTTCAACCCCCTGCTGATCATGATTTTCGTGCCGCTGGTTACCCTCCTGGTATACCCGCACATCGGCCGCTGGAGCCGCCCCCTCAAGCGCATGGGGGTGGGCATTGTCCTGGCCGGTATCTCGTACGGAGTCGTGGCCGTCCTCCAACAAAGACTCGACTCCGGCGCCTCGCTCTCCATCCTCTGGCAGTGCATCCCCTATTTCCTGCTGACCGTCTCGGAAATCCTCGTCAGCACCACCGGCTTGGAGTACGCCTATACCGCCGCCGGTAAGAACCTCAAAAGCACCGTCGCCGGCTTCTGGTTCCTCACCAGCACCCTCGGCAACTTCCTGGTCATCTTCCTGACCCACCTCGTCGGCGACCCCACCTCCCCCTCCACCTTCCTGATGTACGCCTTCCTCTGCGCCGCCGTCGGCGCCGTCTTCATGTTCGTCACCTCCCGCCCCTCCCTCCGCGCAGAAGATTGAACAGGGTAGGGGGCCATATCCTGTCAGTCACGGAACTGAAGCGCGTTCGCTCCGCGTGCGTCATTCTGCCTCTTTTTGATAGAGTAGGCTCCCTTTCTCATGCCTGATTTTACGGAATTCTGAATAACCTTATTCATCGTGGCTCCGCAGAATCTTATTCCTGTCACTTGACCGAATGTATCTATTATCTAAGGGGTGGAATACACCGTATGTCGTTGAGGGCACAGATGGATATCAGTAATGCCCATGCTATGAGCCATAGCAGGTAAAGAGTGACTGAACGTTGGCTCATGGCAGAAAATGCCTTTCGTCTGGGTTCTAATTGGCAGCGAGCCAGTGTGCGGCAAACCTCCTCATGTAACTCATCCCCAATACCCGGGGCTGTCATGAGCTCGTTCACCTTGACAGAGTGGATTCTGTATCGATAAATCTCTGCCAACAGCTTTCGGACCATGCTGTTAGTAGGGACAGCCGACGTGATCTTAGCCGAAAGCACCTTCCCATGGCGGATAGCATAAAGATTATACTGGCGACACAAATCATCGTACATTGCATCTATACGGGCTTCACCGGACACCTCGCGTGGCAGATTCTCAGCAGATTTGAGCAGAATATCTCGGGCCTCCCGGATAGGCATACGAGGTATATTCCGAGTAAGCGGATCCCCTTCCTCTGCCAAGATACGCCGGGCTGTGTATGTATTCATCACCATGAAGAAGACGGGCAGTGAGGCCAGCGTCAGAATGATGAAGAATTGTGCCATATGTCTCTCTCGCCACGTTTTATTCCACAGCCATGCCCATATCATCAACGTTACGGCAAAGACAGCCGTCACGATGACGAAGGCCATGAGCGTTGGCAGAGCCTCCCAGTACTTCCATAAACTGAGGTAAAGTTCCGGCACGACCTTAGAAAATACTTATTTATTCGTCAGCTCTCCTTTATAGGGATTACAATTAAAGCGTATGTCAATACGTCTGCACCGAGTTTTGTATGCATCAGAATATGGGCTTTCACCCATCTCTAAGGGGAGGGGAACGCGACAACCGAAACCGGCATGAGAGAACAGGCCAAGTCCTTTACTGTTTTTATGCTTCGCCAATTCACCCTGTGTACTCCCATCTAAGTACTTCCATATGTAGAGCGCACGATTGGCACTAAGCTCCTCATTCTCAAATGCATCCCCGTCTGTATCGGCATGACACTCAATGACAATGTTGTTGATGAGCTTGTCGCCCTTATCCTGTTCTGCAATTTCCTGCAGTGCCTCAGCCAAGAGTGCCAACTCCTTCAAACCGGTAAATTTCTTATACACCTTCTGTCTAAAACTAACAACAGATGATTTCACACGAACGAGACCCAGATCGTCCTCCACCTCAATATCACCGGAGTTCAGCTTTGCATCCAGTCCGTGCCGCTTCAGGATTTCACGAACCTTCTGCATGACGATTGTTCTGGGATCCGAGTTGAGTCGTCTCTGCAGTTCGTTGATGATGTTATCCTTCGCTATCAATACAGAGGCATGCTTCTCCTTCAGTTTTCTGATCTGAGCATCCAGTTCACGTTGCCGCGCGAGCAATTCTTCCACTTCAGGAGTCTTGGCAACAATCTCCCTGAGTTCTGCCAAGTCCGTCTCCAACTGCCGTATCTTTTTCTCTTTCTCTGCCAGCTCCTCCTGAAGCCTTCGGAGCTTTTCTTCCGGTGAGATCTTGCCTATCTCCAACTTGTCCAAAATACGCGACTTCAGCTTTCGAACTCGAGCATCAGGAGTATAGCAGTCCTCCGGAGGCTCCCGATCCGAGTCACTCGTAGCCGTTGCCCTATATAACATCAGGATAGCCTTATCGTAATCCCCCAGCTCCTCATCTGTGGCAATTTGTTTATTAGGGAATGCCGGTTCCAGGGATTTGCAATTCTGCAGGGAGCATAGCATTGCCGCAAGCTCCGGCTGCGTCCTGTTCTCGTGGCTTTCCTCCGGCACCTTCACATCAGAAAGCTCATTTCCGGGTATAATCCTCTGCAAATCCCGCACCAATCCCTCACATTCCACAATGGTCTGTCGGGCAAACTTTATATCCCCTTCTCCCTCTTTCTTCGAGGCCGTTGAATACAAGACCAAGGCAATGATAAACAATGCCAAAAACATGTCACTGACACAGGGCCAGAAGTTCTCCTCGTTTTGTAAATTAAACTGGTTCATCATTAAATATCCCCTGATAAAGAATTCTTTCGTTTCTCGATGTTGTCGCGTAGAGAAATCAGAGCATTTTTCATTTCCTCGCCTTTCTTAACTACCTCACTGCGGGCCGCGCTCAGTCTTGCTTTTTGATCCTTAACCTTCCGATCATAACTACCAACCTCTACCCCCACACTCCTGATAAACTCTTCAGCATGACGCACACATTGTTCCGTATTCACTGCAACGCGCTCAGCATCACCGGCCTTCTGTTGCACAAGTGCCCGACTCTGCTCCACACCATCAGCAAGATGGTCAATCAGATCAGCGTATCTTGTTATTTTGCCTAACTTCTCATCACATTGACGAAGTGCTGCGGCATATGTCGCAAGACCTGTTGACTTTCGGGCCAACTCCTCAACAAATCCTACATTAGACTTCAACCTTTCTGCCGTAGACAGGGAGACCTCGGTCAGCGATGAGAATTCCTCCCGAAGCCCGCTCATCGCAAGGGTCAACCCGTCAATCTTCTCATTGAGCGTTAGGCCGTATGATGACATCTTGTTCAACTGTTGTTGGGTCTCCTTGAAGCATCTGTCATCTTCATCGAGGACCTGTTTCCATGCTTTGGTGTCACCGAGCTTTCTTGTTAATTCATCTATCGGCCTGCCAAGAGCCGATATGCGATTCGCAATTTCCCCCTGTTTCCCAATTGAGTCGCCCAATTCCTTGGCAAGGCGCTCCATTTGTTCCGCTGCCTCCCTGAGTGCCCCGAAGTTATTACGCTCGCCTCTACCTTCATCGGCGGCCTCGATGTTGATATTAATTTGAGGCTGAAGTGACGGTATCAATTCAGTCATTGTCAGTTCGTCGAACTCATGAAGGAAACGATTCAGTACAGCAATGTAGATACCGCGCAGCCACATCAGAACAACCGTACAGAACACGGCCAACATGCTCGGCTCCAAGGCGGGAGTAAGGCTCTTCAAATCCAGCCCCCCCGTGAATGTCGCATTGTTTTCAACGGCACTGTGAATACCACAGAGAGTCCCCAGAATTCCGGCGATAAGCAAGAAGGAAACGATGGTGCTTAACCAAGATGGGGCAAAGCGGCTCAATTCATCTCTTAGGGTCAGCTGATGCAGATCTCCCAAAGACGGGAGCTCTCGCGACCCGTTCTCGTCCGCCAACGCTCGGTAGAGAGACTGCAGGCGTAGCTTGAGGTGAGACCCTTTGCCCACCTCATAAGGCCTGAATG